>NZ_JBYBKW010000002.1:0-408673 GCF_057475285.1 Paenalcaligenes sp. DL 309
GACGCCAATCAACGATGAAGCAACCCAATAAAAAAGACCGGACGGCGGGAACGCCCGAACAAAAACGCATTAAAGAGCTTGAGGAAAAGCTTTTATATTTAGAAGCGGAGAATGCCTACTTAAAAAAGCTCGATGCCTTACTTCAGAAAAAAGAACAAGCAAAAAAAGCAAATCGCTTACCCAAGAAAAAGCGCGTGTAGTGGCTGAATTAAGGCAAAAACATAGTTTAAGTCGATTGTTCGGGTGAAGAAATACCGCTCGTATCGCGGCCAAGAAGGACGCATTGCGCCCCATTTATTACAGCGTCAATTTGATGCCTCTGGGCCCAATCAAAAGTGGGTAACGGATGTGACCGAGTTTAAGGTAGCAGGAGAAAAGCTGTACCTATCCCCGATGATGGATTTATATAATGGGGAAATTGTTGCGCATGAAATGAGTCTCCGCCCCGCTCTTCGGTTCGTGACTCAAATGGTGGAAAAAGCAAAGAAAGGACTTAAAAAAGAAGATAAGCCACTGGTTCATAGTGATCAAGGTTGGCACTATCAAAACCGTGCGTATCAGACACTTTTAATCGAACGGGGACTGACACAGAGCATGTCTCGCCGAGGAAACTGCTTGGATAATGCAGCCATGGAAAGCTTCTTCGGCACGCTGAAATCAGAATTATTTTATCTACAAAAATGGCAATCGGTGGAACAGCTAAAAAAAGCAATTAACGAATATATTAATTACTATAATCACGAACGGATTAAACTAAAATTAAAAGGACTGAGTCCGGTGCAATACCGAATTCAGTCCTTAAGTGCCCAGTAAACTAAACCGTCCAACTATTGGGGGTCAGTTCATTCGGATGGGGCTTTTTTATTGGCTTACAGCGGGTCTATGGTTTAGGTGGTTTTTTTTGGGGTGTGGGGATTTTAAGCCAAATAATCCCCACACCTATGTTTGCTTAACTCGTGACTTCAACTTCGCCTGTCGTAATAACGTTAATAAATCCATAGATTCCTCATAATCTCCTTTCTTAGAAATAAAACATATCTCGTAAGTCTTATAAACAAAGATCTTGCAGGGATATACATCTTTATTTTTTAATTAGAATGTATACCAAAGTAAGCCTTTTATTCACTTGTTTGCAATAGTTACTACTTTTATCCATAAAACTCTTTTGGTACCATAATTTTATATCTTTTACCGAGTTTTCCAGCTACGATAATACCTCGCTTACCTAAACATAGATCATAATTTTCCAGCTGTATTTTTTTACGACATGAATACGTATATCGATCTGCATACTCAACGATAAACGCCGTTAACACGTCATTAAAAAAACCATAGCGGATAAAATAACTCAAAAATATAAGCATGGGCAGGCTTAAGAAGTATGAACCAATCTTCTAGTTTTTATCTAACAGTCCATCTAGGGTTGAGTAATAAGATAGTGCCGCGTTACGTAGATTAACGCGCACTTCTTCACTCGCTTTTTCTGGATCTTGATCTATAAACGCTTGAAGAATTTTCTGTGTTGATGCTAAAGAGAGCAATCGATATTTTGACTCACGTAATGTAGCTAAGCGAACCGTTTCTACATGATCGCTCAACCGTGAAATCGTTGTACTTAAGTGTTGATTAGAGCTCATTTTTAACCACATATCTCTAAACTGGTCCTGTGCTTCCATATACTCAAGCGCTAAATTTTCAACATGAGCTTTGTGTGCTGCCTGAGCATACAGATTCATCTTGCCTAGATTATCTATAGTTGAGTTTTTACAAGCCGAGGCAGCAGCCTCAGGTTCTAGAAGAATACGAATTTCAAATATTTGAGCTATATCAGAGGGAGTAAACTGCCTCAGTATGAACCCTCTAGAAGTCCCTTTAACTAAACCTTCATTTTTCAACCTTAATAAAGCTTCACGTACAGGCATACGTGACACCTCGAGCTCTGCGGCAATCTCGTGATCAACTAAACGATCATCAAATCCAATTTCACCAAGCCGCATGCGAGAACGTAATAGCCAATAAACCTGCTCGCTAATATTACGCCTTGGACCCTCTCCATTAATAAGTTTAAGCATCAGTATTTGAAAGAGGCATGATAGTAAAAAAACAAGATGTATCACCCTGCTTTTGAACTGCACATTTATCTTCTACCACCTTCACCTCACCATTAAAAATAAGTTTCCCCATTGCCAGCATTATACCTTTTATGGGATAGCAAACCGTCTGTCCTTTAATAGAAGTAGACATAGCAAAAGGGCTGTTAAACACTTCTAATTTTATACTGTTATTGCTTCTATTTAACAAGGACCAGACCCCCCAACCTAGCTGCGCCGAAATAGTCATCATACTATTTAACAGCCTATCTGCATCATGATCTATCTCACCCCAATAAGCCTCAACAGAGTTTGAACCATATAGAGTCACAGACTGTTGAAAAGCCTCCAAAGCCTTACGTCTTTCCGTGGTCCCCTCCAGCTGATCAAAAAGCCCCATTAACACATCAGCTCTAAGCAAAACATAACGACGATCTTGGTCTAATATCTGACCTTTACCCTCGTCCCAGTTCATTCTTTTTAAAATACTCATATTATTGACTCCTAAAGTGTATACTGCTTATTTTACCTATATATCATTGATTTTAAACAGTTTTATTAATAGGGAAAACCACTACAATTAGAAAAATAAACAAACAGTATAATTATCTTCAGATAACAATATATGAAAACCCTTGAGGAGACAACTCATGATTAAAATTTACAAAAAAATGACGGCACTAGCCTTTTCCACGGCAATGGCTCTAGCCGCTGTAGGTCCTGCTCTTGCTGCTGAAAATACAGATCTAAAGATCGCCTTTCCTGTTGATATCCCCTCTTGGGATCCCACTTCAGTTACCTTTCCCGCAGGGCAGTCAATATACAAAGCCGTATTTGATTCACCCCTTTTTGTTAATGGTGAATTAGAGGTCACACCAAGAATTATCGAAAGCTGGGAATGGAACGATGAAGAAGGTAAGCAGCTTAAAATCAAGCTCCAAGAAAACGTTCTCTTTCATGATGGCAGTCAGCTCACTACTGAGGATGTGAAATTTACGTTTGAAAGGGCTGTTAATCAAAAATCACTAGCTCTTAATGGGATGATGCCTACCTTAAAATCCGTAGAAATCATCAACCCGCTAGAAGCCATCATCCACTTCAGCGCCCCTACCCCCACCGCAGCCAAAGGCTTAGCTTTCCTTTCTTCTTACATACTGCCCAAGGCATATTTTGAGAAGGTTGGCGAAGATGGATTCGCAGCAAACCCCATAGGTGCAGGCCCTTACAAACTGGTTGACTATCAACGAGGCTCAAGAATTACGTTAGAAGCCTTCGAAGACTACTGGCAAGAGGAAGCCCCAATTAAAAATGTCACTTTTGAGATTGTGCCCGATACTTCTGCTCGTGTAGCAGCCATAGAATCAGGCCGCGTTGATATATCAGTGCAAATCCCTGTTAGAGATGTGGGCCGTTTGGAAAGAAATTCAAAAATAGAAGCAGAAGTCTATCCATATAGTGAAATCTATATTTTGCAAATGCCAAGTTATGAAGAAATTTTTCAAAACGAGCATGTCCGAAAAGCAATGCACTTGGCATTAGATAAAAAAGGCCTATCTAAAGCCTTTTATAAAGATACCGCTCAGCCCATTTCTGTTTTAGCCACTAAGGGCTCCCCTGGCGATATTGAGGATTTTTCTATTGATTTTGATATAGAAGCCGCAAAAAGCGAATTAAAAAAAGCAGGCTACAGTACAGAAAACCCTCTTTCATTAAAACTTTACTCAACCAATAACACCTTCCCTGCCGATTACGATATGGCTCGCGCCATTGCCAGAATGTGGGAGAACATTGGCATCAAAGCGAATGTAGAAGAAATAACGGTAGCTAAATATCTTGAACTAAGCCACTCGTCAAAACTTGATGGAGTAATGCTTTATAGCTGGGCAAATGCAACTGGCGATCCGGAAATCTTCACCGGAAGAATTCTAGACCCACGTTTACGTTTTTCCACATGGAAAGAAGACAGCCTGATTGAAACTCTTGATGCGTTAAATTCAGAAATTAATGAAGAAAAGCGCATTCAAGGATATAAAGAGCTAAATAAGAAAATAGCAAATAATGACTGGAGCATTCCATTACTACAATCCATATCCACAGTAGCTTACAAAAAAGGATTGGACTTCAAAACCTATCAAACTGGATATATTCTACCCCAAGACTACTCTTGGTAATTTCATTAAATAAAACGGCATATATTTACTATATATGTGCCGTTTTTTCGTAAAAAAATATGAGTAGAATATGAAAAACATTACTTTCATTCTTTCAAGAAAAGCTTTTTCTATATTAATAACGTCTTTTGCATTATCAATAGTTGTTTTTTTTATTTTGAGATTTATTCCTGCAGATCCTTTAGGAATGATGCTATCACCTTCAGCTACTCAAGCTGATGCTGATTTATTAAGAAAAGAATTAGGATTAGACGGCTCTATATTAAGCCAATATTGGGTTTGGTTTTCTAATGCTATTCAGGGTGATTTAGGAAAATCTATATTTTTCCATCAATCTGTTACCTCATTACTTTTCCAAGCTTTACCTGCCACCATCGAGCTTTCTCTTTTTAGCTTAATGATTGCATTGTTAATATCAACTCCAGGTGGAATTATTCTTTACCTTTTAGATAAAAAAAGAATAGAATTTTTCGCTGATTTTATCCTTGTTTTTGTAATATCTATTCCTTCATTTTTATGGGGAATTATTTTCATTATTTTATTCGGTGTTCTTTTTCCAATACTACCTTTTATGGGAAGAATGGAGGGGAGTCCCATTAGTGATGGTACAGGTTTTATTTTATTTGACTTTTTTATCAGAGGTATGTGGGCACAGTTATGGGATGCAATTAAACATTTAATTTTACCTTCCATTGCCTTAGCTTTAGGCTTTAGTCCGATAATAATCAGAGTACTTCGCTCTAGCTTACTGGATATTGAAAATGAACAGTATGTAAACGTTGCAAGATTACGTGGGGTCTCAGAAACAAGAATTCTATTAGTTCATATGCTAAAAAATGCAGCTTTACCTACCTTAACGCTAATAGGCGTACAGTTTGGCTTTCTTTTTGGTGGCACACTACTTATAGAAATAATATTTTCCTTCCCTGGTATAGGTAATTTAATGGTTCAAGCAATTAAAAACCATGACCTCCCTCTCATTCAAGGAATAGCATTAGTTTTCTGTTTAATGATTTTAATCATTAACTCCCTTGTTGATATGTTGTATGGAATACTAAATCCTAGACTAAGGTAGATCTAATGAGTTCATTATTTAACTTTTTAAAATTTCAAAAAACCCATAATCCTAAAATAATAATAGGTGGTTTGATTGTATTAACTTTTATTTTAATTGCTATATTTGCTCCACTTATTGCTCCAAATGATCCAAATGCTCAAAACTTAATTGAAATTTTACTTCCACCTGCTTGGGATGAATATGGAATAGCACAATATCCATTAGGAACAGATAGCTTAGGAAGATGTATTTTATCTAGATTAATTTATGGATCTAGAGTTGCGCTCCTGGTTGCTGTAACCGCTGCATTAGGAACCATGTTAATAGGAAGTACATTAGCTATTTTATCTGCCTATATAGGCGGTTACTTTGATAAAGCTGTTAGCTCTTTAGTTATCCTTTGGATGGCTTTTCCACCAGTTGTTTTCTCTATGATGTTAATGGTAGGACTAGGAACAGGTTTATTTAATGTCATCCTCGCTGTTATTTTAGTTGACTGGACTCGTTTCTATAGAGTTATAAGATCCGAAGCATTAGTAGTTAGACAAAAAGACTATATAAATGCAGCAGGTTTACTAGGATTTTCGCATTTTAGAATTATGTTAAAAGAAATTCTTCCTAGCGTAACTCCTTTAATCATTACTTTATTTAGTTTACAAATGGGTATTGCTATTATTGTGGAAGCTATTTTAAGTTTTGTCGGCTTATCAGTTTCTTCAGATGTCGTGGCCTGGGGCGTGATGTTGGCTGATGGTAGAGATCAAATTTATGACACTGTTTGGAATTTATTAGCACCTGTTTTAGGTATAGTTTTTGCTGTTTTAGGATTCAACTTACTAAGTGATGGCCTTAGAGTCGCTTTAGATCCCCGCTTAAAAAAACAAGGAGATAACTGATGAGCTATGTTATTGAATTTGACCAAGTCTCTATTTCCGTAGAGAGCAAAGAAAAAAACATAGACTTATTAAGGAAAATCTCTTTTTCCGTTAGCTCAGGAAAAACCTTAGGTCTAGTTGGTGAGTCCGGAGCTGGGAAAAGCATGATAGGAAGAGTGCTTTCAGGCCTACTACCCAGCAATTTAAAACTCACACACGGTGAAGTACGCTTTCACGGCAAACGAGTAACAGGTGTGGAGATGCGCGAACTATTAGGAAAAAAAGTAGCATTTATTCCTCAAGAGCCCCTCTCCTCACTGAATCCTGTACTGACTATAAAAGATCAAATGTACGAACATTTAAAGCGGGTTGGCATAGCTAAAAAAGATAGAGAAAAATATGCTATAGAACGTTTGACTGAAGTTGGTTTACCAGAGCCGTCAACCATGCTTGATCGTTATGCTCATCAATTATCTGGTGGGCAATGCCAACGAATACTTATTGCCATGGCTTTTTCTGGTGATCCAGAGTTAATTATTGCTGACGAACCCACAACAGCGTTAGACGTGATAACTCAGGCACAAATTATTCGTATCCTGCGTGAAGTACAGCGACAACATAACACGGCTGTTATTTTAATTACGCACGACTTACGAATGGCAGCACATGTTTGTGATGAAGTACTCGTTCTCTATGCCGGAGATGTGGTCGAACATGGACCAGCAGCAGCCGTATTAGACCAGCCATCACACCCCTACTCTTGGGCATTAAAAAATGCAACGCCGGCACTACTAGGGCCATTATATAAACTACCCTCTTTAGCTGAAATCATGCCTGGACTACAAGACATGGCTAACCTACATGGGTGTCGCTTTGTACAACGCTGTCCAATTAGTGAACCAGTATGTAGTCAAGGAATCCCTGCATTAAAACAAATCAGCCTAAATCATAATGTTGCTTGTATTGCTGAGATGTCCAAAATAAATAATGTGCATGAGCGTGAAGCACATTCCGTTCCCATAGCCCTTAAAAATACAGAAAGGCCTTTAATTGAATTCAAAGATGTAGAACGTACGTATAGTGTGGTTAAAAAAAGAAAGAAAAGTACGATGTATGCTTTAAAACCTACATCTTTAAGTGTAAATCAAGGTGAGTTAATTGGCATTGTAGGAGAGAGCGGTAGTGGCAAAAGCACTATCGCCAGACTCATGGTGGGCCTACTTGATGCTAGTGGAGGCGAAGTAAAAGTTTTAGATAAACCTCGTGCACAACTAAATAAAAAAGATAACGAGGACATCTCTAAAGCGATTCAAATGATTTTCCAAGACCCGGACTCAGCATTAAATCCTAGAAGACGCGTCTGGGAATTAATCACTCAAGTTTTAGAACTTCACCCTTCCATGAGTGATGCAAAGCGTAAAAAAGTAGCTAAAAATCTCATGAAAGAAGTTGGTATAGCTCCGGATGCAGGTGAACGTTTCCCTAGCCAACTCTCTGGCGGCCAAAAACAACGTATCAATATTGCTAGAGCATTATGTGTTGAGCCGCGTCTTTTAGTCGCTGATGAGGTTGTCTCAGGCCTAGATGTCTCAGTCCAAGCTTTAATTTTAAATCTACTTATTAAACTAAATCGTGACTTTGGTATCGCCGTTGTCTTTATCTCCCATGATTTATCTGTAGTTCGTTACTTATGCTCTAGAGTGCTAGTTATGCACAATGGCGAAGTGGTAGAGCAAGGAATAACCTCAGAAGTCTTCTCTAATCCTCAACATTCTTATACAAAAAACTTATTATCTGCTGTGCCTCCAGAAAGCTCAGAAGGGATTTGGCCTCCTCTACTAAAAGGTGAAATGAAATGAATAAAGAATACATTGTTAACCTAGTAAATAAAAAACAAATTCACAGTGACATCTATCTCAATGAAGATGTTTTTGAGTCTGAAATGAAAAACCTATTTCATAATTCTTGGATTTATGTAGGCCATGAAAGCCAAGTTCCCAACACAGGTGATTACCTCTCTACTCTTATAGGTAAATCTCCGGTAATAATGATTAGAAATGCAAAAGGCGAAGTGCATGTATTAATGAATCGATGCGCACACAAAGGCGCCAGACTAGTAAGTGAAGCTAGCGGTAATGTTGGAAAAATGTTGCGCTGCCCCTATCATGCATGGACCTATCGCCTCGACGGTTCTTTACTCTCAATTCCCATTAAAAAAGAATATGAAAACACCGGTTTTGACGAGTGCCCTGCGGCCCAGGGTCTGTCTACCCCTGGGGCTGTAGAAAGTTATAGAGGTTTTGTTTTTGCTAGATTAAGCGAAGAAGGTATAGGTTTTCATGATTATTTTGGTGATGTGTTATCAGCCTTAGACACGATGGCGGATAGTTCACCCGATGGAGAGCTAGAGATAGCAGGCGGATCTATTAGAAGCCAAATAAAATGTAACTGGAAAATGTATCTAGAGAATATAAATGATACCGTTCACCCTATTTCAGCTCATGAATCTGCTGCTAGCTCTGCAGCTAAGGTAGCCGATGAGTTTGCAGATATTGATCCATTGTCTCTAGAGCAATTACTACCTTTTGGCTCTAATTATGAGTTTTACTCAACAATGGGGGTCAAAACGTTTAAAAACGGCCATAGTATTTTAGGAACTAAATTTAGTATACATAGCGCCTACGCAGAAATAAAAGGCTACAAAGAAATGCTTGAAAAGGCTCATGGCGAAGAAAAAACCTCTAATGTTTTAAATTTCACCCCACAAAACGTTGTGCTGTATCCTAGCTTAGCAGCTAAAGGCTCCCCTCAAATCCTTCGTGTTTTACGACCTATCTCCGTAAATGAAACGCTATTAGAAGTGTGGGTTTTTCAGCCTAAAAATGCACCTAAAGAATTACTAAATAGGGGCTTAACGTATAGTCGCTTAGTTTTTTCACCTATGAGTGTGGTAGCTCACGACGATCTTCATCTATTTGAAAGTCAACAAAAAAACCTGAAAGCCGCTGGCAATAAATGGATAAATCTTTGTCGCCAATTTGATGAGGCTGAGTTAGAAAATGACACAAACACATTTGACAATGCAAATAATGAACTAGTTATCAGAAATCAATATAAAGCATGGAAAAACATCATAACTTCTTCTTTTGAGGGCTAAGACAATGGATTTTAATTTAAAAGAAATAGAGGATTTTGTTTTCTACGAAAATCATCTTCTAGACAGTAAAAACTACGATGACTGGTACGATCTTTTTTCCGAAGATGGTATTTATTGGGTTCCGGGTTGCAGTGACCAGACTGATCAACTGTCTCAAATGTCTATAGCTCTTGAGAACAAGCTGCTTTTAAAACTAAGAATAGAACGATTAAATCATAGCAGAGCTTTTTCATTGCAGCCAAAGATACAAGGGATGCGCTTAGTGCAACCTATAAAAACATTAAAAAACAAGATGGATTCAGAAGGGTATATTCAAGTGGAAACCAATATTATCTACTCTGAATATCAATCTTCTACTGTAGAATCATTTCCTGCTAAGGTCACATACCACTTAAGGTCTAAAGATACGAGTTGGGAAATCATTCAAAAAAGGATTGATTTACTCGCAGTAGATGGCTACCTGCCTATGATTCAACTTTTTATTTAGGTTTTATGAATAACAAATAAGGGAGTGGACAATCGCTCACCTTCATGCCCGCATCCGCTTCTTTTAACACCGCAATAATTTGCGATTCAGTAAATCGTGATTTCTTCATCATCGTCTCCTACGTAAAGTATCGCAGAAAACTCCAATTATGACTGTCTCAGTTTAGGGGAAGTGGACAGTAGCCAGCTTATCAGCTACTTGGGGGGGTAGAACTAGAGATTCATTTTAAAACGCAATTTTTTTTAGCCATAATATTGTAAAAAACCTCATCCTAGGATGAGGTTTTTTATTATTGGTAGCTGTTACTCTTTGCGTCAAAGATGGTACTACTCTTACTAAAATGCTAATGTCAAAAAATACCTTCTCATTCTTGATAATTAGTGAACAGGAGGAGAATTATGACTATGCAGAACTCACCACAGAAAAAAGCTACGCTTTATCGAATGGTCATGCCAAAACATCTTTGCCCTTATGGTCTAAAATCAAAAGATTTACTTCAACGCAAAGGCTTTGAGGTGGAAGACCATCATCTGACCACCCGCGAACAAACCGATGCGTTCATGGAAAAAGAAGGGGTAGACACCACTCCACAAACCTATATTAATGGAAAACGTATTGGTGGCTTTGACGAGTTAGAAGTTTACTTAGATGTTAAAAAACCCAAAGACCAACGCAGAGACACCTCTTATCAAGCAGTAGTGGCTATTTTTGGCGTAGCTATGCTTATGGCATTAGGTTTATCTTGGTATAGTTTTGGAACCTTGTTTACGCTACGGGGTTTCGAGTGGTTTATCGCCATTTCCATGTGCTTATTAGCGGTACAAAAACTGCAAGACCTCGAACAATTTTCTACCATGTTCCTTAATTATGATTTACTAGCCCAACGTTGGGTCCGCTATAGCAAACTGTACCCATTTGGGGAGGCTTTGGCAGGCGTACTCATGCTGGCAGGCAGCTTACTCTGGCTAGCGGCACCAGTGGCTATATTCATTGGTACTATTGGGGCAGTCTCCGTCATTAAGGCGGTCTACGTAGACAGACGAGAGCTAAAATGCGCCTGTGTGGGTGGTAACAGTAAAGTGCCACTGGGCGCTATTTCATTGACTGAAAACTTAATGATGATAGGTATGGGACTCTGGATGCTTATTGCATACGTTTAGAACGATTTGCTTTCCCTCTACCCTGTCCTTGCCTTCCACCCTTAGGCTCAATCACTGTTTTCGTGGCTTTGTTTTTACGGCTTGCCAGCGTTTTACGTGAGATACTTTTAATTAGAGAAGTACGACTCACTTCAAAGCCCGGTTTGACGATGCGTTTAATTTTGCTGCCGATGAGTTTTTGAATACGCTCTAAGGCTTGCTCTTCTTCTCGGCTGACAAAAGAAATAGCGGTCCCCGCTTCCCCTGCACGACCAGTACGGCCAATACGGTGTACATAATCTTCAGGCAAATAAGGCAAATTAAAGTTCAACACATAGTCCAGGCCTTCAATATCTAAGCCTCTAGCGGCTACTTCAGTAGCAATCAATACTTGTAACTTTGCGGATTTAAAATCAGCGATGGCGCGACGTCTAGAGCCTTGGCTTTTATCACCATGACATACAGCAGCGGCCACTTTACGTTTTTTAAGTGCTGCTAACAATCGATCCGCCTGCTCTTTAGTACTCGTAAATACTAAAATTTGAAACCAGTTATGCTCTGTTAACAACGCTTCAAATAATTCAATTTTTCGACTTTCTTCTACTGCATACACCGCATGATTCACGGTATCGGCTGTGCTATTAAGCTTCGTCACCTGAATTTGCTGATGTTTATTTAACACCTGTTGGGCAAATTCATTAACTGCTGAAGAGGTGGTAGCTGAAAAAAGCAGGGTTTGGCGTTTTGAGGAGGTTAATTGCATCAGCTGCAATACATCACTAATAAAGCCCATGTCTAACATGCGATCGGCTTCATCAAGCACCACAAACTCCACGTCGGTTAATACCACATTACCTAGGCTGGTATGTTCCAGTAAACGGCCTGGCGTGCTGATGACTATATCCACACCGGCCTGTAACTTATTCGTCTGCCCTCCCATTTTTACGCCCCCATACAGTGCTGTTACACTGATAGGTAAATACTTGGCATAAGCACTAATGAAATCCGCTAATTGCTCAGCGAGCTCACGCGTAGGTGCCAAAATTAAGGCACGAGGGCGGCGGGCCACGGTGGCTTTGGGTTGATCTACTAAACGTTGTAATAACGGAATCGCAAAAGCCGCGGTTTTACCTGTCCCTGTTTGAGCGGTAACTTGTAAATCTTTACCACGGCGTGCCGGCACGATGGCTTGGGCTTGTACCGGCGTCATAGTGCCGTAGCCGCGCTCAGTAACTGCACGTTGCAGTTCGGGAGCTAAATCTAAAGACGAAAATTGCATAAAAGGTTCTCTAATTATTAATGCTGACAACTAATTAAATGTCAGTGTTTGGCGATGAACTGTGCTCATGGTTAGCCGCTCTGGCAAGAATTTCCACATAAAACTCTGGCAGCTCTTGCGCTACAGCTTCATCCACATGTTTATTGAGCTCAGAAGTAAAAACCACTTCTGCGGTTTCTGCGGAAGGACCAAAACGACAATCAAAGGTCCAGTAATCTGCCCCGGCAGGCAGCGGTTTATTACGCTCTCTGCGCAGGTATTTTTTAATATCGTGCTTAATAGCGTCTACCAAACGCGCGGGTTTTAACTTAGGGTGGGTTAAAGCGAAAGTTTTTTTCATCAAGATGTTGCGCGAGATACCCCGTCATTTATGGCGGGGAGGGATAGCGCGTTGGCGTAAGCCAACCTTGTTCTCGCTTCTCCGTAGTTAATTACTATCCGATCTAAGTGAATATCCGTAGCCATCGCTACGTTGAATAAGGGTGCAGTATCGATGGCTGATGCCTTGAACTAGCCCCTCTGCGGTTTGAATATTAAAGCTACCTGAAGCCCTAACGGCAACGCGACCCATATACGCGCCAACCTTCTTGCCTTTCGTGACGATCGCCTTAACCCTGTCACCCGTCTGAAAGCCATGAATTCGTTTTTGCCGTGTTAAATAGCCTCGCGGGAAGCCAAAACGATTAAGGCGTGTGCGTTGGTAGCTGCCGCGCCCAGTGGCCTTAATCGCTAACGTCGGTTTTTGCCACTGCTCAACATAATCCACCTGGCCCACACATACGGCATCTAAGGCATGCGTCTTTGGAATACCTAGCTTTGAGCGATTACACTTCGTTAAGCCGCCAGACCCAGTGCGTACAGACAACCCGGTTGCTTTGAGTGCGTTAAAGAGCTGCCATCGCGTGGCGTTAACGGCAGCGGCATCTCGTAAAGGGCGTTTTGCTTGGGCTTGAATTTTAGTTAAGCGTTTAGGGTCTTTTGCCAAGAACAGCGTGATGTCTTGCGCGGCCTTTTTTAGGTTACACGGTGCACACGCGAGCGTTAAATTGCTGACGCGATTCGAGCCGCCACGCGCTTTGGGGTGTATGTGGTCGATTTGCAGCGGCACAGTTGACGCATCGCAGTAGGCGCATTGTCGTCGCCACTTCTCTAACAAATACTCGCGTACCTCATAGCCCACTAATTCGCCTTGCTGGTATTCCACGCCCGCTATTTCCGGGTTTTCAAGCTGTTGCATATCAAAGCGAACGAGCTCTTGAGCTAGGTGCGTAATGGGTGCCACGTTTCGTAGTCGCGCAACCCACGATAACGTAGTATCAATTCGATGCTGCAAACTCGGCGCTAACCACCCTTTGCCTTTGTTTTTCCGATTAAGAAAGCGGGGCGCACGGTACCGTAAGTTGGCACTACGACGGCGACGACGCATTTGGCGTCTCGCTGTTAAGGCGTGACTGATTTGAAACCCGCGATGTATCAACTCAAACAGGTTTAGTACGTGCGCCGTAGCTGTTATCTCGCCCGTTTCCGCGTCAATGGTGTTGCTATTGCGAACCAACGCCAGCCCTGATGTTTTACTGCCAGGATCAATCTTAAGCTCTAACGGTTGTAACTCGCATAGTGCCACCTCCCTATCAATCAAGCGAATCGTAAAGGGGATCAATCGATGCACCCTGGCTCGCCCTCGCGCCAATAGAAGCCGTGCTCGCTTCTCGGAACACGGCATCAGCGGCGCTTGACGTCTATCTATTACAAAAACAGCCATGGCTATTTTCTCCTAATTTTGCCCTTACGGGCCTGGTGACGGAGGCTTACGCCTCGCTCCCCTCGACAAGGTTGATGTCCCGCTAGATGCCTAAAGCACCACGCAATAGCCCGTTTCGTGCCTACCCGAGGCGTGTCTGCGGCTACCGCTTACAGCGCTTGGAACTGAGGAAGCATTCCAAGGTGTATCTTGAACGTAACACCAACGTAGCGCTATAACAGCGCTGAGTCTGGTCAATCTAGGCAAGCACAGAGTGACTCTGGCATGCCTCGCCTTTAGGGCGGGGTTATTGACGGAATTCCTACGTCATAGATATGCTTAATCATGCATTTTATAGTAATTATAAGGCTATGACTGCCTGAGTATGATCTATCCAAATATATTCATCAAATTGATAAGAAAGCTCTGCCTTAAAATAATGGCTAGCACGCTCCGCTTCTGGCAAATACACCACACCAATGGCACGGTGCAAACGCGACTCTAACAGAGCTAATCGCACCTCTACATCTCCTGCATGCGAAAAGGGTAACAAAAAACCATTAAGACCCGTTTCATGAAATAGCCGCTCGTAACTATCAGCCAAAACAGGGGCTAAAACTTTATTTTCCATAGCTCCACCCCAGTTCGAAGCGGCAGCCACGGTACCTGTATTGGTACCAAATCCTATTAAGTAAGCGGCATCTCTGAATCGTTCTCTACAAAGTTGACCCAAATTTAGCTCGCCAAGCTCTAGACTCTCGGTAGCACGCGCATCACCAATATGTGAATTGTGCGCCCACACCACTGCTCTACTGTTTTTACCGTAATAGTGTAGTAATGCATCTAACGTTTCAAACATATGAGTATCACGTAGATTCCACAAATTATGAGTATCCTGATGCATGAGACGGTAATAAGCCTCAGCGCTTACTACTAAGCGCGCATTTTGTAAGACATCCATATATCGCGCTTTACCCGTCTGCGCTGCATACCTATCTTTCTGTGCTTGTAGATTTTGTAAGACCTGACTCACCGAGAATTCACAGCTAACAAAACCAGGGCTTGTGGCGTATTGGCTATAATCGAAGGGGTCTGGTTTAAATGAATCTAAAACGGTGTAATGGTCACGTGCATTCTGGGCGGCATCGGGATCTACCTCATGCAAATACCTCAGAACCGCAGCTATAGAATCAAAAAGGCTATACATATCTAAACCGTAAAAAGCCACTCTTTCTTCCGAATCACAACTTTTATTAAACTCGCGTAACCACTTCATAAAGGTCAACATCTCTTCATTACGCCACATCCAAGTGGGAAAACGTGCAGACGCTATCCACGCCGTTAATGAATCATCGGTAGACTGTATATAGTTATTCATCTGGGCTATATCCGGCCAATCGCCCTCTAAAGCCACAAAACTAACACCCTTTTCCTCAATTAAAGCACGCGTAATTCGATAACGTGCCTGATAAAATTCCGAAGTGCCATGAGTGGCTTCGCCCAATAGTACTACCTTACTATCAGCAATCCGCTCTAACAGCGCTCTCAGTGGCAAATCCTCCACGGCGTCAAAAGGTTCAGCCACTTGAATTATGCGTTGTATTAAGCGCTTTTCATCAGTAGATGCAAGGGCTGGATTAGGATTGAAGCCTGCCTCACCGATCAAAGGTACAAAACGCACATCACCCAGATTTTCTGTTTGATATTCATCTTCTGCCAAGCGAGTAATACGTAAAAGCTGTTGCACGGACTGCTCCGCTCCTACCGGTAACACCAAATGCCCACCTATGGCTAGCTGTTGCTTTAAGGTTTCTGGCACCACCGGTGCACCTGCGGCTACCACAATAGCATCAAAGGGTGCAGCTTCCGGCCACCCTAAAGAACCATCGCCTACCCGTAACTCTACATTTGTAAAACCGGTGTGCTTGAGGGCTTTTTGGGCTTGGGCGGCTAAATGATCAATGCGCTCTATGGAATACACCTTGTCCGCAATGCAAGCCAGTACTGCAGCCGCGTAGCCCGAGCCTGTGCCCACATCCAGCACCTTTTCTCCACCTTTAAGCTCCAAAGCTTCAGTCATCATGGCCACAATAGTAGGTTGCGAAATGGTTTGATCCGCACCAATGGGCAAAGGGGTGTTGTTATAGGCAAATTCACGTAACGTTTCAGGGACAAACGCCTCTCGCGGTACCCGTTTCAGTGCGTCAAGTACGGCAGTAGAGCGTATACTGTCTTCACGTAGCAGTTGATTTATCAACTCCTGACGGCGAACATGTAAATTTTCTTGTGTCATTTATTTCCTCAGATTATGCGAATTAATACCAACCATCACAGACATCCAAATGATCTGTTATTTATTATTATGTTATTTACTGTAATCAGTATAGGACTACTACGCACTACTGCTGCACAAGCTCAACGTATTGATTATGTGAATGCGGTTTTTTCTGTGGAGTACAACAATAAACTCATCCAAGGCGAAAACCATTTACATATACAACGCGATCAAAATCAATACCAAATTGACTTTGCCTTAGATCACTGGCTGTTATCATCCAGTCAAAAAGCCACTTTTGCAATGAAATCGTCGTGTGAGGTAGAACCTCTTTCCTATATTTCTACGTCCAAACGTCCTTTAAAAGAAGAAGTCGTACAAACCTTATCGTTTGATTGGAATGCGAAAAAAGCAGAATTTAATAGTGAAAAAGAACAAAAAATCTTTGATCTAGACACGGCCCTATATGACCCTCTGAGTTTTTTTATTGAAGCTCGTTGTGAATTGATGGCTGGTAAAAAAGAGTTTTCCTACCCCTTGATCCATAAAGGCAATAAAAAAATTCACAACTATAAAGTAATGGGTACGGAAATGGTAGAAACAGGGCAAGGGGATGTGGAAGCGTTAATAATAGAGCGCGACCGTAAAAGTGAAAGCCGTCAAACCCGCCTTTATGTGGCGCCCAGTTTAGATTATTTATTAGTTAAAATTGAACATCAAGAAAGCCGACTGCTAAAAATCGTTGCCACCTTAAAAAACATGGATTACAAACTCTTAGAAAATTAAAATCCGCAGAATTAGTTTTACTGCCAGTTATCTACAAACAGCTCCAATTGTCCCTGAAAACCTGGGCGAGCATTTATGGCTGTGCCTAGCGGTACACGAATCCACCGCAAGCCATGCTCCTCCGTTATTTCTGCTTTATGAGGCGCATTACCAATGCCATCTTTCAGAGAAAGCCCATAACGAATCGTTTTATCACGTATCGCTAAAGTGATTTGCTCTTGATACATAAAGCCTTCAAAGTGTTCATTAAACCAAAATTTGCGATTCACTTCAAAAAGCGGAATACGCACTCCTACATCAATCATAAACATAAGAGCCTGATCAGAAGCTTCACGCGCCTTCTCCGTCAAATAGCCAGTAAATAGATAAACAGGTAACTGCTCTTTAATAAGCTCATCGTACGTACGTAAAAGTGCAGAAGCATGGTCATAACGCCGCTCATGCAAGACATAATTAGCTCCTGATCGTACACTGATAACCGTATCAAAATAATAAGACCCCCTGACCTCCGCATTATTATTATATTTTTCTTGTACACCCGGTGGTAGATCCACTCTATTTACGCGAAGCTTAGCTGTAACTCGTAACGAGCCGAACAAAAAACGTCTTAAATTTTGATAACCGGATTCGGAATTCACTAAACCAAAGTGCCCTGAATGACTACGATACGCAACAGCACGGGGTGCGTTTTCAATGTAGGCATTGGCTATCATTACCAGTCCGTCGCTGGCTGGCCCAGTTACTCGTTTTGTAAGTTTAAAAAATGCATCGTAATCTTTATAATCAGAGCCAATAAAACAGAAGCTTTTCTCAGGGTCAAAAGCACCATCTAATGAATTGACGGCAACAGTTTTTTTACTTATTTTCAAATAATCTCGCATACGGCTTAGGGAGAAATTAGATATTTGAAATTTGTCGAGAGGACCTAGCTCAGGCACATTAACGCCCAGCATCTCAATGCCATTATGCGGTGTGCCATACGTAAATAATTTATCCACATAATGGGGGCTAGCAGCCCCCTTAGCTAACTCTAGATCCGTGTCATCATATCCTTTGGGCGCACCATATCGGCAAATATTTTGCAGGTAACAACGACTCACTAAGCCACCCATTGAGTGAGCCACTAAATGCACGTTAAACGCCTTCTTTCGGTCTTTATCATCGCCACAAATTGCGTCCCGCACACGCAGAATAAAGCGACGTAGATCCAGAGCAAATTGCTCCATAGTAACCCGCTCACCGCTGCCAAGTAAGTTTGAAGCTTGCTCATAGTAACGAAATACCCAAATCGATTTCGGTGTAATCTTACCCCGCTCCTCAAGGTATCCCCCACCTTGGAAAGCATCGATATAGCCGTGATCCTTCATCAGACGCAGCAGTGGTGATTCAAAAATGAAAGAAATGGGCTTACTTTGATAATCCTGCCGCAAAACAGTGGAGCCGCGATTAAATCCCATATAAGGGTCAGCCGTCGCTTCGTCTATCTCCGACATGGTCGCCGCAAAGCCCCGTACATATATTATTGGGTAATAAGGTGGCTGTAGTGTCGCTTTCGTAGCCATAACTCTTCTCCTCGAAGATGTTTGACCATTAGACATTTAAAAAGGCCTAATTAGGCCTTTTTAAATGTAGTTGAAACAATTAATTCTAATGAGCCTTAGTTTTACCACTCATATTTATTTCTTGTTTCCCAATCAGCCACTTGTTTCTCGGCTTCATCTTGAGCAATACCCATACGCTCTTGAACTTTACCTACTAGCTGATCACGTTTTCCTGCAATCACATCAATATCATCATCAGTCAGTTTACCCCACTGTTCTTTTACTTTACCTTTAAACTGCTTCCAATTACCTTTAGCGATATTTTCATTCATGATGCACTCCTTTAAGTATTGATTGCCTCTTTACAATACATGGACTCATTCAGATATGTCTATTGTTTATTGCAAGTAATTGAAACCAGATTAAGCAAAAAAAATACCTGTCTAGAACAGGTATTTTTTACACTTCAAAGTCTAATTTATTTATCAATTTTTGATTGTGATTTTTTATCGTCTTTAGGCTTATCAGCAGGAAAGCGTGATGGTGCTTTTTCTTTTGCTTTTTCTTGATCTGGTTTGTTTGTGCTTTGTTGTGTCATGGTGTACTCCAAATAAGTACTAACTACTAATAGCAGAATCGCTATTTATAGAGTACAGCACTTACATACAAAGCCCTAAGAGAATCTTGTAAGTTTTTATATTGTAACGACTTTTACAAAAAACTCATAAAGTTAAAAACCTTGCCTAATTAATCGATTGTATTCAGCACAGGAATTTTGTTCTCCATTTTCACATGCTTTCCCAAACCATTCTTTAGCCTTCACATAATCTTTGTGTACACCCAACCCGTCCGAATACATCATTCCTAGATTTGTCTGTGCTTTGGCATAGTCTTGGGCGGCCGCTTTTTCATACCACTCTTTAGCTTTTTCATAATCTTGTTTGGTACCTTCGCCCACAAAGTACATCCCACCTAACACTTCTTGAGCTGAAGCTTCGCCTTTTTCAGCTAAGCTTTGAATTTTTTGTGCCGCTGCAGATTCTATATTTTCAGCATAACTAAAAGAACTAACACCTACTCCTACTAGCAGTAGTAGCGCGCTAAACCACCGTATAAAATGAACTCGCATCGTCATCTCCTAGAATAGTTTTACATGTCTATCTATAATTGAATCTTACCACTACTTTTATGCGATCTTCCGCTGTATTTTCTGATTGCAATCAATATCGCTACGAGCTACGTCGCGTGTGGGACGCGTCTAAACCTAAAGACAACAGCACCTCTAGAGTCTGTATGGGCTATGCCCGACACTGGGGCTATGGTGATTAGCTATATAGAAGCAGATAAGCACACATAAAAAATGCCCTATATTTATTAAGATATAGGGCATTTTTTGAGAAGTAAGTTTAATTATTAAATTTTTATACTATTTAATTATTCGACTATTAAAAGAACCATAAATGTTTTTATTTACGGACCTCTACTTTAGGAAGCTCTTTTAGCTGATCCTTAGTATAACCAGACAAAACAAAATGATCATCACGGTATGTCATTCTATCGAATGGAATAGCAACATCATGTTCGCCCATACCAAGAAAGCCCCCAGCTCCCACTATAAAATGCGTGGCTTGGCCTTTGTCATTGAGCGTTAGATTACGAATATCACCTATTTTTTCATCTTGTTCATTATGGACATTTTTGCCCATAATATCTTTAGCACCCCAATGGGCTGCTGTATTCGTGATATCAACTTCTGGGAGTTCTTTTAATTGGTCTTTGGTATAACCGTATAAAACGAAATCCCCATTGCCATATTTAACTTTATCAAAAGGGATAGCTGCATCATGCTCGCCCATACCAAGAAAGCCGCCTGCGCCCACTATATAATGCGTGGCTTGACCTTTCTCATTTAGAATCAGGTTACGGATATCGCCAATTTTTTCGTCTTGCTCGTTATGGATATTTTTGCCGAAAATATCCTCAACGCCCCAAGCCGCTACTGATTGAGTGGTATCTGTGATCAAAGTTCCACCTGATGGCGTATCTGTGGCGGCCGTTTGCGCAAATGCCGCAGAACCAAAAACCAAAGAAATGGAGCATGCTGTGATAGTGAGTATTTTTTTCATGAAGCTCTCCTGTTTATATCTTAAAATTAAGCAGCTTTTTACTTTCTAATGAAGCTGTTAATTCAAAGTTAGCATGAATTTACTCTCAAACAAGACAGCATATCTAACGGTTTGCATCTATGTGTAACTATAGAAAATTAATTATTTTGCTCTTTATATGTATTTACTTAAGTAATAATGACCTGATCTATCGAAGATTCCGAGCTGAGATAAAAAACCAAATCATTTATATTTTTATGATTTTGAATTGTAGGGGTTAAAACCAAATCAATTTTTACTTCTTTTTCACTAAAGCTTTTAATATTAAAATCAGCTAAAGGATAATCCTCTGACTTTACAGCTTTCTCAATAAAAGATACGGCATCTTTTATCTTGCTTTTTGATGTTGTAATATGCACCATATTTGATAGTTTAGGATCACTTTTTGTAAAAGGCAGACTATTGATATAGCTAACTACTGGTCGCAATGTGGTGTTTGCTATTAAAACAAAACTCGTACCTATTACCGCTTCAATTAAAAGGCCTACTCCTGCACATGCACCAATAGCACCAGAGGTCCATAGCGTAGCAGCTGTATTTAGCCCTTGCACTCGCCCACCTTCACGCATAATAACGCCAGCACCTAAAAAACCAATCCCTGAAACCACGTACGAAATAACACGTGCTGCCCCTTCCACATCATTAATCCGTAATGCAGCATCCACAAAAATAGCAGCACCTAAACACACCAACACATTTGTACGTAAGCCCGCCGTGCTCTGTCTATGTTGACGCTCTAAACCAATTACAGAACCCAAAATAAAAGCGGTAAACAATCGAATCAGCGTATCTAACACTTCAAAAGAAGTAATGTTCACAAAAGTCATAGTTTTATTTTTAATTAATTACTGGCTCTTCACGCCACTGGCCAGGCTGCAATCCATCTAATTTCCAAGGTCCTACTTGCACTCGCACTAAACGTAAAGTAGGCAAGCCCACAGCCGCTGTCATACGCCGTACCTGCCTATTACGCCCTTCGGTAATAGTAATGCTTAGCCAGCTGGTGGGAATAGTGGCTCGATAACGTATGGGGGGATGACGTTCCCAAAGTATGGGTTCAGGGATTAACTCCACTTTAGCCGGCAAAGTGAGGCCATCTTTAAGCTGCACGCCTTGACGTAATTGCTGCAGTTGCTTTTCGAAGACCTCACCTTCCACCTGCGCCCAGTAGGTTTTTGCCATCTTAAACTTAGGTTCAGCAATACGTGCTTGCAATTTACCATCATTGGTTAATAGCAATAAGCCTTCGCTGTTACGGTCTAAGCGGCCAGCGGCATAAACACCAGAAACAGGCACATAGTCTTTTAATGTAGCCCTACCTTGAATATCGGTAAACTGCGTGAGCACATCATAGGGTTTGTTTAAGACAAGTAGTTTTGTTTTATTTTTAGTAATATTTTTCACCTAACTTAACCTTGCCGCGGAAAGTCCAATAAATAAATGCCGTATAAGCCAAAATCAAAGGTATTAATGGTGCTGCACCTAACAACATAAACAACTGACTTTCTGGCGACACAGAAGCTTCCCATAAAGTAAGAACAGGAGGTACTAAATAAGGAAAAATTGATACGGCTAACCCCACAAAACATAAGAGAAAAATAATTACTGCCGCAGCAAAACCTTGGCCGCCACTGCCACGCTTAATGGCGTGCAACGCCCACCAACCCATAGCAAGAATCAGTAGCGGTAAGACCCAGATATATTTCATGACGGCCGAATCAAACCAGCGTGCATAAATACTCGGCACTGCTAAAGGCGTCCAAATAGCTACGCCAACAATAAAAGCAAACAACACGACGAGGGCAGGCAGAGCCAATTGCTTAGCACGTAATCTTAAACCGCCTTCCACGCGCATCATAAGCCAAAAAGTGCCTAATAACGCATAACCTGCCACTACCCCCACTCCACACATCAAAGCAAAAGGATGTGTCCAATCAAGTGGACCACCTGCAAACTGACCATCCACCACCTTAATACCATGCACCACTGTCCCTAAAATGACGCCTTGGAAAAAAGCTGCCGCGATGGATCCTGCAGAGAAAGCAAAATCCCAGCGTTTATTATTTGGTTTTGAGACAAAACGAAACTCAAAGGAAATGCCCCGGAATATTAGCCCCATCAGCATAAAAATCACGGGTAAATAAAGGGCTGGCATAATAATGGCGTAAGCTTTAGGGAAAGCAATCCACAACCCGCCCCCACCTAAAATAAGCCACGTTTCATTGCCATCCCAAAAAGGAGCCACCGAGTTCATCATTTGATCCCGTTCATGCTCACTTTTGACCCAAGGAAATAAAATTCCCATGCCCAAATCAAAACCATCCAATATGACGTAAAGCATAACGGCGGTACTGAGTAATAGTGCCCAAATTGTTGGCAAATGATATTCAAACCATAAACTATTCATAGCCTATTTCTCCTCTATACGCATAGCTTCACGTGTTGCATCTTGCGCTGCTGACATAGGCCTCATGGGAGTGGCATGATCCGCAAAAGGATTGGTATTGCTCTCTTCCACTACATCAGGCCCCGCTTTCAACAAACGGTTTACGTAATGGAAAGTGGTAATAAGAATCACGCTATAGATGGTTATCAGTAATAATAAAGTGGTTAACACCGCACCTCCGGCCACCGGTGAAACGGCATCGACGGTGCGCAAAATACCAGTAGCCACCCACGGCTGACGCCCTACCTCTGTGGTATACCAACCGGCAATAACGGCTAAAAAGCCGATAGGCCATAAATACTGTGCAAAACCCAGATAACGGCTCGAGTGAAAAATCTTTTTACGCCACCATAAAACGCCACCTGCGATAATGGTGATCATCATGAGCCCCCACATCGCAATCATGATACGGAAAGCAAAGAAGGGAATGGCGATGGGAGGACGCACATCCGGAGAGAACTCTTTCAATCCTTTAATGGTGCCATCTAAAGAGTGCGTTAAAATAATGCTGCCTAAGTAGGGAATGGCAATTTGAAAATCATTACGCTCTTCCTTTTCATTAGGCCAAGCAAACAGCACCCAAGGAATTGGCCCTTTGCCTTCAGGCCCTTCATGGCCCCAATGCGCTTCCATAGCAGCCACTTTTACGGGTTGATGCTCTAGAGTATTAAGGCCGCTCGCATCACCAAAGAAACCCTGCAATGGCACTAAAACAATTAAAAAACCCAGTGCCATACGCATCATGGTTTTGGCTTTTTCAACCGCTATACCTTTACGCAACCAGCGAGCTCCCACCGCTAGAATGACAAAAGCGGTGGAAATATAAGCTGCCGTTAACATATGTGCAAAACGGGTGGGAAAGGTGGGGTTAAAGATAATTTTGAGCCAGTCCACAGGATAAGCAATGCCATCACGAAGCTCATGCCCGGCAGGAAATTGCATCCAGCTATTAGCCGATAAAATCCAAAAAGCCGATGCTGAGGTACCCAGCACCACCATTACACAGGCCAAAAAATGCAGCCAACGTGGCACCCTACCAGCACCAAAGAGCATTAGTCCTAAGAACGTTGCTTCCAAGAAGAAAGCGGTAAGCACTTCGTAACCAATCAATGGCCCAACGACATTACCTACCCCTTCGGCATAGTTACTCCAGTTTGTACCAAACTGATAGGACATAATGATGCCCGTCACCACTCCCACACCAAAAATAATGGCAAAGATCTTAATCCAAAATCTAACCAATTCTTCGTACTTTTCATTTGATGTGTATAACCACATGCCTTGTAGAGTTGTAATCCATGCCGCTAAACCAATCGTAAATGCAGGAAAGACAATATGAAAAGTAATAGTAAACGCAAACTGCATGCGCGAAACAATAACGGGATCCAGCTCCATGCCTAGGCTCCTAGCTCTATGTTAACCACAGGCTCCAATATACCCGCAACTAGTACAAAATAAACAACCATCCTTTTTAATAACCGTATGTAGGTAACATTCTGGACATAATTCACCATTCATAACAGATGGGATCGATTCAATAGATGATTTAGTGGCTCCAGAAGGCTGTTCTTGCACTATACCCATTTGCGTAACGGGCTCCCCTTCTTGCGTGAGCACACCTAACATGGCATAACGATGAATCACTAAACGTGCCACATAGGCTTCAGTAGACGGATAGGATTCCATTTTTTCAGAATTAGGGGTACGCGCTAAAAAATCACCCTGTGGCTCAGCATAAGACAACAACTTACGTAGTTTCATGCCAATCCATGCCGGATCCACTATACGCATATCTAAACTAAGCAGCTTGAATAAACCTTCAAAGGCGCGTGGAAACTTTCCGGCTCCCCATACTGAATAGGGCCTTAGAGTACCATCTGGCATACGCAGCTCTTTGAGCATCAATACAAAGTCATCACCCGTGCTCGGGTTGGTCACATCACAAACCCAACCTAAGGTGCCATCTGGACCGGTTTTTGGCTCACGAGGGGCAATTAAGGCATTTAACATAGCAGAAGGAGCATCAGCTGCGGGCTCACCTTGCCTATAACCCACAATATGCGCCAAGGCGGCCACGGCAGAAGGTTTAACCACTTTCTCCCCCGTAGCAGGATCAGTCATTTCCACGTAAGAGCTATTGGCTTTAGCCATCACCTCAAGATTTCTACGCACCCAACGGGCATCATCGGTGTACATATCTAAGCTCAGCATTTTTGCTACAGAGCCCATGCCGCGTGGAGGTTTAGCCCCATTCACCCACACCTCAAAAGGACGTCCATTCAGCTCAGTGACAAAGGCCACAAAGCTGCCTTGCGGTGTTTTAATCTCATCTGAAGCCCACGCACTGGCCCCAAAGGGCAAATGCGGACGACTCGGCCAACGCAAGCTGTTTAATACAGGCTCAATGGACTTTTTGAGAACTAAGCGCCGGTCCTGCTCGTCTAACACCATGGTTTCTGGGGTGGGAGCATCAGCAGATTGAGCTTTAGGCGTTTCTACTAATACTGCACTACGCATACCACTAGGCCTATAAGTCGTAATGCCTTTTAAGCCTAATTTCCATGCCTGTAAATACAAGTCTTTAAAATCTTCGTAGGGATAATCCACCGGCACATTCACCGTTTTAGAAATGGCAGAATCCACATGGTCTTTGACGGCAGCCACCATGCGAGCATGATCTTCAGCAGAAATCTCTAAAGCCGTACGAAAATACGAGGGTAAATTTTCTGTATCGCCTCCCATCAAGGCATATAAACGATGTGCATGGTCTTGCACCAAATATTCTTGGGTACTGTTATCAGGCATGCGCTTGCGGCGCGTGTAAGACCAAGAAAATGCAGGCTCTATACCATTAGAAGTATTATCCGCAAAAGCTAAAGAGATAGTGCCTGTGGGTGCTATAGACGTTAAATGAGAATTACGAATACCGTACTTTCGTATGTCTTCACGGATGCTTTTAGGTAAACGCTTAGTAAAACCACTTTGTAAATACTTTTCCGCATTAAATAAGGGGAAAGCACCGCGCTCTTTGGCGAGCTCTATGGATGCCTTATAGGCCTCATGAGTCACATGACGGGTGAGCCGCTCTGCCATGGCTCGGCCTTCTTCACTGTCATAAGCTAAGGTCAACATAACTAAAGCATCACCTAAGCCCGTAATACCTAAACCTATTCTACGTTTAGCAGCAGCTTCCGCTTCTTGCTCTGGTAGTGGCCATTGAGTGGCATCTAAAACATTATCTAACATACGCACTGCAGTATGCACCACCTGCGCTAAGCCATCCCAATTCACGGCGGGCTTGCCAGTAAAGGCAAAAGGGTTCTCTATAAACTGTGTTAAATTTACGGAGCCTAAACAACAACAGCCATAAGGTGGTAGAGGCTGCTCACCGCACGGATTCGTGGCATCCAGCTCTTCTACATAATGCAGATTATTATCATCATTAATGTGATCATGGAATAACACGCCGGGTTCAGCGTAATCATAGGTAGACTCCATGATCAAATCCCATATTTCTTGAGCGCGTACAGTTCGATAAACCCACTTACCATCAGCACGTTGCTTCACACCTTGAGCTATCAGCTCATCGCTAGGCTCAGCAATGTGCACTAAATCAAAACTGCCATCGGCCTCTAAGGCCTGCATAAAGTCATTAGTAATACTTACCGATACGTTAAAGTTTGTGAGTTCGCCAGCAGTGCGCTTAGCCGTAATAAATTGCTCAATATCCGGGTGATCCACCGATAACACCGCCATTTGCGCCCCCCTGCGGGATCCCGCAGACTCTACCGTTTCGCATGAACGATCAAACACACGCATATAAGACACCGGCCCAGAGGCTTTAGAAGCAGTCCCTTTTACTTTGGCATCATGCGGACGAATAGCGGAAAAGTTATAACCCACTCCACCGCCACGGCGCATAGTTTCTGCAGCTTTTTGTAGTGCGTCATAAATACCAGGTAAGCCATTTTCTGTCTCAGAAATGGAATCGCCCACAGGCTGCACAAAGCAATTAATTAAGGTAGCAGCTAAATCAGTACCTACCGCAGAGTTAATGCGCCCTGCAGGAATAAACCCCGCTTGCTGCGCTTGCATGAATTCTTTTTCACGTTGCTTCTGTACGATAGGATCATCACTTTCTTGGACGGCCAGTGCTTTAGCCACTCGCTCACGTATGTCTTGAATACTGCTTTCATCGCCTTTCGCGTATTTTTCTAAAAGTACTTCAGTAGAAATTTCTTGGGCGGGCAATTCATGAAAATGATTAACGGTGGTAAGGATTTTCTGTTTCATAATTTTATTTACTTTGCCATTCAACGGCATAATTTTTGCTGTTCTGATCACGATAAGCGATATAAACATGCTTAAAGGTGGTTGAAATATCAGGTTGACCTAACTCTTGCCATCTTTTGTTTATTTCTGTGAGAGTATTACTGTTTAACCAAGGGGACTCTAAGCCTACTACTAAAATACCAGGTCCATATTGCGATATACTGGATTTATAGGACTCTTTGTTATGTTTATCTAATACGCGTTGGCAAAACACATTCGCAAATTGCTCGTCTATGGTCATGCCCAGATCGACTTTAATACTGACGTACCCCTTTGCACTCAATACTTTAGCCCATTCTTCAGAAAAGAAAGCATCTGTGTGCTCTAGCCACGTTGTATAGACACCATTAGACAAAATAGCATCGGGCGGATCAGGGCGGGAGATAATACGGAGATTCTGCCCATACAGCCTATTATGCTCTTTAAGCGCAGCCTGAATAACTGTAAACTCGTGATGTTGTTTCATTTCACCGGATATGTTCACGCCTCTACTCCTATATCCTAGCTATACTACTACGCAACATCAAAATGCGTAAACTCAACGGAGATTATTATGAAAACCAAAAAAACAAACTGCTTTTAATGGCCGGAGCAGTTGCTTTATCAATAATAGGAACTACTGCCCTTCACGCTGGTGGCGCTCGCACACCTCAGCTAGCAAGTGAAGTCGATAGGCACGAACCCCTAACTGAAGCGCAAATACAAGAACACTACGAGCAAGTAATGAATTTATGCGGTGTGCTAGTGGGAGATGAAAAAGAAGTCTGCGAGCAAGAAGCCGAAGATAAGCGCAAGATAGAATTAGAAAATGCAGAGCTAGATAGAAAAGATGCCGAAAAACGTGAGCAAGCCCCAGTTAAGTTACGTAAGTCCGCCTACTAAAAAATAGGTACTAAACAACTCACTCGGTCTGGCATCATTTCGGCCATAAAAATATGCCCAGCCTGATTGCAGCTAATGCTGTGACCATACACGGCCGTTGTACGGCAGCGGCCTAACAGCTCTCCAGCAAGCGTAAACAGCGATAAACTCGCGGTTTGATCACTCACTAGTAAATTCCCCGAGGGATGCAACGCCACCGACATAGGCTTGTAAACTGGGCCTATTAAGCGCTGTATTTCTCCCGCCTCATTCAGTACAACCACTCGGCTATTTTCTCGATCAGCCACATATAAATCTGTGCCCTCATGCACTATAGAATGTGGCACAGTAAATAAAGGAACCTCTGACGCTCCTTTAAAAGTGTTTACCCAATTAAGATCTGCATCAAACTCATGCACACATGAATTGCCATAACCATCGGTTACATATAAGCGCCCATCATGAGTAAAAGTAGCATGCGTAGGATGATTGAAAGGAGCTTGCCAATTAGGTGTTGATGGATCTCCTAAGCGCCACAAGGCTTGTCCTTTAGAGTCAAAGGCATACAACTGATGCCCATCCACATCACACACTAACACCCCACCACCTGGTAAAGCCGTAAGCTTATGCGCACAGCGTATTTGCGGCAACTCCCATTCATCCACTTGCTGCGCATCAGTATCAAACAAACGTAGTTTAGCGGGTTGCCCTCGTAACAATACCGCTAGACGTCCATCAGTAAGCACAGCCACACTGCTCACACCCACGCTTTCTTTAGCGCTTATCCAATTTGTGCATAAACGGTAGCGTTGTTTACCGAGTAAAACGATGACATTTTGAGTAGTAGTATTCATAATTTATCGCATGGCTTTGGGTAAATAGAGCACAATCTCAGGAAATATCGTTACTAAAGCAGTTGCTAGTACTAAAAGTAAGAAGAAAGGAAATGCATAACGAATAAGCTCAAACAAATTGCGCTCAGTGATGCTTTGTAATACAAATAAATTAAACCCTATAGGTGGTGTAATTTGCGCCATTTCTACAGTGAGAATCAAGTACACTCCAAACCAAATAGGATCAATACCGGCTGCTAAAATGGTAGGCATAAGTACTGAAGTGGTTAAAACCACTAAAGAAATCCCATCCAAAAAAGCCCCAAGTAAAATAAAGAAAATAGTGAGGACTATGATTAAAGCATACTGACTCAAGCCTAAGGAGGCAATCCAAGCAGATAAATTAGCAGGCAAACCCGTAAAACTCATAGCGCTAGTTAAATAACTTGCCCCAATTAAGATGAAGGAAATCATACAAGAAGTACGTACCGCCCCCATCAAACTGGCAGAAAAAGTTTTAAGATTTAACGAGCCACCAAAAGCAGCAATGATCAAAGAGCCAATCACGCCAATTACTGCCGCTTCCGTAGCGGTAGCTACTCCTGCATAAATAGAACCAATAACACCAATAATCAACAGCACGACTGGCAGTAGAAGTCGTAGTCGTTTTAGTTTTTCAATGAGGCCTATTTTTTCCATTTGTTTCGGTGCCCGGTCAGGGTGCCGTAAAGACCACAGCGCGATATAGCCTGAGAACAACAACATAATCATTATCCCTGGCAAGATTCCTGCCACGAATAAACGAATAATAGAAACTTGTGCTGCAACAGCATACACGATCATCACAATGGAAGGGGGTATGAGTAAACCTAAGGTACCCGCTCCCGCTAATGAACCTATGCTAATGCTATCGTCATACCCCCTAGACCTTAATTCGGGTAAAGAAATACGACCTATGGTGGCAGTAGTGGCTGCCGACGAGCCACTCACCGCCGCAAACACTCCGCAACCAAAGGTATTAACATGCACTAAGCCCCCCGGTAAGCGCTGTACCCAAGGGCCTAGCCCTTTAAACATATCTTCGGCCAGACGTGTCCTATAGAGAATTTCGCCCATCCAAATAAATAAAGGCAACGCCGTTAAGGCCCAATTTGCAGCAGAATCCCATGCCTTAGTAGCAAAAATAATACCGGCCGGTGCATCGGCAAATAACACTAAAGAAAGAATGCCACAAGCCACTAGCACCAGTCCTACCCACACCCCTAAGCCTAGAAATAGCAATAAAGCCCCAAAAAGTACAACTGCCTGGGTAATATCTGCCATGTTATTTCTCCTCTAGCTGACGATTTAAGATGCAAAGCACTAAACGTCTAGCTAGCATTAACGTCAACATGGATAGGCCTATAGGCATCCCTATTTGCGGAATCCATATAGGTACAGGAACCATACCTTGTGCAAGTTCGTTATAAATAAAAGATTCATAAACAAAATAAATGGCGTATTTAGCACACCATGCACTCAATAAAAGAGCTAGAGTGGTTGCTACCAATTCATACGCTTTATGAAAGCGTTTCGGTAATAACTGCATTACCAAACTGACACGAATATGATCGCCGTGCAACATGGCATAAGGCAGAGCAAAGAACACCGATGAGGCCATCGCCCACGAGGCATAATCATCCGACGAGGGTATGATGCCGCCGTAAAACCTCACCACTATCTGCCCTGTAACAACGATCGCAATTAGGCAAAGAAAGAGTGCAGCGAGCACGCCGCACACTTTGGCCATAAACTCTAGCCCTTTCATTATTTCACTCGCTTATTAGTTGCGGTAGGCATCTAGTAGTTTCTGACCTTCATCGCCCGCGTCTTCTAACCATTCTTCGGTCATGAGTGTACCAATTTCTTCCATTTCCTTTTGTACATTAGCGGGTAGCTCCAGTACTTGCATGCCATTTTCTGCCAACGTGTTTGTTAGATCTGCAGTACGCTCACGCGCCATTTCCCACCCACGTACTTCGGCACGCTCTGCTGCTTCTAGTACGGCTTTTTGCTCCGCTTCAGACAAACGAGAAAACGCACGCTTGTTAACAATAACAAAGCTTTGGGGAATAAATACTTGCGCATCATAATAATGCGATACGTAGTCCCACGCTTGTGAGTCTACACCCGTAGCGGGCGAAGTTAGCATGGAATCAATGACGCCGGTAGAGAAAGCTTGTGGGACTTCGGGCGTTTGTACTGTGGTGGGGGTAGCTCCCATTAAGGTGGCTAGGCGACTTGTGGCGGGGCTGTATGCACGGAATCGTGCACCAGACAAGTCGTCAAGATCATTAATGTCTTTTTTGGTATAAATACCCTGTGGTGGCCACGGAGAACCATACAACAAAACAATACCTTGTTTATCAAGCTTTTCAGCAAGTAAAGGACGCGTTACTTTCCATAGCTTTTCAGATTCATCAAAGGACGAGGCTAAAAAAGGTACGCTATCAACTTCAAATAAGGGGTCTTCATTACCGATTGCAGATACTAACATTTCTCCGACCTGCACTACACCTTGTTGTACACCTCGTTTTACTTCAGGGCGCTTCAAAAGCACGCTGTTGGATTGCACTTTAATATCTACAGAGCCTTCAGTGGCCTCTTTAATATCTTTAGCAAACTCACGGGCATTAATCGTTAAGTAGTTGTTGTCAGGCTGTTCGGCCGTCATGTTCCAACTTGTGGCAGCACTGACAGTTCCAGCCATTGCCATCGCACAGGCTACACTTACTATTTTTTTAATCATAAGGTACTCCTCCGGTCAAAAAACAAAAACTTTAGGCATTTAAGTCGGCAGACCGTAAATCCCAAAGCAAAGAAAATGTAGAGGCCCTAGAGCCATTTACACCTAACTTTTCTACAATAAAACGCGTTACTGCTGCCGCCACAGGTTCTGTGGTGGTATCTATTAGCAGCATAGGTTCAAGCAACCGGCCTTCCGTATTTTCTGAAGGCAGCGGGGTGGATAATTCGGGATCTGGCGTAAGAACTCGCAAGGCAATAACACCATCTATATCTTCTATAATTTGTTGAGCTAATTGGGCTGCTTTTTCAGCTGTGGCTAAATCTCCTAAAGGTATAAGGGCTACTGCCGCCCCGGTGCCTACCCCCGCTAATGGACTGACCACCATAACCCGACGATTGGTATTACGCATACGACTGAAGTTTGTAATACTCCAGTTGGTTTGATTTTCAAAGGCTTGACGATAAACATCACTAGTGAACACATCTACAGACTCTGTTCTGTATACGGCCAAATACCGACGACTACCCGTAGGAGTTTTATAACGCCTAGCCCACTTAAAACCAGGGATAGCCGCGCGCTCTTCCATATGCTCGCGGTCATACCACTGATTAAAATCATCTTCGTATGCGGGATCTATATCTGTCCAAATAAACAGTTCACCTTGTGCCGCACGGTCTTGTCTGATTGGTTGTACCATGATTTGACCTCCGTCTTGAGTCCTAAGTCTTGAGCAATAATGTATGAGTTTCTTATATTCATTCTGAGACTAGATGCTTAGCAACTCAATCAACTTTTTTTAGACACCATCAATACGCATTTGTTATCAGACGCGCAAAACGCCTTATTTCTGGCCTTTCTCTCACTCAAAAATAAAAAACCACTCTTTTTCTAGGGGAAACCCTGTCTTAGCTAATTAACCTAGCTAAATCAGAAATACACTGGTATCTAAGGGAGCAACAGCATCTGGGTATTTAGAAGCATAAGCATGCATTTCAGCTAAGGCTACTTTCACTACCGCCTCAGCTAAACCTCCCACAGACTCTTGCCGCCAACTAGCCACTAAACGTAAATCAGGAATTTCACTAGTACAAGGCACTTTTACAAACTTACCACTGGTCAAACCTTGTCTGTAGGCAGCCAAAGGCACTGCTCCCATACAAATACCTGCTGCCATTAGCTCCATACTAGCAGCAATGGAGGAAACAAAATGAATACGTGGCTGCAAAACCTTGGCTTTCTCTAGCACTTCCATTAAAGCCAAATGGGGTTGAGAATTTCGAGGAAAAGTTACTATAGCCCACTGATTTGTTAGGGTTTTAATATCGACCGCTTCCTTAAACTCATTGCCCGCAGCTATAACAAAGCCCATTTCTAAACTTCCTATGGGTACATTACGTATCCCTTCAGCCAACACAGGATCCGTTTGCAAAGCTACATCTAGCAAACCTTGTACTAATAAATCATTCAAACGCCGACTAGGCTCTACGGTTAACTCTAACTCTATATCTGGATGCACGCGGTGTAGCTCACTAACCAAAGAGCTAAACCAAGTATGCACAATAGACTCAACTATGCCCAAACGTACCCTACCACGTAAGGCGAGCTTACCTTGAAAATCAGCCAATAAATCACGTTCTAAGTTTAGCACTTGATTAGAAAATCGCAGCAAGTTATAACCAGCAGAAGTGAGTTGGATATTTCGATTGCTGCGTTCAAATAAAAGCTGCCCTAACTCATTTTCCAATGAAGCAATACGTCTGGAAATAGCCGCTTGAGTCAGATGCAACTGATTGGCGGCCGCCCTAAAACTACCTAACTTCGCAACCCATATAAAGGTTTCAAGAAATCGCAAGTTCAATTAGACACCTCTATAATTAGCGTTAACGCTCAACTTATACCTATACTTATCCTACACTTCTACTTTTATTAGAAAAATAGAGAATACGGACAAACAAAGGACACTCATGACAAATACATATACTCCCCCAAAAGTTTGGTCAATGGATACACAAACTGGGGGCAAATGGGCCACTACTAACAAACCAACCGCTGGCGCTACCCATCAAAAAACTCTACCGGTAGGCAAACACCCTTTGCAACTTTACTCTATGGGTACCCCTAATGGGCAAAAAATCACTATTCTATTAGAAGAACTATTAGCGCTAGGTATTACCGAAGCCGAATATAACGCCCACCTTATTCAAATAGGTGAAGGCGATCAATTCTCATCGGGGTTTGTGGAAATCAACCCTAATTCGAAAATCCCTGCCCTAGTAGATCATTCCATAACGCCTGCTATAAACGTATTTGAGTCTGGCGCTATTTTGGTGTATTTATCCGAGAAATTCGGTCACTTTCTACCTACTGATGTACGGCAGCGCACCCCAGTACTTAATTGGCTTTTCTGGCTACAAGGCTCTGCCCCCTATTTAGGCGGTGGTTTTGGGCATTTTTATGCTTATGCACCAGAAAAGTTTGAATACCCTATTAATCGCTTTACCATGGAAGCCAAGCGCCAATTAGATCTATTAGACCAAGAGCTAGCCAAACGCACGTATATTGCTGGGGAAGAATACAGCATTGCAGACATGGCCATTTGGCCTTGGTATGGTAATTTGGCCTTAGGGAGACTTTATGATGCTGCTGAGTTTTTAGATGTGGCTAGCTACACGCATCTACAACGCTGGGCTCAGCTTATTGATCAACGTCCTGCCGTAAAACGCGGCCGCATCGTCAACCGCACTTGGGGAGAACCCGGTGAGGCATTAAAAGAACGCCATAATGCAGAAGATATTACAGCAGCATTACAGCAAAAAACATAATCCTATACTACGTTGATAAACGTAGGCTTTAGCAGCTAGCATCCGGCCTTAAGAGGTTGGTATAGCTGCTTTTACTACCTTTTTATTTATCTACCTGCTGACCAAGCCATCAACCCCACTCCTGCAGCAATCAGCCCTATAGCAATAAGTTGCGTCAAAGAAATTTGCTCACGCATGAATAATACGCCGGCCCCGGTAGTAACGAGCAATGAGCCGCCGATTATCAAAGGATTACCAACGGCTACAGCTAAGCCACGACCATAGATAACAAAGGTTAATATTTCCACTAAACCAATCGCTACCCCTGCCGCCACCGCTAAACCCAAACCTTTGGGACTGCTATAAATCTCACTACCATTAATCTTCATATAAAGCAGTAAACTTAAACCCACTAAAGCCGCTACAAACTGCAATACTACCGCCCCTAATACGGCTTCTATATGGGAAGAGGATAATTTGATGAAGACGTTATACAACCCAAACATTAGGGCGGCAAAGGCCACAAGCAAATAGGTCATGCTAATTTATTTAATTAAGGGCAAAATGGATTTGAACTGCGGGTGTGCCGGCGTTTCTAGCCACTCAAAAAACGCCATCTCCACAGTTACGGCTTCTAAACCATGATGGCGCCAACGACTCAACGCCGCTTGTTTACTACCTTCCAAGCGTGAGGCAATGGCATCCGTTACTAAAACAGGCGTAAAGCCGGCCTTAGCTAAGCTTAAGCCCGTTTGTAAAACACAAATATGGGCTTCAATACCGGCTAACAGTACTTGAGGACGGTCTTTAGGCAACGCATTGATGACGGCCTCTTCCTGAGCCGCATTAAAATGCGTTTTACTTATGACAGTATCAATGTGCGGTAACAAATCCGGGTGCGTAGCACCAATTTTATCCGGCCAATGTTCAGTGGCAATAACCGGCACAGAACAAAGCTGCGCGCCCTCTATAAACCGTTGTATTTGTTTTAATAATTGCTCGTGATCCGCCATAGCAGGTAGCAGCTTTTGCTGCACATCTATGGCCATCACTAGGCTTTTATCTGCGCGTAGTAATGGCATAGTATTTCCTCATCATTTAGATTCAAAATAGGTACTTGCTCAAGGCTGATGCAAAATCTGCCGCCTGTGTTCCTAACCAGCTTACCTTACTATCTAATAACACGCCTTGCTCATGCTTGTTTTGTACAAATGCACCTGCAACCATTTTTTTATTATGCGTGTCGTAAAGCACTACGTAGCTTTCTGCTGGACAATTATGGGGCTTACACGCGTGGTACACCGTGTAGTTTTTACCATCTACTTTAATGCTTTCAGCAGGAGAAGCCGTACCGTAATTCGCCACCCATGCGAAATGAGTATTTAATGGTTGCGTAATCTCGGCAAACTGTTGCGCTAAAATTGGATCTTTTGCCACTTCTTGATAAAGATAGCCTTCACCTATAGGAAAGGTTTGGGCTTGTTGAGCTTGTACTGGCGCTAAACTTACTAAAGCCGCTGCACCTGCTAAAGACCATAAGGACACTAATTTACGCATACTCCACCTCTTAAGGTTTATAAAATATAAAAACATAAAAATATAAAAAAACTACAAGACTCCTCCGATTTTATTATCTATGTAACCAATTTGTTTTGATCAAATCAACCACCTCATCACCACGATTATTCATAATGGCTTTAAGCATATATAAACTAAAGCCTTTGGCTTGCTCAAGTTTTATGTGGGGGGGCATAATGAGCTCTTGCTTAGCAGTGAGCACATCAATCACTACTGATCCATCATGAGCAAAGGCCTCTTGTAAGGCGCCCTCTAAATCTGCGCTACGCTCTACCCGAATGCCCTTAATACCGGCTGCTGTAGCAATAGAGGCAAAATTAGGATTATCTAAATGCACACTTTCTGGCACGTAACCTGCGGCTTGCATTTCCATTGCCACAAAACCCAATTCGCCATTATTAAAAATCACCACTTTGATGGGCAACTTCATCGTAGCTAAGGACAGTAAGTCTCCCATTAGCATCGAGAACCCACCATCACCACATAAAGCCACTACTTGGCGACTGGTGTCTAGTTTTTGCGCTCCTATGGCTTGAGGCATGGCATTAGCCATGGAACCATGGTTAAAGGACCCCAATAAACGACGCTTACCGTTCATTTCCAAATAACGTGCCGCCCACACGGTGGGTGTGCCCACATCACAGGTAAAAACAGCATCTTCAGCAGCAAAATGGCTGATTTGTTTGGCTAAATACTGCGGATGGATGGCTGTGCCTTCAGCACTAGGCTGCGCCAACTCATCTAATTCAGCTCGAGTTTTTTCGTAATGCTTGAGTGCGTCGTCTAAATGCTTGCGTTTAGTTTTTTCTGTGAGCAACGGCAACAACTGTTCTAAAGTAGTCTTAATGTCCCCCATAACCGCTAAATTTACATGGCTGTGGGAGCCAATGCTATCGGCATTAATATCAACTTGAAAGATTTTGGCATCTTTAGGATAAAAAGCTCTATAAGGAAATTTTGTGCCTAAAAGTAATACTGTATCGGCATTTTCCAGCGCGTGATAACCTGAGGCAAAACCTATCAACCCTGTCATGCCTACGCTGTAGGGATTATCCCACTCTATATACTCTTTACCACGCAGAGCATGCACCACAGGCGATTTTAAGACTTCGGCTAGCGCTACCACTTCATCATGCGCACCGGCACAGCCGCTACCACACATTAAGGTGATTTTTGCACTGCGGTTTAAGGCTTCAGCCAGTTTTTGCACTTCACTTAACTGCGGTGTCATCACCGGTGCTGCTGGAGCATAAGCCATAGACGCTGCCGTGGCTCCCTCAGGAGCAGGTAGCAAAGCCACATCGCCAGGTAAGACTATCACTGAGACCCCTTTATTAAGAATGGCCTTTCGGATGGCTATGCCTAATACTTGCGGTAGTTGCTCAGGGTGGGTAATCATTTCACAATAATGACTGCACTCTTGAAATAACTGCTGGGGATGCGTTTCTTGAAAGTAACCGCTGCCAATTTCAGAAGAGGGAATATGCGATGCAATGGCCAATACTGGCACCCGATTACGATGACAGTCATATAAACCATTAATTAAATGCAAATTACCTGGACCACAGGAGCCTGCGCACACGGCTAACTCACCCGTGAGTTGAGCTTCTGCACCAGCAGCAAAAGCCGCTACTTCTTCATGACGCGTACCCATCTACTCTATGGTGCCTAATTGATGCAAGCTATCATTCATCCCATTTAACGAATCTCCCGTTACGCCCCACACTCGCTTAACACCTGCTTGTTCTAAGGTGCTAGCTATAAGAGATGCTATGGTTTGTTTGTTTTTCATCCTCTTCCCTTTTATATCTTAATAAAATCCGTTGTAATAACTGAGTATATAAAGGCTTACCGCCGCATAAATGTGCCACCGTAATGGCGCCTAAACAGGTAATAACAATGGGTAGTATTAGCAAATAATTACCTGTAATTTCTAACACTAACACGATGCCAGTGAGGGGGGCCCGTACAGTAGCCGCAAATAAAGCCGCCATACCGGCAATGGCAAAACTGCCTGCCTGCAATTCATAATGAGGGAAAAGCGTTATGGCTGCCAAACCAAAAGCCGTGCCAAACAGGGTACCTAAGGCTAATAAAGGCGAAAAAATACCACCGGGCGCACCCGAGCTAAAGCTCAGCACGGAGGTAACAAAGCGAAAAAAGAAAATCAGCGCTAAAACAGCTAAAGAAAAACTACCAGCACTAATACGATCTATTAAATGAAAACCATCGCCACTAATACTAGGGTAAACAACCCCCACAGCGCCTATAAGACCACCTACAAGGCCTCCCATTAAAATAAAGCGATATTTCCCTCCAGCATTAAATGCTTGAAACCACGTTTGTACGCGGAGGATAAAATAATTAAACGTTATACCCAAGAAACCAAAACAAATTCCTAACAGCAAATAAAGCCAATACGTCTCTATGGGTGCGCTAAGGTACTCCACCACTTGCAGCAACGGTTTATTACCGTCCATATATCTCACCATAATGGTAGACATAATCACACCAATAAAAACCGCCTTAATAGAAATGAGGTTATAACGAAACTCTTCACGCATTTCCTCAATAATAAGCAGCACCCCTGCTAAAGGCGCATTAAATGCGGCCGCTAAGCCCGCTGCTGCTCCCGTCGCCAATAGGATATGTCTTGATTCTGGATTATTTAACTTAAGTACATCATGCACCATCTGGCCGGCATTTGCGCCCATTTGTACTGTAGGGCCTTCCCGTCCTAACACCATGCCAGAACCTAAGGTACCTACACCTCCAAGTAACTTTGCAGGCAAGACTCGCCACCAACGCACGGGGCGCAAGTTTTGTAATGAGCCTTCAATTTCTGGAATACCTGATCCACCCGCTTCAGGTGCCACTCGCTGCACCATAAAATAACCAAACATCGCAAGCAAGCTGGAAATAACAAACATGAGCGGTATGGATATCCATAAACTTACGCTGATTTCTGCCACTGACTCAGTACGTAAATTAACCACCCAAGTAACGGCTTTATTAAATAAGGCCCCAAAAAAACCGGCCAAAGAACCAACGACAACGGAGCACAGTAATACCACTACAGCAGCAGTATCTATTTTTTTAAATCGTTTTATTAGCTTAAACTGAGGCATAGAGAATGAAGGCTATAAATTAAAGTATAGTTTTTGTTAAAACTAACCATAACAGATAGCAGGCAAAATGATGATTAAAAAAATACAAGTTATATTAAGTGGGCTCTGCTTAGCTTTACCTATGAGCACCGCTGTAGCCCTAGAAGTAGGAGAAATGGCGCCAAACTTTGAGCTGCCAGGTTCAGATGGTCAAACCTATAATCTGGCAGATTACAGAGGAAAGCAAGCAGTGGTCTTAGCTTGGTTTCCTAAAGCACATACTTCTGGCTGTACTATTGAATGCTTATCTTTAGCGAAAAATGGCGATAAAATTCGTGAATACGATGTGAGTTACTTTATGGCTAGCGTAGACCCTTTAGAAGTTAACGAGGCCTTCGCACTAGAAACCGAAGCGGATTTTCCTCTACTCTCCGATGAAGATAAATCCGTAGCAAAAGAGTATGATGTTTTAAGTTTTATGGGTTTTGCAAAACGTCATACTATTTACATAGACAAAAACGGACGTGTCATAAAGGTTGATAAAAACATCAACCCAGACACGTCCGCTGAGGATATGATTGCAAACTTAGAAATCTTAGGGGTTGCCCGTAACTAAACAACCACTACAAGGACAACGCAACTACAAACAAATATATTGAGATTCAATCAGCAGGTAACACATAAGTACCTACCGCGATCACACTATCACCTACTTGCTGATAAAAACCTCGCCGTAATTCAACACGTTGACTAATGGGGCTAAACCACCAGTAGTCAATTTGTTGAATGATATTGGGACTAGCATTATCTACCATTTGAGCTAAAAACGCTGTGCCTTGAATATCCTCAATCTCATCTAAGCTTTTACCATTTAAGGTGTGTGTGGCATTCGGACTCCACTCTATACGGCGATTTTTTTTATCCAACACATACACGTACTGATCAGGATTTCTAAAACCACTTTGCCTATTGCGAAACTTACGTAATGCTGTCCACTCCCCCATTACTGACACAGTTCTAAACTAGAGTTTTCCAGTTGTTGTCGGTATACCGACGGGGGAATATCACCTAAACTTTCGTGCGTGCGCTCCTCGTTGTAATCCAATCGCCAGAACCACGCCATATCTCGTACCTGATGCAATGACTCAAACAAGTACGCATTTAAAAACTCTCGCCGAAAAGTGCCATTAAAACGCTCAATAAAAGCATTTTGCTGGGGCTTACCCGGTTGAATATACTGTATTTTTACTTCATTTTTCTCACACCAATCCATTAGCTTGACTGAAATAAACTCAGGGCCGTTATCAAGACGAATCTGTTGGGGCAGCCCACGTTCTGCCTTTAACTGCTCTAAGGTACGGATGACGCGGTCGGCGGATAACGAGCTGTCCACTTCAATCGCCAAGCACTCTCGCGTGCCTTCATCCAATACGTTTAACGTGCGGTAACGTTTACCGCAGTAAAGGGTATCGTGCATAAAATCCAGTGCCCATTGGTGATTTGGTTTATTCTCCACTACTAAGGGTTGAGGCGTGCGTTTGGGTAAAACGTGCTTGATGCGGCGCCTTAAATTAAGCCCTAAACGGCAATAAACACGATACACCCGTTTATGATTAAATCCATACTTCTGAAAACGCAATCGACCAAAACACGTCCAGAAACCAGCTTGAGGTGATTTTTTTAATACGTCATTAATCGCATTAATGACAGCAGCATCCGCTATGCGCCAGTCTTTTTCTGGGCGATAATAACCAGAACGACTTAGTCCCGTTGCCAAACAGGCTCGCACCACACTGACACCGCGAGCAACAAGGCCTTGGGCACACGCTTTTTTCTCTGCTGTCACCAACCCTTTTTTGCAAATAAATCCTTCATCGCTTGATTCTCTAAGCTGACATCGGCAAACAGGCGTTTGAGCTTGGCATTTTCTTCCTCTAACTCACGCATCCGCTTCATCTCAGACGCTTCCATGCCACCGTATTTCGATTTCCAGTTGTAGTACGTGGCGCTACTAATACCATGCTGGCGGCAAACATCGCTCACCTTCATGCCCGCATCCGCTTCTTTTAACACCGCAATAATTTGCGATTCAGTAAATCGTGATTTCTTCATCATCGTCTCCTACGTAAAGTATCGCAGAAAACTCCAATTATGACTGTCTCAGTTTAGGGGAAGTGGACACTTTATGCGAGACCGCGCCTATATCCTTAATCTAAACAAATTGGGCTTCAATTTTAGTAAGAGACTCTGCAGCACGCTGTAAAGCCGGCAAAGCGGCTAAAGCTTTATCAGCTGTCATACGCATAATAGGAGCTTGCGTGGCAACGGCCATATTAGAACGACTACCATCTTTACGAGGCACTAGTACCGCCACGCAAAATAACCCAGGTAAAAACTCCTCATTATCAAAAGCGTACCCCTGCTCGCGTACTTTTTCTATTTCTTCTTCCAATTCTTCTAGGGATCGAATTGTATTTTTTGTATATATTTCAAAGGGTACATGCTCTAATAATCGCTTACGCTGAGCGGGTGGCATTTGTGCTAATAACACCTTGCCGCTAGCCGAGCAATGCACAGGGACTCTAGAACCCGGGCGTAAATAAAAGCGTAAAGGCGCTTCCGTTTCCACGCGATCTAAATACAGAACCTCATGACCCGAGAGCATGGTTAGATTACAGCTCTCACCTAACTCACTCCCTAAGGATCTAAGCAGCGCATGTCTAGCACCATATTTAGTATCATTAAATAACAGATCCTCAGCTAAACGACGTAAACGACCGCCCACACAGTAATGTCTACCGTCTGTATCCCTAATCAGCATATTGGCCCCCTCTAACTGCTGTAACATTCTGTGTACGGTGGGTTTAGGTAGATCCGTACTATTGACCAAGTCTTGTAAAGAAAATGGTCTGTCTTGTGCAGCAATTAACTCTAACAAACTAAAAAGACGCATCGTAGGGGTATCACCCGCTATTTTAACTGCGTCTTTTTGATTTAAATGTTGATTATTACTCATTTTCCTCACCAATAAATTATAATTTAATACATATAATACAAAAAAACATCACAAACCATTGACCAATCCTTATTTTATCGTTAAATTTGTAAAAATACAATAAACGAAACTTTTTATACCATTATTTGAGATAAAGGTTTATATTCATGAATTTACTTGATCAACTCATCCAGTCGGCTAAAGTTTCCCCCGCACGTATTGTTGTCAGTGAAGCGACTGATGAACGCATCTTAAGTGCCGCCTACAAAGCAAAACAAGAAGGTGTAGCACACCCCATATTAGTGGGTGATACAGCTAAAATACAAAAAGCAGCTAGTCAATTAGGGCTTGATATTAGCGCTCTTAGTATTGAAGACCCTACGCTTTCTAAAAAAAGAGCAGAGTTATCACAGGCCTTAGTAGCCAAACGTGCAAGCAAAGGCATGACAGCAGAAAAAGCACATATAGCACTCAACGATCCGCTTTGCTTTGCTAATATGCTCGTGCATTGTAATCATGCTGAGGGATCCGTAGCGGGCGCAGTCTACAGCACAGCGGATGTAGTGCGTAGCGCTCTACAATTGATTGGCAAAGCCGCCGATACCACCGTGGTTTCTAGCTTTTTCTTAATGCTCTTAGAAAAACCCCATCACCCAATACAAGGCGGAGTCATTTTTAGTGATTGTGCCTTAATGATAGATCCAAACGAAGAAGAACTCGCTGCCATTGCTTTAGCTGCTGCTCAAAGCGCACGCACGTTATTACAAACTGAGCCATGTATTGCCATGCTGAGTTTTTCTACTGCTGGCAGTGCGAAGCACCCTTCTGTGACTAAGGTTCAACACGCAGCTCAACGGGTTAAAGCCGCTCTACCGGGAGTTGCCATTGATGAAGATGTGCAGTTTGATACCGCAATTATTCCTGATATTGCTGCCAAAAAACTCAAAAATTCTACTGTTAAGGGCCGCGCCAATGTTTTCATTTTCCCTACTCTTGATGCTGGAAATATTGGTTATAAAATTGCCGAACGCTTAGGTGGAGCTACTGCTATAGGTCCTTTATTACAAGGTTTAAATAAACCCGCCAATGATTTATCTAGGGGTTGTAGCGCTGAGGATGTTTTCAGTGTTATCGCTATCACTTCTTTACAAGCTAAAGGTAGACCTAAACCATGAGCATTTTCACTATGAGCATTCTCTTACTGATTATTGCCATAGGTACTTACTTTCAAACAGTAACAGGCTTTGGTTTAGCCATGATTGTGATTGGAGTAAGTAGCGGCATGGAATTAACTAGCGTGGCGTTTATTGCTACGGTAGTCAGTTTAATCAGTTTAGTTAATAGTGCAGTAGCCCTGCCACGCCATTTACACCATATAGACTGGCGCATTGCTAATACCACCTTATTAGGCATTGTGCCTTCAAGTGTTATTGGCGTGGTGCTGCTCAATTATCTCAGCACTCAGGCAGCAAGTATCCTGGAATTTATACTGGGAGCAATTATTGTTTATAGTGGTATTAGTTTTGCTCTAAATCCTAAACAAAGAAAAACCGAGTCCAGTTTAAAATCTTTTTTTACGGTTGGTTTTGTTTCTGGGTTATGTGGTGGGTTATTTGGTATGCCTGGGCCACCGGTTATTTTTCACATGTACAGACAACCTATGAGCATGCCAGTCATACGTAACATGCTGCTTTTAATGTTTGCCTGTACGGCTTTTTCACGCACATTTTATGAGGTGATTACTGAAGGTTTACCCAAAGACTCCCTGCTAATATCGGCCATTGCTATTCCGTGTGTAGCTATAGTCACCTTATTAGCACAGCGCTTTCCACCTCCAGTAAGCCCCCAAAACATGCGACGTATTACCTTTGTGACCTTAGTCATTATCGGCTTGGGCTTAATTATAGGGAGTCTTAAAGAGCTGCAGCTATTTAGTTAAGAACTATTACCACGCCCCGCTATACATTTGTACGCCTAGGCTAGTAAATGTGACGGCTAACCAAACTCCTAATCCTAAGACTACTGGCTGCCAGCCTGTGCGTATCATCGCGCGCATATTGCTTGATAACCCAATAGCTGCTAAAGCTAATACCATCAAAAACTTAGCCAAAAACTGTAAACCCACTAATACTTCAGCAGGTAAGAGACCAGTAGATCTTACCGCCGAAGCCACCACAAACCAAACAATAAACCAAGGGATTAAACGTCTAATGCTAAAACCACTGCCTTCTTCTTTTTGACGTTTTATTTCAATAAAAACATAAAACAAGCAAATAGGAATAATAAAAGTAGCTCGGGTTAGCTTTACCACCGTAGCGTAATCCCCGGCTTCTGTGCTGTAACTATAAGCGGCTGCTACCACTGAAGAGGTGTCATTAATGGCGGTACCAGCCCAAAGGCCAAAACCAATATCCGACATATTCATGAGATGACCAAAAAAAGGAAATACTAATACGGCCACCACATTAAATAAGAAGATGGTCGAAATAGCAAAGGCCATCTCATGCTCACTGGGTTTAATAATAGGTGATACTGCAGCAATTGCAGAACCACCACAAACCGCTGTACCTACACCAATTAAAGTTAATAATCGATCTGGTACCCGTAGCATCCTACCTAAGAGTCCTGCCACAATAAAGGCTGCTGCCATAGTAATTAGAGTCACCCACAATGACTCCAAGCCCGTTTGCACAACCTGAGTAATACTTAAACCAAAGCCCAAAGCAATAATAGACCATTGCAGCACTTTTTTAGACGCAAAGGTCAACCCGGGTTGAAATACCGGCCTCATACCCATAGAGTTTCTAATCGCAAGCCCTAATAAAATAGCAAACACCGGCCCACCTACTGTAGGTAACCATCTCCCTAAAATCATAGCTACTACAGCCAAAGCGGCTGCTAAAGCAAGCCCCTGCCATAGTGTGGGTTTATTTGATGTGTCTTTCTGCTGTGTGTTTTCTTCTTTTAACGTAACTCGCTCTGCTTGAGCAGAAGAGTGAACAGTAGTTGCCCCCATAACCATTCCTTAATTATTATCTTGAATTACTATATTCTACGACAAAAAAACCATTTATCAAGCCAAAATGTCTCGAAATATGAAAACGATTGAGGTTTTTGCGTTTTATGACAAATAATCCACAGATTCTGCCTAGGCAAAAAAAAACTCGTCGGTTACTATCATGTGCAATCTGTACTGCTAGACATGTTACTTTTAGCTTGGAAAGTCAACTTTAATGGAAAACATCAGCCTCATTTTTGCCATTTTTGCCGCTATACTCGTCAGTGGCGTAGTAGTACGTTTAATTCCTTGGGTGCCATTGCCCTTAATTCAAATAGTTTTAGGCTTTTTATTGGCTGGTGTATTTCAAGAAGGACTTACGCTCAATCCAGACATTTTCTTTTTACTTTTTTTACCTCCCCTGCTCTTTTTAGATGGTTGGCGTATTCCTAAAGATGCCTTAAAACGTGATAGCGTTGGCATTTTTCATCTAGCATTTGGTCTAGTAATTATTACGGTGCTAGGTTTAGGGTATTTAATGCATTGGATGATTCCTTCCATGCCTTTGCCAGTAGCCTTTGCCTTAGCGGCCATTGTGTCTCCTACCGACCCTGTAGCGGTAGCAGGTATAGGGCGTAGACTAGCGATCCCTAGCCGCGTGATGGCCGTGCTTGAAGGCGAAGCATTATTTAATGACGCTAGCGGCTTGGTAGCTTTCCGTATGGCGGTATTAGCCATGATGACCGGAGCCTTCTCCATTTACAGTGCTGCTACCTCCTTTCTTTGGTTAGCGGTAGCCGGCGTCATTACCGGCATATCACTAACTTGGCTGCTTTCTTTTTTTCGTACTCAATTTACAAAACGATATGGAGAGGAACTTGGTGCAGAAATATTACTTAGTTTACTCATCCCTTTTGCCGCCTATGCCGTTGCTGAACAAATAGGAGCTTCTGGCATTTTAGCCGCGGTGGCTGCGGGTCTGACTATGAGTAGACTTGAACTTTCTGGTGCGGCATCACCCATTACCCGCATGCGTAGAAATGCCATTTGGGACACCATACAATTCACGCTCAATGGCATGATGTTTATCTTACTTGGGGAGCAGTTACCGGGTATTTTTCAAGGTGCTGTGCAAGTAGTAGAGGAAACTGGGCATCGTAGCCCCTGGTGGCTGATTGTTTATGCGGTAGTGATTTGTGTGGTTTTAGCTGTTTTTCGTTTTGGCTGGGTATTTCTTTCTATACATGTAGCACGCTTTTTACGTAGAACCCCTGTTCCTTTAGAAAACCGAACTTCAATACGTGATATTTCTATATTAGCTATAGGGGGTGTGCGAGGGGCAGTGACCTTAGCAGGTGTTTTAACATTACCTTTATTGCTACCTACTAAAGAAATTTTCCCAGCACGTGATTTAGCTATTTTTTTAGCCGCTACCGTCATTATTATTTCATTATTAATTGCCAGTGTTGGGTTACCATTACTTTTAAAAGGCAGTGAAAAAGAAAACAAAGCGTACTCCCCCCTAGATAAGCAAAAACATCTTGCTATAACTAAAGCGATGGAGGCCGCCTCTAAGCAAGTAGAGGCTCTGTTATTAAAACAAAAGAAAGATGACTTCCAATTAAATGAAATCGAACAACACGCCTTGAAAAATCGATTATTACTAGAGTTTGAAAATAGCTTTGATATTAATCACACGCTAGAAAACCCTCACTATCAACATTATTTAACGGAAAGAGCGATGCGTTTAGCAATTATTGATGCCGCACGCACCACTGTTTACCGTTTAGCTAGAGATAATGAAATCTCTGATGAGCTGGCCCGAGACATAGGGAAGCAACTAGATTACGATCAAATACGCTTTAACTAAGCATCAGAGGTAGGCGTAGATTGAATGTGATTTTGCAGCATATGCGCATGCTGCAGATGCTGCTCAAGTAATTCCAAAGCATCTGAGGCAAACCCCGACACTTCTTCATCACTTCCCGAAAGCGCTTGAGCCTCAAATAATCTAACAGTCTCTTCATGCATCCGAACGGTATGTTTCACGTAAAGGGCGTCAAAGGCAGTACCCGTTGCTTGCTTGAGCTCTTCCAAGTGTTCTTCTTGCATCACGCCAGGAGCAATAGGAAGACCCACTCCTTTTGCTTTTGCTAACCCTTTGAGTTCATTAGATAGTGCTCTGTGCTCTTGGATCATCACTTGGGCAAACGATTGTATTTCTCGATCTTGGCTTGTAGCAATGGCCAGCCTAGCGGCTTGTATTTCATAAATACCAGCACGAGCCGCTTTTTTTAAAAAAAATCGATCTTTAAAGGATAAATGTCTTCCTTGTTTAGTCAGGTCACAACATTTTTTCATGCCACACGCCGTTATACCCGCTACAGCAGCAGCCACTGCAAGAAGTCGTACACACATAGGTATCTCCTTAACTAAGCAAATTGATGATTGTTTAACCATCTACCATACAATCATACGTTACACTATCTACAAGCTAGGAAAAAAAGCAAAACCAAATGTAAAAAGGAGTTAGGTATGCATTTCAATCTACACCCCCGCACCTTGTATAGCGTGCTAGTGGGCTACATGGAGCACTACGGGCATTTAATTAATGATGCCGAGCAGTTACGTGTAGCTTTAGCTGACCCTGAGGAGATCACAGACTTTGCGATGCACAAAGTCGGCACAGCCATAGATGGTGACCAAGCCGATGAAATTAGCCGCGTAGGCTTACTTTGGTTAGATTATGCCAAAGCCCATCCCGATAACCCGCAAGGCTATGCCGCTACTGCTGAACAAATCCTAAACGAAAGCTCCAGCAGTTAAATTAACCATTTCTCAAGCATTAGCCCGCCTTGCCATCAGGGCGAGGCGTCCAAAGTATTTTGGTGTAATGCACGATAAATAGTGCATACGCTACTATGGCTAATAATAAACTCGTACGATAGGCCCATAAGGCCGTCTCAGGCAAAATCACAAGTAACACACTGCGTAACAATCCTGCGAGCAATAATAAACTTATGGCAATACCCACCCCTGGCAAAGCTCGTATTTTTCTACCCGTATGTCCTAAACCCACGCGGGTAATCATGGCAAAGATGATGGTCATCATGGCTCCTACGCTTAAAGCATGCAAAGCCAAATCCACCGGCAAGAAGGCAAACTCGCTGAACACCCACATCACTGTGCCAACAATCACAAACGCATAACTTAGATGTAAACCCCATAACAAGGGTTCATGCCAGCAATGTTGTAACTCCCAAGTACTAAGACGCCAAACATTTAAAACACTTAGAGATATCAAAGGAATTACAAAAATAATAGCAGATACATTAAAATCCAAAACACGCAAAAACTGCAATAAACACAACACCGCTGCACTAATAAAAACCAGTCTTTCTCTATTTTTAGAGGCTGTCACCTGTGGTCTCCCTACACCGCGCGAGACAAAAAAAGGAATAACTCGACCGCCTATAAGTAAAATGAGACAAATAATTAGCCACACCGCAAAATAAGCACTTTGTAGTACTAAGTCGTTATTATTATAAAGTGAGCCCACGTGCATGGAAACATTAGCAAATGCTAGCAATAACAATAAGGGAGCAATAGTTAAATTACGCCATTTTTTTGTTTTTATGACTAAAGAGGTTACGAAAACTGCCACTAAAGGCAAAAATAGCGCATCAATAAAAATAATCAGCAGTATAGGTAAGCCTAGAGGGTAAGCCAATAATAACCGCGCTAAGAGCCAAATGAGTACCAACGCCCACAAGCGTAACCCCGTTAAGCTAGGTAAACCAGTCCAGTTTTGGACTGAGGTTAATAAAAACCCAACAATAATAGCGGCCACAAAGCCAAATAGCATCTCATGCTGATGCCACCACAACATGCCACCATAAGGCATGAGGACAATTTGACCATGCCAAAATAGCCACCACACACTTAGAGCAAGTAGACAGAAAAGAGTTCCTAACCAAAAAAACGGCCTAAATCCCAAGCCGTTTTTTAAAACAGTATTTGTATTATTGCGATTACTATTGATAGCGCTCGAGGTCATAGCATTACCTCTACAGATAAGAAGAATCAAAAACTCAATCTTAACAGCAGCAGCTCATATTAGAAGGAATAACCTAAACCTATTCCGCCATATACACTGGCTTTACGCTGCGTAATAGGACTATCTGCCGCATCACTAGCCAACCGTTTAATTCCAAGTGAAGAATTGAAACTCCAGCTAGGACTCAACTGATGATGATAAGCACCATACACAGACATAGAGCGTAAACCTGCTGACGCCTCATAGGGCTTTAAGCGCCCTCCACTGGACTGAGACTCGTTTTTTTTCACGCCAAAGTTTGTATCCATAGCATCATTATCTGCCCAGCTTAAGGTCCCTCCCACACGCAACGCAGAGGCTGCGGTTTGTAATAACTTATACGTTGCGCCAACTTGTACACCACCGCCATAACCGTCTTTTAAGGCATGAAAATACGTAAGATCAAAAGAAAAATTACCTGAATGAACGTTACTAAACACACCAGCTGCCATATGATCACTAATATTACGCATTCCTTGCAGATGACTATCTTTTCTGGATTTTCTACCCATGGCATATGAACCAAACACCCCAACTTTCCAGTTATCAGCCAAATGGGCTTGTAAACCCGCGGCAGGCATTTCTACTTTGGGTCCAAGAAAGAAATTATCTTTCTCATAACTAAACAACGGATAAACCTGTGCTTTATATTTTTTAGCGCCCTCGTATTGCGGCATAATACCGGTGCCTATGCCAAGGGTGGTTTGCGCCTGTGCAGACAAAGGTAAAGTAAGAGCAGTTACCATAACCCCTACTGCACACTTTAAACCATGTAATCTCTTATTCACTGATAATCCTAAAAATAATGAAATTAAAGGGCTACTTTAACGCAATTACGGCCCGAACGCTTGGCATCATATAAAGCCTCATCAGCAGCTGCTAATAGCTGCTGAATACTAGCGTCGTACTCACCTAAGCTTGCTACTCCAAGTGACACCGTAAACTGAATACGTGCACCATTAGACAGCACTACCACGACTCCTGCTAAAACCCGACGTATGGATTCTGCCTTTTCTACAGCCTGAATTATAGACGTGTCAGGTAATAAAATAACAAACTCTTCGCCCCCCATGCGCGCCAAGATATCGGTACTGCGCAACATAATCTGACATTGCTGTGCTAACTCTTTAAGCACCTCATCGCCTGCAGCATGTCCATAGGTATCATTAACCCGTTTAAAGTGATCTATGTCTAGAGCAATTGCCGTTAGTGTGTTACCTGTGCGTTGTGCCCTATCAAACTCTTTCTTCGCTGCCTCATCAAAACAACGACGATTAGCTAATCCTGTCAGCGGATCTTTAAGGGCTAGATTTTCTAAGCGTTTTTCTAAACGTACTTGCTCACTAATATCTTGTACGCTACAACGACCAATAGGCAAAAAGGTACTCTCTTCGGTACGTAAGGAAATATTACAACGCATAATTGCTTGACGACCATCTACACTACGCATAGTAAGACGACTCTTACGTTCTTGGGCATCGGTTAGTGTGAGTAAAAATTGTTCTAATTCTCTTTGTGATGAACTATCCACAATCTGCTTCAAATACAGTTTATTCACTATATCATCACGTGCATAACCTAAATAACCTAAAAGCACCTTGTTAACATTCGTGATTAAACCATCGGCGGCTAAGGTAATATAACCAATAGGCGCATTTTCATAGAGATCTCTAAAGTTAGCTAGCTGTTGATTTTGTAATTTTGTATTCAGTTGATGTTGATACTGATTACGAACTAATAAATAAATAATACTTAATAAAGCTAACACAAAACCGATTAAAGCCGCTCTAAACCAAAACGAGTTATAAACTGCTCTCTTTTGCCAATCGGCTCTATCTGTTTGTACTAAGATGGTCCAAGTAGACGCTTTCAAGTTGCTAATTAAACCTAAATCCCTTATGTAGGGGGCGTGAGAGGTACTTTGGTAAATATTAGCAATATCAATACGGCCGAAAGTGAAAAGATCGTCATCTTTATTAAAGGTTCCAGTACGACTCGTTGTGACTGCATCCCATAACTCCGGACTCCATTGTTTTAAAGTGCGCTCTGGATGACCTAGCATCCAACCCCATTCATTTTCGGTCTGATGATTTGCCAACCAATACCCATCCATATTGAGTAACATGGCCCTATCAGATTGAGGAAACTGCTCTATAAACTGATTGAGCATACCTCTTGCTTTGTAATTTAATACTAGAAGTGCTGCTGGCTCGCCTGCATTATTTATCATCATACGCACTAAACGTATGGTTGGATTAAGCGGTTTTTCTATCACCCCATGTTCCACATTTAGATCTAAAGGTGACAAGTAAACCTGCCCCGGCTTTAACTTCAAGCCTTCTTGTATATAGTACCTATCCAACTTGTCTTGCAGCTGATTCTGAGGAACTGTAAAAGCGCCTAAGATAGCGTGATTGATACGAACCAACTCTTTACCTTGTAGGCTGACTATTCGAATCTGATCATAACGGCCATATACATTGGCTGTATGCATCAGAGTACGCTCTAAAATTTCATAATTTTGGGAGCTAGGGTTATTTAAATATCTTTGAATACAAGAAATGATAGAAAGCTGATGCGTATCTTGCACCACTTTCATCAAGTGCTCATGCAATAAGGTGCGCGCCGTTTTAATTAAATGACTATGGCGGGAATAAACTAACTCTTGTAGCCTTTCATCATAAATAGTTTTCCCTATACTTAAAGCAGAGGTTAAAACCACAAAAAGAACCGCTACCCATGCCACCCATTTTTTAACCATCTGCTTTCCAAAAATTACGGCCGTGTAATACCCAAGCTTACTAGTATAAGAAAAATAGTAGCACTTACGCTATGCTACAATCCAAAATCTTTGAAACCCCCTTATGTTTTTACTTTTTATTTACTGCGGCACTGCGCAGAATAAGGATTCTGCATGTTAAATCTCAAATCCGTTTGGCTATTTAATGCCCGCCGAGATGTGATCTCTGGCTTACTAGTCGCCTTGGCGCTCATCCCTGAGGCCATCGCTTTCTCCATCATTGCGGGGGTGGATCCTAAGGTGGGGCTTTATGCCTCATTTAGTATTGCTACTATTATTGCTTTTGCAGGTGGTAGAGCCGGTATGATCTCAGCAGCCACTGGTGCCATGGCGTTAGTGATTGCCTCTTTGGTCCGCGACCACGGACTGCAATATTTACTGGCTGCCACGGTATTAGCAGGGTTGCTACAAGTTGTAGCCGGACTAATACAACTGGGTGGTCTCATGCGTTTTGTCTCCAGTTCCGTAGTCACCGGTTTTGTAAATGCTCTCGCCATTTTAATTTTCCTCGCTCAATTGCCTGAGCTAACAAATGTTACTTGGCACGTTTATGCGCTCACTGCAGCCGGTTTAGGAATCATTTATCTACTGCCTTACTTCACTACCGTTTTACCTTCGCCCTTAATAACCATTATTGTGCTAACCGCAGTCACGTTATTTTTTGATATAGAAGTGCGCACGGTAGGTGATATGGGGGAGCTACCAAGTTCTTTACCCATATTTTTAATACCTGACATTCCATTAAATATGGAAACGCTAAAAATCATCTTTCCCTATGCCGCCACCTTAGCCGTAGTAGGGCTGTTAGAATCACTGATGACAGCATCCATAGTAGATGAAATGACTGACACCCCAAGCAATAAAAACCGCGAATGTGTGGGTCAAGGCGTAGCTAACGTAGCCACGGGTTTTTTAGGCGGCATGGCAGGTTGTGCCATGATTGGTCAGTCTGTAATTAACGTCAAGGCCGGAGGTCGAGGTCGTTTATCTACTTTGTGTGCCGGCGTATTTTTATTAATACTAATTGTGTTTTTAGGTGATTGGGTAAGTCGTATACCCATGGCTGCTTTAGTAGCAGTAATGATTATGGTATCTATTAGCACCTTTAATTGGGGTTCAGTAAAAACACTGCTCACTCACCCACGCAGCTCCAGTGTGGTTATGTTGGCCACCGTGGTAGTTACCGTATGGACTAAAGATCTAGCTCAGGGTGTATTAGTGGGTGTTTTGTTATCTGCGATCTTCTTTGCCCATAAAGTAGTAGATTTGCTTAAAGTGACGAATCATCTCTCTGAAGATGGCCAAACTCGTATATACAAAGTCAAAGGTCAGCTATTTTTTGCTTCAGCTAAGCAATTCATAGATAGTATTGATTTAAATGAACCTATTGCGCATGTAAATATCGATTTTGCCAAGGCTTCTATTTGGGATCTGACCGCTATAGAAAGCATAGAAAAAGTCTATACCAAATTACAGGCTAAAAACATAGAGGTCTCTTTAATTAATATGAATAAAGATTCCAGACGTTTAATTATCCAGCTGGCAGATGAACCTAGAAAACTATTGTCAACTTCGACGGCTAGAAACACATAGCGGTAATGACTCTGGTACTCTGATGGTAAATATCAATTATTCAGAAAAAAGGACAAACTATGGCTCACGCATACAAACACCATCATCCGTCTACCACCGTCCAAAAAAAGCAAAAAAAAGGCCGTTTATTACATTTTGACTGTGATTGCGGCAGCACCGTGAGCCAGCAGTTGCATCAACGTATTATGAACGACATGACACGCCGTAAACTGCTAGGTGGCATGTCTTTGATGATGGGAGCTTTTGCTGGAGTTGTTCCCCTATCTGTGGCCGCCTCCCCTAAAGAAAAAAGCGCAGATACCCCTCCGCGTCCTACCCTATTTACTAATTTACGTTTATTTGATGGCAGCGGTAAGCCTCCTGTGACTGACAAACACGTCTTGGTAGAAGGCAATAAAATAACAGCCATATTGGCTGCCAATGAAAAAATAGAAAACGCGCACATTATTGACTGTGGTGGCAAACTGCTTATGCCGGGTCTGATTGATGCCCATTGGCACACTATGTTGGCCGCCATCAATCAAATGAAAGCCATGACCTCTGATGTGGGTTATATGTACTTAACTGCAGCAAATCAAGCGCAGAAAACGCTAATGCGCGGTTTTACTGCAGTACGTGATGTAGGAGGTCCCGCATTTGCATTAAAAGATGCTATAGATAGTGGCATAGTAGATGGTCCTCGTATTTATCCGTCTGGAGCCATGATTTCTCAAACCTCTGGGCACGGAGACTTTCGTTTTCTCTCAGATCTACCACGTGCTAGCCAAAATGACCTTAGCTTTATAGAACGCGCTGGCGTATCTATGATTGCTGATGGTGAGGCGCAAGTGTTACGTCGTGTGCGTGAACAACTCATGCATGGTGCCTCTCAAATTAAGCTATTAGTAGGCGGTGGCGTTGCCTCTACTTATGACCCTTTAGACAGTACACAATTTACCGAGGCTGAAATTAAAGCCGGTGTAGCCGCTGCTAGCGATTACAACACCTATGTAATGGCTCATGTTTACACTCCTAAAGGGATTAAACGTGCCATTCGTAATGGTGTCAAAAGTATTGAGCATGGCCAACTGGCAGACGAAGAAAGCGTACAAATGATGCAAAGTGAAGGTGTATGGTGGAGTCTACAGCCTTTTCTTCAAGATGAAGATGCCAATTTTTATAATGAAGTCAGTAAAGTAGAAGCCCAAAAACTCGTCAGCCAGGGCACTGCTAATGCTTATGAAATGGCACAAAAATACAATATTAAAACAGGCTGGGGTACCGACATTCTATTTAATCCAGCCAAAACTCACACTCAAAACAATCAGCTAGCCAAACTCACTCGTTTTTACGATCCACTCACTTTATTAGCACAAGCCACTAAAGATAACGGCGAACTTTTAGCTCTATGTGGCACGCGTAACCCCTATCCTGCCATCTTAGGGCAAATTATTGAAGGTGGTTATGCGGATTTAATTATTGCTGACGGTGACCCTACGACAAACTTAGATTTTATTATTAATCCCGATGAAAACTTTCATGTAATTATGAAAGATGGGAAAATCTATAAAAACACGCTCTAAGTTTGCTGTGCTGAACGACTAGTTTTTCTTCTCAACGCTAAATCACGTTATATTTATAGGGTATAATTCATTATCTGACTAGATGTAAGTAAAATACACTTACATCTACAGCCAGTTATAGGAGTTAACTATGCTATCACAGTACGCTTTTTTACTTGAGTTGTTGCCACTCGTGTTTGTATTCGGTGGCTCTCTAGTCTTAGCACTGCTTTATTTTACGGCAAGACACTAAACTAAACATCAGTCAAAACTTTCCTCGCGCTTTCTTACTCACTCATCATCTTTCGGTAGTTGAGGCGGCTTGCTGTCATCTTCTCGATGCTCCGCTAGCATTTGTTTAAACCCTTTAACTATCAAATACCCGGCAGCTAAAGCGCCAAATATAAATAATGCAATACGCATGTTATCGTCCTTTAAAAGGCATAATGTGCAAATCACATCACGCTATATCATCTTGATTTCTCTATTGTAGGCTATGTTTAAGCACCTTATTCGATTTTGGGTTGGCCTTTTGCTAATCAGTCCTTTGACTGCAATAGCGCAAGAGCAACAATCTGCCTGCATTAGCACTCACTTCCACCATTTTTATGGCCCCTCAGATAGAGTCAAAGTTATTTCTGTAGAACGCCTAAGAAGGTGGTCTACCTGGTGCCAACACGGCTATACTGCACAGAAGCTAGAACAAGCCATACGTCCTTGTTATGAAGACACCATTGAAACGCTGCGTAGCCAAAGTGACGGTTATAGCAATATTGGCATGAAGAAAACACAGCAAGTCAAAGATTACTGTAGACGCCAATTATGGTCTGAACTTATTTCTACTGATAATAATAACTAATCTCAACCAAAAGGATTTTACTTATGCTTAAAGTACTCCAGTCTCCCGCTAAATATGTGCAAGGTGCTGATGCGCTTAAACAGATCGGTGATTACACCAAACCTTTGGCCACTAATGCCCTGGTATTAGCTGACGACTTTGTGATGAATCTTGTTGGCAAACAGGTCAAAACCAGTTTAGAAAAGGCCGCCTTGTCTAGTCATTTTGAGAATTTCAACGGTGAATGTACCCACGATGAAATCAAACGTCTCACAAAATTAGTCGAAGCTGGCAAACACGACGTGGTCTTGGGTGTAGGGGGTGGTAAAACCATCGATACTGCCAAAGCGGTAGCGCATTTTGCTAAAGTACCCGTTGTGGTGGCCCCAACAATTGCTTCCACTGATGCGCCTACTAGCGCTTTATCTGTTATTTATACGGCAGACGGTGGTTTTGATAGCTATTTAATGTTGCCCAAAAACCCAGAAATGGTCATTATGGATACCAGCATTATTTCTCAGGCCCCCGCACGCCTATTAGTAGCGGGCATGGGTGATGCGCTGGCTACTTATTTCGAAGCACGCGCTTGCGTTACCACTAATCAACCTACCATGGCCGGTGGTACTGCCACTTTAGCGGCTTACACTCTCGCTGAGCTTTGCTACCGCACCTTACTAAACGATGGCTATAAAGCCAAACTTGCCGTAGAGGTAGGCGCTTGTACCGAAGCGGTAAATAATATTGTAGAAGCTAACACCCTACTAAGTGGGATTGGTTTTGAAAGTGCTGGCCTAGGCGCCGCTCACGCCATTCATAATGGCATGACAGGACTGGAAGAGTGCCATCACATGTACCATGGGGAAAAGGTGGCTTTTGGTACTTTAGTACAACTGGTCATGGAAAACGGTGACTCAGAAGAGCTAGAAGATGTGCTGAGTTTTTGCGTAGCTCTAGGCTTACCCGTGACTTTAAAAGAGCTTGGCGTAACTGCTGAAGGCGATGAGCTTAAAGCCAAAGTTATGACCATCGCTAAGGCTAGCTGCGCTGAGGGTGAAAGTATCCACAACATGCCTTTCGTTGTCACACCTAATACCGTTTACTCTGCCATTCTAGCTGCAGACCGTTTAGGTCAAGAATGGGTTTAAAGGTATATAGCAAAAATGCCTAAAAAGCCTAAAACTCTGACCGATTACATAATCAGTTTGAAGGCTCGCATTAATAAAGCGGCGTTTCAAGTAGGCAGCTATCTTTACGGTATAAACACCTCAAAAAAGAAAACATCGCCTACAGGTAAAAGGCCGCTTAAAGAAGTGGAGCCTTCTCAAGACACCACTTCTGCTTTATCTCCCCCTACGCCACATAATAAATCCGAGGATGCTTACACCAAAGGCTTAATGCGATTTGAGCGTGAATTAGCCACACTACGTCAAGCTTATAACGAAGCTCAGGACGACATAGAACGTAATGCTTTGCATTTTAGAATATTACGTTTAAAGCGTGCCAAACAGAAGTTTTTAGATGAGCATAAATAACTAAATTCGTAAGCAACCCGGCCCTGCAATTTGACTACGCCCCCCTTGCCCTGCAGTTACACGCACCTGTGTAGCTATGCGCTCTTTTAATGCGGGCACATGAGAAATCACCCCAATGAGCTTGCCTTCTTGCTGTAAGCCAGCCAGAGTGCCTAAAGCCGTATCTAAAGCATCTTCATCCAACGTGCCAAAACCTTCGTCTAAAAATAACGAATCCACGCGCACTTTTTGACTGGCCATTTTAGATAAACCTAGAGCCAAACTTAAGCTCACAACAAAACTTTCACCACCAGAGAGATTTTTGGTGGAGCGCATCTCTCCAGCTTGATAATTATCAATTACATCTAAGTATAAAGGCTGGGTGGCATCATGCACCAGTAAATACCTATCTGTCATTTTTTCTAATTGTTGATTAGCTTGCTGCACCATAAGCTCAAAAGTTAAACCTTGAGCAAAATTTCTGTACTTTTTGCCATCTGCTGAACCAATTAAAGCATGTAACTGCTCCCATTTTTGGCATTCTTTTTGCTGAGCCGCTAGGGCTAACTGCTTAGACTGTATTTGAGCTTTGGCCGTATTGTTTTGCTGCAGCTGATAACGTAATTGCACTAAGTGCTCTTGTAGCTGTTGATGCTGTGCGGTGCTAGCTGTTTGTTGCGGCAATAGTTGTTCTGCAGTGGCGGCGGTGAGCTGTTTGGCTTTCTCGTTTTGCAGCGCTAAACGGCGATCTTGCAAACGACTATTTAAGCTAAGCAGTTCGTTATCAAGACTTTGAACTTGGGTCGCTAAGCTTTCACGTTGTGCTGGACTTAAGCGAGCAGTTAAAAAAGCGGTTTCATCCTTAAAGCCTGTTTGCAACAGAGCCTTATGCCATTGCTGTTGCAGCGTCGCAATGTCCATTTGCCGTTGATTTATGCGTTGCTCTAAGCTTTCTAGTTGGGCTTGAGTGGCTATATATTTTTGCTGGAGCGCTGTGTGATTAAACCGACTCTGGATTTCTGCCTGTTCGGCTTTTTTTATCGCCTGCATTAGGTGCTGTTCTTGCTGGTCAGGATCTTGCTCCCCATATAATGTATGGCGGCGTGCTACCAACTCAGACAGCTCCGCCTTTTTGATATTTTCTGTGCAAATCCCCACTTGTTTGATGATGTTGTCTATGACTGCCATCTTTTGATCTACAGTATCTACTGTGGGCAGCTGAGCTTGTGCATAAGGATGCTCTGTGGCACCACATAAAGGGCAGGGTGCATCTGTTTGCAGTAAAGCACGCTCCTCTTCTAGACTCGCTATTTTTGTTAGTAGCAATTTTTCGCGCCACAAAGCTTCTTTTTCTTGTTCGTACTCGCGCAATAAACGCCCCTGCAACCAGTGCTCTAAACGCTCACGCTCAGTCGCTACCGACATCAAAGGCAAGTCTTTTAACTGCTTATAAGGTTTGGGTAATTGCTGATCTAAGAGACGCACTTCTTGTAATAAGGGCTTAGCATTTTCTAAGGCATACTTGGCGTTTAACACCTGTTTGACAGCGGCTTCGTATTGCGCGGCTTGTTGAGCGGCTTGTTGCTGTATGTTGGGCAGTTGTGTCATCGCGGCTTTGAGCTCAGTTTGCTCATTTAGCTGTTGTTTTTTTAAAGTGCTTAGCTCCGCATACAGACCCTCTAAAATGGCAGCTTGATTAGCTAAGGCTAACTGCTGGCGCTTTGGTTCAAAAGCCTGCTGCTTAGCTTGTAATGTGTTGTGTTGCTTCTGAAGATTTTTTATCTCTTGCTCTAAGGTTTGCAGCACCCCTAGCCAATCTATGGCCTTATTCACTTTATTGAGTTCAGCCTGAACGGTTTTATAATCGAACTCAGTTTGCTCTAGTTGTTGTTGAATACGCTGCTCTTCTTCCAGAGATAACAGTCCTATACCGGCAATTTCCGTCATGAGTTGCTTAAATAACGCTTGCTCATTACGTAAACGCTCGTGTACACGTTGTGAAATAGTGGTATAAATTTCTGTGCCAGTTATTTGCTCTAAGAGCTTAGATTTTTCTTCAGCATCGGCCTTTAAAAAGGTATCAAAACTCCCTTGAGCTAATAATACAGAACGCGTAAAGCGTTCAAAATCCATGCCCGTTTTCTCTTCTACCACGTTCACTACACGACTCACTCTACTTTCAATCAATTTGCCAGTGTGTGCCTCTGCAATCTGATGTTCTTGAGTTTGTAGCTTTCCTGTAGCTGCCTTACGTGCCCGTCTTTGGTCCCACCTGCATCTAAACTGCCCCGCTTGTGAAGCAAATACCACCTCGGCAAAACACTCGCCTGTTTGTCTAGACATAATGTCATTCGCATTAGCGGTGATACGCCCTAGGCGTGGTGTAGCGCCGTATAAAGCTAAGCAAATAGCGTCTAGTATCGTGGACTTACCGGCTCCCGTAGGTCCTGTTAAGGCAAAAATCCCGTTCATTTCATAATCAGGATCGGTGAAATCAATCAACCACTCCCCGTATAAGGAGTTGAGGTTTTTAAAACGTAATTCAAGTATTTTCATGATGTTATTCTGCCTTAGCGTCTTCCTCATACAACGCCGTTACTATGTCTTTGTAAGCAGACTTAAGTTCAGGACGTTGCTCTACGGGCACTTCAAACGCATCTAAGCAGCGCAAAAAGACCTCATTGACGTCTAAGTCCTCTAAGGTTTCCTCAGCTTGCTGACTTTGTACAACCTGCTGTGCCGTACGTAGATTTCGGATACGCCGCACCTCAAGTGCGGTGCCCTCTATGGTCTGCAACACTAAATCACTAAGATGACTAGCAATTTCATCGCCCGTGTATTCAATCTCTAACCATGCATGACTGTTTTCTACTTTTAATTGTTGTAATTGAGATTGTATACGGGGCAGATCGCCTTCTATACGCTCTAGGGGCTGAAAACAGGGAATGGCCAAAGGCTGCACCACTGGCTGATTATGACTATTAAACTGCAATATGTTGACTTGTTTAGTCTGTTTAGCTTCACCAAAACCCATCGGTATGGGTGAACCACAATAGCGAATATGCTCTGTGCCAGCCACGCGTTGTGGCACATGCAAATGCCCTAGCGCCACATAATCAAACACTTCAGGAAACGCATCCGCCCCCACATAGGCTAAGGAGCCCACATAGAGTTCTCGTACCCCATCATCCGCTAAAGTACTACCACCAGCGGTAAATAAATGCCCCATACCAATAATGGGTACGGCCGTATGCCCTGCCGCCAAAAGCCCTTCTTGTTTTTGTTGCGCTATAGCAGCCACATCCGCATAATGTTGTTTTACCCCAGCTATAAGCTTTTTATTTTTATCATCACTGCTTTCCCCTGCGGCCACTGTGCGTATATCTTTATCACGTAAGTAAGGCACGGCACAGATAATAGCCTGCGGTGTATTACAAGTCTTTTTATAAAGCACAATCACTTCACCTGCCGGATCATCGGTAATTGCCCCCACCACATAGACATTCAATGCTTCTAAAAGCGTTTTAGGTGCGTTTAAAAAGGAAGGAGAATCATGATTACCACCAATCACCACCACATGATCGCAATACGATTGCGATACCCGCCATAAAAACTGATAATACTGCTCTTGGGCGCGGTTACTGGGTGTGCTGGTATCAAAAACATCTCCCGCTATTAACAAAACATCTATTTTCTCTTGATCTATGGTCTCTAGCAGCCAAGTCAAAAAAGCATCAAACTCATCGTAACGTTTTCTGCCGTACAAAGAACGGCCCAAATGCCAATCAGAGGTGTGGAGGATTTTCATATGCAGCGTATTTTAATTGCAGGAAGTGGTAGTAGGATTGCACAGGCGTTAATGATTTACTGGCAATCCCAAGGGGTGGAAATACTTAGTATAGGTAGAAAACCATCCTCGTGCTCAAAAAGCCATTTAACAACCGATATTACTGATGCTAAAAACATCTCGCTCATAACACAGTGGCTACAAGCACAAGGAGTTCTTCCTGATGCCGTTATGGTTTGTTTTGGTCTGCTGCACACAGAGCAACAAGGCCCTGAAAAATCATTAACTGAATTCACTGATGATTTTTTCCTAAACAATATCCAAGTTAATGTGTTGGCGCATGTACATTTAGCTCAAGCACTACAACCGTTACTGCGTCGCAACACAGAACTGCGATGGATGTCTTTGTCTGCCATGGTAGGTTCGATTACCGATAATAGTTTAGGCGGTTGGTATAGTTACCGCATGAGCAAAGCAGCCCTGAATATGTTTATTAAAAATTTAGCTATAGAGTGGCAGCGTAAAGCCCCTAATACCGTAGTGGTAGCCACCCATCCGGGCACTACAAACACCGAGTTATCAGCCCCTTTTCAGCGCAATATAACTCAAGACAAGCTTTATAGCCCTCAGCAAACTGCAGCCCGACTTAGTCAGGTATTGTTAAACCTTCAAGCCAATGACAGCGGCTATTTGCTACACTGGGATGGAAGTAGACTGGATTTTTAGCCAGTTAGTATTTGATTTATTTATTGAGACAAAATGACAGGAAAAGGTCATCGATTAACAGGCGTAGGGGCAGGGTTTTTTGCTGCGGCCTTAGTGCATGTATTAGGCTATAACTATACAGCAGAACTTCTGGCAGGGATTGCTGCAGCCTCCTCAACCACCGTGCCAGATTGGATTGAAATCCCCACTTATAGAAAAGGAGTGCGCACAGGCACATTGATACCGCACCGCACCATTACTCACTGGCCTATACTCTGGCTAGCATTAATGTATGCCGCTTTCCATTACCTTGAACCCTACCCCGCCGCGATTGCCTTAGGGGTTTGTGTGGGTGCTATAGCCCATATTTTGGCAGATGCTCCCAATCCCATGGGCGTACCTATGCTCTGGCCCCATAAACGTGTTTCTATTTTTGGTGGCTTGTGGCGTTCGGGTGAGTTTGAGAAGTCCATGACCTTTGTTTTTACCCTTGTAGGATTGGTTTTTTGGGCTTATACGCACCAAGAGACGGCTTGGGTGCAAACAATAATGGCGGGCTGGGCGCGGTTTTTAAGTTTATTTATGGCTTAGTACTCCTTTCCCAATAACGAGACGCCAGCTGATTAATAAAATGGGTTCCGTTTTTTTCATTATCTACATTAATGATGAACGCATCATTTTGTGTTTGAAACGGTTTAAGCAAAGCAGCGGCTACCCCTGTGTGAGCGATAGCTTTTAAATGCGCATACGCATCGGAAACAAAATCTTGCACTGCTTTGTTATTAGCTAAACGATCCGCTTCTGATTGAGTTAAGATCAGTGCAATACCGTCAAATAAAACAGAAGGTGCGCCCTCTATTTTTTCATCAGCTGCTAAGTGTTGACCATCGCTTAAATTCACTCCGCCCACTTTCTCTGCTATCACTTTTACCATTACCCCGGCTTGCTTAGCGGCTTTTTGTAGCTGATTGACTAAAGAAGCCTCAGCCCCATCACTCACAAACAACCCTAAAGAGCGCCCTGCAACAGGAGGCGTTTGTTTCAAGATAGATAAAGCATCTGATGCAGGCATGGTAATGGGCTCTTTGGCTGCTGTGATACGTTCTGGTAAATCCAAGCCCAAGCCTTCCGCCACTTTTACAGCTAAAGTCATATCCACATTTTGCAACTGCCCCAGCATACGTAGACGTACGTGATTTAACTGCACTTTGGAAAGTTCAAACACAAACGCCTCTACCATGTGCTGCTGCTCTACGTCCGTTTGTGATTGATAAAATAATCTGGGTTGGGTGAAATGATCCGCAAAGGTTTCTGCACGTACGCGCAGTTTATCTTTCCCTGAGCCTGAGTGACTTGCAACGGTTTTAAAGCCATGCTCTACAGCCCGCGGTCCGGTAGGTTCATTTACCTCATCTAAACTATTAGGCTCATAAGTGGCACGCCCTTTAAATTGATGCGTTTGCATCATGCCATCACGCTGAAAGTTATGCATGGGACACTTAGGGGCATTAATCGGGGTTTGATGAAAGTTGGTGGTACCTAAACGGGATTTCTGCGTGTCAAGGTAAGAGAATAACCGGCCTTGTAATAAGGGATCATTCGAGAAATCAATGCCGGGAACAATATTGGTGGGTAAAAAAGCTACCTGTTCTGTTTCTGCAAAAAAATTGTCAGGATATTTATTTAACACCATACGCCCTACCACCTGAACGGGAATATCCTCTTCAGGAATTATTTTCGTGGCATCTAATACATCATAAGGCTGCTGATTCGCCCAAGCCTCATCGAAAACCTGTAGTCCTAACTCCCACTCTGGATATTGTTCCGCTGCAATGGCTTCAAACATATCTCTACGATGATAGTCCGAATCCGCCCCCGATATCTTCACCGCCTCATCCCACAGAGTCGACTGCAAACCTTGTTTGGGTTTCCAGTGAAACTTAACAAACTTCGTTTCACCTTCTGCATTTTCTAGTACAAAAGTATGCACTCCAAACCCTTCCATCATGCGTAAAGAGCGAGGAATAGCGCGATCAGACATCAACCACATCACAGTGTGCGTAGACTCGGGCATTAAAGAAATAAAGTCCCAAAACGTATCATGCGCAGAGGCTGCCTGCGGAAAGCCCCGATCAGCCTCTGGTTTCACGGCATGAATCAAATCTGGAAACTTCATCGCATCTTGTATAAAAAAAACGGGCATGTTGTTGCCCACTAAATCCCAATTACCTTCTTCGGTATAAAACTTAACCGCAAAGCCCCGTACATCTCGAGGGGTGTCTTTGGACCCTTTAGAACCCGCTACCGTAGATAAGCGACAAAAAACGGGAATTTTCGCCCCTTTTTTTTGAAACAAAGAGGCTTTAGTCAATTCAGGAATAGGATGGGTGCACTCAAAATAACCATGCGCTCCCGTACCACGCGCATGAACAATACGCTCAGGAATACGTTCATGATCGAAGTGAAATATCTTCTCTCTAAGAACAAAATCTTCGAGTAATGTGGGACCTTGTGAGCCCATTTTTAATGAATTTTGATTATCTGAGATGGCTACGCCGTGATTCGTGGTTAGCGTATCTCCGCCTCGTTGCTGAGTTTCACCCCCGCTGCCTTGAGGATAAGGTGATTGAGTAGACGTTGGTTTTTTTGGATTAGACACGACGAGCTCCTTAGCTAAATTTAATATAGAAAAGATTTTCGTTACGTATAGCTACTTTCCAGTCTACTTAGCTATAAAAAAATAAATGTAAAAGCTTGATACTACGTGTTTTTATTATTTCTTTTCTCTAAACGTCCCAATACTGCAAGCACAAATAAAGCCACTAAGGTACTCGCTACAGCAGTGGCTTCACGCCCGTACCCAGCTGCAATACCAATGGCGGCAGCCACCCAAATACTCGCAGCAGTAGTGAGTCCGGTAACCGTGATATCTTTGCCTTGTTTAATAATAGCGCCTGCACCCAAAAACCCCACGCCAGATATGATGCCTTGCATAACTCGGCTTACATCAGCGCTTTCCATATTGCTGGTCACCGGCACCACAATAAAAATGGCGGCGCCTAAAGACACCAGCATATGCGTGCGTAAGCCAGCATCTTTACCTCTACGCTCTCGCTCATAACCAATAGCCGCTCCCAAAAGAGTAGCCAAAGAAAGCCTCAATAGAATAATCACGGCATCACTTAAATCGGTAATGTCTGAAAATTCAGCGACTAAGGTATACCAAATAGTTGCCATGATAATTTGTTAGGTTATGTGTAATTAATTTGTAAGAGCTAAAAAATTAGCTATGGCTTTTTTATCTGCCTCAGCGGCTTTTACATCTACCACATATTGAATGCCGTAAAGTTTCTTTTCTGGGTACTCAATCGCACCAAAGGGACGATCATCGCCACTTTCCACTTCCTTACCACTGGCCAGCACACTAAAGCCCTCGGGCAATTTGGAGACCTTGGCATCAAAACCAAGTGGTTTCACCATTTCTTTTTCAAAGCCCGTAAAGATCCCGTTATCTACATTATGTAATGTTAGTTTTGAAGGCGTGGGTGCATATTGATAACCGGCAGGGGTGACCGTGCCACCAAGACAGTCAATCATTACCTGCATACCTCGGCCTAAGCCTAAAAGAGGTATCGTTTTAAGACTAAACAAATCCGCATCCACGCCTTTAATATCATCGCTATAAACCGTGTATGGCCCACCAGCAAGAATCACGCCCGCAATAGTATTATTTGCCCTAATTGCGGCAGACGGAGTACTACGTGGTGCAACCTCTGTCTCAAAGCCTTGGTCGGCAATCGTTTCACACAGGGCTTCTATGTTGTCATAACCGTAATCAAGAATAATAATTTTTTTCATTTTAAAAACCTTCACCTTTAATACTTTAATAATTATATAAAACCATAGATCAGTCTGAATCTCTCTGATATTCAGGCAGCTTTACACCACACTGCTTACAGTATTTAGCATCCACTTCGTGCCCTTCAGTTAAACATTCCTGACACGTGCGTGTGGTCACTAACTTGGCCATGGCACGCTGTGCTATGGTCATTTCCATAGTAATAATCCCCGTGGGCACGGCCAATACTCCCCAGCCTAACATCATCATTAATGAGGCAATAAAGCGCCCTAAACCCGTTTGTGGCGTAATATCGCCAAAACCCACCGTGGTCAAGGTAGTAATAGCCCAGTACACCGCCACCGGAATATTGCTAAAACCATTTGCAGGCCCTTCTACTACGTACATAATCGTACCCATTACGAGTACTATCAGTAATACAACCGATAAAAACACCAAAATCTTCCGAAAGCTGGCACGCAGGGCACGCGCTAGCATTAGGTATTCTTTCATGAAGTGCGTCATTTTGAAAACGCGAAAGATACGTAACAAGCGCAGAGTACGTACGCCTATAAGGAAGGCCAAATCGGGAAAAAAGAAAGCGGCGTAAGTCGGTAATACCGCCAGTAAATCTACTACTCCGTAAAAACTGGTGGCGTAACGCCAGGGGCGTTTTACACATAGTAATCTTAGCAGGTACTCCACCGTAAAAAGCAGAGTAAAGCTCCATTCAAGCACTGAAAAAGTGAAGCGGTAATCGTGTGACCATGGATCAAAGCTATCTGCCATGATAACAACCAGACTCAGGCCAATCAGCAAAAACAACATCTGATCGAAACGACGACCCGCTACTGTATCAGCTTCAAAAATAATAGTATATAAACGCAATCGCCAGCCCTGCTCGGGCCGACCAAGAGCATCCTCAGTTGGATAACCGCGCATAGGCTTGCTCAGTACCTTTGGAGAGTAGTGTGGATAGCGCGTGCATACACTTTCCTTTTAATGCGAATTTATAATTGCCCAATTTTATTGAGTTTTAAGATGAATTAGTGGAGATATATGTCAATCCTCCTGCATTTCGGCACTTGGGCCAGTGACGGAAATGTAAGATGCATCCAAATCAGCTACCGATTGGGCTCCCGTCAGCAGCATATCGGAACGCAGTTCGGCGGCCAAAGCATCCAACACCGATTTCACTCCTGGTGCACCACCAACGCCCAGACCGTACAACACCGGGCGGCCTACCGCAACGCAAGTCGCACCCATGCACAGAGCGCGGATCACATCAACACCACGACGTATACCACTGTCCATGATGATAGGCACACGGCCGTCAACAGCTTTAGCGACCAATGGCAACGCACTAATCGCAGCCGGTACGCCATCAATCTGACGCCCACCGTGATTGGAGACTTGAATCGCGTCTGCACCGGCAGCGATGATCGGATCCACATCTTCGGCACGCAGTATGCCCTTGACGATCACCGGCAGTCCAGTTTCGTCCTTGATCATTTTGATATCTTCAGGGGTTAGGGCCGCCTTCTGCGCAAAAAAATTGCCGGAACCTCCATGAGCAGGATCGTGATTACCAAAGTTCATGTCACTTCGAAATGGCACGCCCATTTCCCGGAAACGATCCGACATCCCAGGCCCTAGCGCATCAGCGGTCAATACAATGGCCGAATAGCCCGCATCCTTTGCCCGCTTGAGCAATGATTTAGTGACATTTACATCTTGATTAAAATAAAGCTGGAACCACTTTGGGCCATCAGTGGCTTGCGCTATCTGCTCCAGCGTTGTGTTCGAGGCACCAGACGAGCAGTAGATGGTTTCCGCCATGCCTGCACCTCGCGCAGTGGCAACTTCACCTTCTTCATGAACCATACCGTGAGCACCCATGGGGGCGACGAAAAACGGGTAAGGTAATTTGTGACCTAGGAGTTCGATAGAGAGATCGAGCTCCTCGGGGCTAACGCCTGTCAAACGATGGGTCACAATGCGGAAATCATTCATGGCGCGGCGGTTTTCATGTAGAGTCCATTCATCGCCCTTAGCTCCTGTAACAAACACATAACCGGCTTCCGGAATCGCTTCTTTGAAAGGCTTTTCTAGCGCAGGTAGACTGATGACATCGATTTCGGCATTGGCGGTTGACGCACCGTAGTCCGAAGCGGCAACTGCGGCAGCACCAGACGCAGCTTTATTAGTCGATTCAGAGGGGGTGGTATTCTGCGCCAAAGCTACACCACTAAATGGTATCGCACCAATAGCCGCGGCAGTGTATCCTAAAAAACTTCTGCGGTTAGTCATATTAGACTCCTCATGTAATGATAAAATTTAGTATTTACCTCACCAACAAGTCTCTTTTACTGACATTAAAAAATCTGTAACCCGCTGCGCTGCGTGACCATCTCCGTAAGGATTCTTCGCTTGAGACATTTTCGTATAATAGGCACTATCTTCTAAAAGTCTTGAACAATGCTCGACTATAGTGCTGGTCTCAGATCCTATTAATTCCACAACTTTTGCCTCCACAGCTTCAGGACGTTCAGTCGTATTACGCAATAATAAAACTGGCTTCCCTAAAGCGGGCGCTTCTTCTTGTATACCACCCGAATCACTCAAAATAAAATCTGATTTTGTCATTAAATAAACAAAAGGAACATAATCTTGAGGTTCAATTAAATGAATATTACTACTATTTGATAAAACAGTATGTAAGGGAATTCGTACCGCAGGGTTTGGATGTACCGGCAGTACAAAAATCACATCGGGGTATTTTTGTGATAATTGTTTTATTGCCTGAGCAATCGCCTGAATGGGCTCGCCATGGTTTTCACGTCGATGAACGGTGATAAGCACCATTTTGGGATCGTTTTTTAGAAATGGGAAAGCCCGCTCCATTTCTAGTTTTCTGTCTGTGTTTTTTAGTTTCTCTTTAACTAAAAACAAGGCATCAATTACCGTATTACCCGTAACTACTATATCTTTACTTGCAACATGCTCTTGGAGTAAATTTTGTTTTGCATTTTCAGTAGGCGCAAAATGCAAACGACTTAATACACCTGTTAATCTTCTATTCCCTTCCTCGGGCCAAGGAGAAGACAGATCATAGGTTCTTAGACCTGCTTCAACATGCCCTACAGGGACTTTCAAATAAAAAGCACTCAAACTGGCAAGAAAAGAGGTGGTGGTATCTCCATGTACGAGCACAATATTAGGATTAAAGGTTCGCATCACTTCCGTCAGCTTAGGTAATAGTTCCACTGTCAAACTTTCTAAGGTTTGCCCATGCTTCATAATATTAAGATCATAGTCGGGCTCAATATTAAAAAGAGTGAGAACCTTATCTAATATCTCTCTGTGCTGAGCGGTTACGCATACTTTCAAATCAATGTCAGTACGCTTACTCATTTCCAGTATAAGAGGAGCCATTTTAATGGCTTCAGGCCTGGTACCAAAGACAATTAAAACTTTCATTTTTAACCTTTGAGTTATTTTTACTCTTCGTGCTTATCGATCTCTAACACTCCGGCACTACTAGGCAAATAACGTAAAGAGAAGTAAAGACGGTCTTCAAAATAAGCTGGGCGTTGTACTAATAATTCTTTAAGCTCTATATCCGATTTAGTGGAGGCACTAAAAACCTCTCCCTGATGCATAGTAAAAAGCTCGTAAACAACTCCACTGGCAGTCACACTATCCAAGTAAAGATTTCTTTGGTTAGCCGTAAGTGTATTAACACCACCTCCATCTTGCACCCAGACTCTAAGACCTATGGCTTGTATTTCTGCAACTAAAGCACTATATGATGCGGGTGTCATTTTTCCAGTAAAAAAACTACTAATATAAACAGGCTGTTCGGAGTACTGTTTAATTTGCTGCCTTGTTTCTTTAAGCCAAATAAGCATCTGCTGACGTCTAGACCTATCTCGCCAATTTAGATCATCAATTTCGGCGCTCATATACCAACCATCTGTTTCAAAACCTAGTGTCTCTCGCCAAAGTTGAACTTGTTTTACGTCTAAAACACGTAAGCGATTGAGGTAATTATTTAAGGCGGTAGCGGGTTGTTTTTGACGATCAAAAAACGCCGGGTCCATGTATAAGCCTAGAATTATCTTTAAACCTGCCTTGCGAGCACTCTCTACTTTATCCTGAAGCAGCTCTCTACGCTCCGGCGTTGAAAAGCTATCACCATAACGCGTCCACTGTACTACAAAGGTATCAAATCCCTCTAACCGCACTTTTTGCATTAACGCTTGCCATTTGGCGGTTGAAATAGATAAATCCTTATCATGAGGCTGCCAAATAATTCCATTCATCGCATATAGCGATAAAGGACTGAGCAAAAAAAACAGTAAAAATAATGAAAATAAGGATCGTAATTTATTCATTACCAACTCACTCCCAAAGTGAAGAATGCATTATTACGCCTTCCTTTAGGTTGGTTAATGGTGTTGAGTGTACGCTGATACTCTAAACCCACACTGACTTTATGGGGCCACGCGTTGTATTGCGTCTCCCCTAACCAAATATTCCAGCGCACTCCTAGCCCCATAAACTGCCCCCCCTGGGTAGAGCCTTTACTTCGATAGCCATTACTTTGCACACGTGCATACGGCTCAAGCGTCTGCCCATTCATCAGTTTATGATGCCAGCTAAGTCTATAATCTGCAGTCCAAGCCTGCACATTACTTCTTAAATAATAGGCTCCGTCTAAATAGAGATTTTGCGCTAACCACCCCACACCATTTGGATGCCATTCATCACTAAAACGCCCACCGTTAAGAAAGGAGGTACTCACTCTTACCATCGTATCTGAGTTGCCCTGTCTGTTTAGCGGTTGTTGTTGCTCAAGCGCTATAAAGAAAATCGAATCCCGTAACGGTTTCCAGCGCACACCCACTCCTAACACAGGGTCTTTAACAGGCAGCATCTTACCCGCTTCGCCCGTATCAGCAAAAACTCGGCTGTACAAAGAAATAAGATCCCCTTCAATGAGCTGATTACGTCCTAAGCGGTAATCAACTTCTATTTGCCCAAAACTACGATAACTTTTATTTGGTGCCACTGCTGTGGTTGGGTTTGCAGCGCCCACACTGCCCGAATTTAAACCCACAGACATATCGGCATTACCTGTCCAGCGGCGAGCCACATCCTCATGCATGCGCCGAAAATCAAAAAGAGTTTGATTTTCTTCTAAGCTTAATGGCTCCACTTCAGATACATAATTGATGGAATCAATAACCTGACGTGCATAGTGCTGCGTACTCAGCACATCATCTAGCCGTTGATTCACATACGTTAACTGCTTGAGCAAAGCCACATCATCCGGCATGGCCTCCAGTGCACTCTCATGAGCCTTTTTGGAGGCCATGAACTCTTTTTTATCCCATAAGGCATAGCCCAGCGCGGCTTGTAACTGTTTATTATCAGGCTCTAAAAAAATACTTTGCTCTAGATCTGCAATGGCTTCATCTAATTTATCTAACTGACGGTAGACGGCACTACGAGAACTGTAAGCTCGTACTGTAGGCTTTGCTAGAATGGCACGACTAAGGTCTGCCAAGGCTAACTCCGGCTGATTTGGCAAATACCGTTGGGCATGTAGCCACCAATAATGTTCCGTGTTATCTAAGCCTCGTTTTTTCTGTTCTAGTAACCATAGATCTCTTGCCGCGCTATCATTAGCCACTTGGGCCGTCTGCGTAGCCGCTTTCAAGTCCTCGTTGCTCATTACATGAGTGTCAATCGACTGCCACGCTCTCAAGGCCTCTTGGTAATCTTCGACTTCATAAGCTTGATAAGCCACCGCACGATGGTTGTATTCCTCTTTCTTACGTGACTCTGCTTGCTGGTATGCATAAAGCGCTAACCCTGGAAACGCATCTCGATAACAATCCCCCAATATCTGCCACGTCTGCGCCTCATAGCTAGATGAAAAATCCTCTAATAACGCTACAGTTGCAGCACAATTATTCGCAAACCAAGACAAGGTGCTTTGAAATTGCCTTAACTCAGCAGTGGCTAAGGGTTTTACTAATCGCTCTTTTTGTTCTGCTGTAATGGCGTTTGGAGACGCAGCCACTAAATCTGATAACCTCAGCATTAAACCTTTTGTAAGTGCTTGATTTCTCTTATCTGCAAATGGATAGCGATTCGCTAATAAACGAGCCGCCTCCTGCGTTTTCCCAGACTGCATTAACTGCCAAGACAGCTGATCTAAATAGTTAAGATCGGATGGGTTTTGCTTATAAAGCTCACGTGCTACGCGCAAGGTTTCTGCTTGATTATGAGTGGCAAGACTCAACGCATAGCGCTCTGCTAAATAGCTATTTTCAGGCAAGGCTTTCAAGAGGTTTTGTGCAAGACGATAGTCTTGATTTTTTAATGCGATAGGTAAGGTTTCACCCGTCACAAAACGTTGATTCTCAGAAAATTGGATTGTCTGTTGCACTAAGGCCTGATACGGGTCTGAGTGGTAATTTGATAATAAATACAACCAACTTTTTTCTTGCTCTGCCGTTTCAAAATCAGGCGCATTACTCGCTAAATACTGTGCTAACTGGTCTGACTTTGCTCGTTCTAATAAGGTGGTGGCATACGCTATTTTTTCAGCTGGACTATCAAACACCCCTTCAGACTGTAATGCTAACAATCGCTGATCTAATTGCCCTAAGAGCAGAGCATTAAACCATTGATTTAACTCCTGAGGGTTCAACTTACGTTTACCTTCTTTTTGAATGCGACTAAACACCTCATCAACCATGGGCCATTGCTGTAGAGTAATAGCCCGCTGTGCAATGTCTTTTTCCAAGGCTTGGGCTTGAGGCTGCTCTTTAAAATTGGAATCCGCTAACTGGTCAAGTGCAATATCTAAGGCCCCTAGACGCAACGCGTTTTGCCCTACCTCGCTTCTACATTCCGTGCTTGGCTCTGCATCACAACGATGCTGTTGCTGGCGTAATTCGGCTAGGTTTGTGATGGGTTCCACAACTTTTGGTAATGCGTTCAATTGCTTTTGTAATCTAGCATCTTGAGGATGTCGTTTTAGCTGCTCTAGTAACATCGCACGCGCACGCTCATCGTGATCAAAGTAACGATAAGCTTCTACCAAATATATGATTAACGGGATACTTTCTGGCGCCAGCTTATGAATATGCTCGAACTCTTGTAAAGCAACGCCTTCGTTATCGTTTTCTTGAGCTTTCAACGCTTTTTCTAAATGCGGATAAATGACAAAATGTTGATAACTACTTACGCCTAGCTCCTCTGCACTGGTGCCTGTTTTTGCCTCTGCAATGGCTACTTTTAAAGTGAACGTGAATAACAACAATCCGCTAACTAAACACCAGAAAAGCATAGCCCTGAACTTTTTCATACGTCACTCTCAATTTTTTCAAGCTCAGAAACTTGACCAGAAGACAATCCAGCTTGTTTTAATAATGTTTGCATCGATACTTGCAATTCTTTTTGTCGTGCTAAGGCTCTATCTAATACCTCTTGCGTAATCACTCCTTCAGTCACTAAAAACATGCCTAAAGGTAAGTCTGTACGCTCATGACGTAATAAAAGTGCACTCATGGAAGAACTATTAATCTGCCCAAGTGAAACCAGTATCTCTGTAAAAAGGAACTGCTCAGAAACATACTCTTCCCACAACTCGGCTGCCTGCTCTGAGGTGAGCCAAGCATGATTTACCGCCTTTTTTAATAAGGCTTTAGGGTTTTCATTTTTTTGACGTGCATACCAGTGACGTAATCCCACGACCACTTGACCTCTAGGCACAATCACATATTGAATAGGAGTTTGCACTTTACGTGCTAACGCCGCTAAAGAAACTGGGTCAATGCCATTTTCACTTGCTACTTTCAATACTCCATGCTCTTCGTCTATGGGCAATATGCCATAGTGCAAAGCAATCCTTGCGGGTATCTTATTAATTAAAGATGCGGAAATTTCAGATGGATTTATTTCTTCAAATTTAACACCGTTTTGTTCGGCTAATGCTGCAGCTAATTGCCGAGGTGTTACTAAACGGCGCGTAATTAAAACACCTCCCAAACGCAAACCAGGTACAGGATAGAGTAAGGCATCAGCTAATTCTTGCTCCGTAATCCATTTATGATCAATTAAAATCTGTCCTAAAGGCCGTAACGCTCGATTCTCACCCACAATACTTGGAAAATCATGGGTAGTTTTATCCCAAGCCACGCGACGCGGATCACCTTGTTGCAACACTTGTAATAAGGCGCGCCAATTTGCCATGAAATTAATGGTGTTACCCCAAAAGAGGCGTAATATTGATAAAACCCCTTGCCCCAACCCGTAATAGGACGTGACAAAAAAAACCCGTTGAAAAATCCGATTAATCATTAACCCAAGATTAATCCATAGCAAAGTCACTAACCATGGGTCACTGGTAAATATTGAGAGGAACTGCCAGGCATCCGGCCAAAATGTCTGATACAACCAAAGCAATACAAGTTGAAACATGACCAACATGGCCATAAAACTTGTAAAATTACTGAATAAACCTTTTCTATCACGCCACAAAAAATAGTTCAAAGTTAGACTTTTAGTCCAACCATGGGTTTTATAGCCTTGAAAAACAATCCCTATAATCCAACGAGACTTTTGTCTTACTGCTGTTTTAAACGTATCGGGAAAATACTCACGTACACAAATCACGTTTGATGCTCGTTTTCCTTGAAAGGTTTTTCTTTTAGCTGTTAAAGCAGCCTCATCTATAACAGAAAAACGAGCAAATATTCCCTCCATCCCTTTTTCTTTGAGACGAAAACCTATATCGTAGTCTTCAGTAAGACTTTGTACATCAAAAGCAATCCCATCCCCATCAAGCAATAAAGCCACTATGGCTCTACGGCTAAAGCAAGTCCCAACCCCCGCACTAGGCACCTGCCCTGCTAGCGCCTCACGTATAGGAACGTCTTTACCGTGCAATTCAGAGAACTCATCTAAATACGACTGACTAGTGAAATTAGTCCACTTACGCTCAAAAGGGTATACAGGTATTTGGATTAAATCTTTTCGATCAACAAGAAAATTAAATAACCGTAACTCTAGGGGTGAAAGCACATCCTCGGCATCGTGTAAAATAAAACCAGAAAATTCAAAATTAGCGCTGATTTCAAATTGCAAAATCGCATCTAAAATATTATTTAAGCAATCCGCTTTACTCGTTGGACCTGGGCGCGCGCAAACCACCTTATGGACATTGGGAAAACGTGCACAAACCTCATCCACATCTTTCTGGGTATCTGGATCATTAGGGTACGTGCCAACAAAGATATGATAATTCTCATAATCAAGCGTACTGGCAGCCAGTTGTGCCATATTACCTATCACCCCTGTTTCCTGCCATGCTGGAATCATAATGGCTAGAGGTTTTTCATCTGGTTTATAGAGCTCTTCATAGCCCATATAATCACGATGGCTATAAATAGTTACAAATCGAAAGACACGACGAACCCAATAAGCAATATCGATAAAAAGATCGTCTATACCGCTAATAATCATAGCTACTGCTAAAGCAATAGCAATAAACTTGAGCCCATAAAGATAGGTTGAAAATACATCAATCAAATCATTACCCAAAGCATCTAAGATATTCCTACCATACTACTACCTTAAGACGAAAAAAAGCCCCTGCATTAATTAAATGCAAGGGCTTTAAAATCTGGCGGAGATGGAGGGATTCGAACCCTCGATGCGGTTTAAGCCGCATGCTCCCTTAGCAGGGGAGTACCTTCAACCTCTCGGCCACATCTCCGTGTAAAGAGAATACTATAGCATAGCTTTAATTCAAAAAGCTAGCCCTAGCCAAACTAAATTTTTTAGGGATTATTTGGCGTCTGATCCAGTTCAAACACGCGATGCAAAGTACGTACAGCGAGCTCCATGTATTTATCATCAATTACCACTGAAGTTTTGATTTCACTGGTGCTGATCATTTGGATATTAATGCCTTCTTCAGAGAGCGCACGGAACATTTTACTGGCCACACCCGCATGACTACGCATGCCAATGCCCACAATAGACACCTTACACACTTTGGAATCCGCCACGATTTCACCAGCTCCTACAGCGGGACCAATGGTGTTTTTTAATAGCTCTTCTGTGCGCTCCGCATCTGCACGACCCACCGTAAAGGAAAAATCTGTGGTGCCTTGTACAGAAAGGTTTTGCAAAATCATATCCACATCTATATTGGCCTCTGCAATAGGGCCTAAAATAGAGTACGCCACACCTGGGGTATCAGGTACCGCACGTAATGTGAATTTGGCCTCATCGCGGCTAAAAGCAATACCAGAAACAAGAGCAGCTTCCATTTTTGTATCTTCCTCGAAGGTAATAAGCGTGCCCGAAGAGTCTTCTTCGTCTATGGGCAAATCAGGATCAGTTAAAGACGATAAAACACGAACGGGAACTCGGTATTTACCAGCAAATTCCACCGAACGTATTTGTAAAATTTTAGAGCCTAAAGAGGCCAGCTCCAGCATTTCCTCAAAGGAAATTACCCCCATACGACGGGCTTCGGGCACCACGCGTGGATCAGTGGTATAAACCCCATCCACATCAGTAAAAATCAAACATTCATCGGCCTTTAGGGCCGCAGCCATGGCAACTGCTGAGGTGTCTGAACCACCACGTCCTAAGGTAGTGATATTACCGTTACTATCTATACCTTGGAATCCCGTTACGATCACCACACGACCTGCGTCTAAGTCAGCTTGTACGCGCTCGGGGTCTATTGATTTAATACGTGCACGAGTATGGGAGGAATCCGTTTGCACTGGCACTTGCCAGCCCGCATAGCTGCGCGCCTCTATACCTTGCTCAATTAACGCCATAGCGAGTAATGAACTACTTGCCTGCTCGCCCGTAGCTGCTAGCATGTCTTGCTCACGCGCATCCGGGTGGGCAGAAATCTCCGAGGCCAAGCCTAGCAAACGATTGGTTTCACCCGACATGGCGGATGGAACCACCACCACTTGGTGTCCTGCTTTGTGCCATTTGGCAACGCGGCGAGCCACATTTTTAATGCGCTCTACTGAGCCCATCGATGTGCCGCCATATTTCTGTACGATTATCGACATAAATTTTTAAGTAGTTGAAAAAGAGAGAAAAACACGGCCGCGCCTACAACACACATAAGCTTCACCATGTTTTATGCGCATTTGCCTATCAAAACCTAAGGCATGCAACTGCCGCATTTGGCGTAACATATCATGTAAACGAGCTTGGGTAGGCATTTTCAAGCCCTGCTGGGCTAACCAATAGCGTACCACTAGAGTTTGCCGTGCTGCACTAAGTTTTCGCCATAAAGCTAAATCAAAACTCTGATCTGTGCTGTTGAAATCCAGCGATGTCAACTCTTCAGCAGCAACTTCATCTAAAATCTCAGCTGCCTCTTGGCTTTGCTGAGCATGACGGCCTAAAATACGCTGCCATCCAGGCCAACGTTCATTTAAATGGGGTGTCAGGCGCTCACGTAAAGCCCCTCTGGTGTAATCATCTTGAAGATTAGTCGGATCCCATACGGGTTTCCAATCGGCCACCTGAGCAAACTGCTCAGCAACCGCGATTAAGTCAGCACGTGACACTTCCAATAAAGGGCGTAAATAATATATGCCTTCACGCTGCATACTAGGCAGCATGGCGCCCATACCAGTAGGCCCCGCACCACGTAGCAATCGTAACAATACCGTTTCCGCTTGATCGTCTTGATGATGACCTAAAAACACATGCTGTACGCCAGTAAACTCAGCCAGCTGCACAAAAGCCTGATAACGCGCATTACGCGCAGCAGACTCCATTCCATCACCACGAGTTAAATCCACATTTACACGTACTGTATGACAAGGCACCCCTAGACGCTCAGCCAAGTGATGCACATGTTGCACCCAGCCTTCAGCTCGCTGCTGTAAGCCATGATGCACATGAAATAAATGCAGGGTATGCTCTTGCTCTCGTGCCCATAAAGCAGCATGTAAAGCCAGCATGGCAGAGTCAACCCCGCCACTACACGCCACCGCAAACTGTGTGGCTGCTGTATCAGCAGTTAATTGACGCAACGCACCCATTATTTTTTTATTAACAATGGACTTAATAAGAGCAGTAGGGATAAAACGTGAGGCAGGATTAACTACGGGCTTCTTGATAGCGTCCATAAGACAACAATCGCTCTAAACGTTGTGCACGTAATTGATCTACAGATAAACCAGATACTTGGCGTAAGGAATCAGCCAACGCCCGACTTAGTTGACGCGCCATAGTGACAGGATCTCGGTGAGCACCCCCTACCGGCTCATTCACAATGCGGTCAATGAGCTCAAACCCTTTTAATCGATCTGCCGTAATCGCTAAGGCTTCAGCAGCGGTAGATGCCTTATCAGAACTACGCCATAAAATAGATGCACAGCCTTCAGGGGAAATCACTGCATAGGTAGCATACTGCAACATAAGCACCACATCACCCACAGCAATAGCTAAGGCTCCGCCCGAGCCACCTTCGCCAATAATAGTAGAGATAATAGGGACTTTTAACTCTGCCATGGCGTAAAGATTATGACCAATGGCCTCAGATTGGCCACGTTCTTCTGCACCTACACCCGGATAAGCACCGGGGGTATCAATAAAGGTAAACACCGGTAACTGGAACTTCTCAGCCAAGCGCATTAAGCGCAAGGCTTTACGGTAACCTTCTGGACGGGGCATACCAAAGTTACGCAAAGCTCGCTCTTTAGTGTCTCGCCCTTTTTGATGACCAATCACCATACAAGGAGTGCCATTAAAACGAGCCAGACCTCCTACAATAGCTTTATCATCCGCATACATTCGGTCGCCATGCAACTCATGAAAATCAGTGAAAATCTCACGTACATAGTCTAGGGTATAAGGGCGTTGGGGGTGGCGCGCTACTAGGGCAGTTTGCCAAGGCGTTAATTTAGAATAAATATTACGCGCCAAGGTCTGACTTTTTTGCTGTAGACGATTAACTTCTTCTGAAATATCCACAGCGGAGTCAGTTTGTACGAAGCGCAGCTCGTCTATTTTTTGTTCGAGTTCGGCAATGGGTTGCTCAAACTCTAAGAATGTATTTCGCATTAGTCTTAGCTCGTATTAAGGTTACGTAAAGTTTACAAAAGTATAGCGATATTTTTAGGATCAGGATTAAGCTCTACGCCACTGCGTGAGACCACCTGATTTATCTTCTAGCTCTACCCCTTGGGCACGTAATTGATCGCGGATAGCGTCTGCAGCGGCAAAGTCTCTGATATCTTTAGCTTGTTGACGTTGGTCAATAAGGACATCAATTTGTGCTTCAGTTAAGTGCGTTTCGCCTTGTACAGCGTCACGCAAATAGCGGGATGCTGAGCGTAGATACACGTGTGGATCCGTTTGCAGTAATCCTAACACACCACCTAAGGCCTTTAACTCAGCACTTAACTCGGCTGATTTTTCACGATTTGCTTGATTAGAAATCTCAAACAATACCGCTACCGCACCTGCTGTATTGAAATCATCATTCATGGCTTCGCGAAAACGCATGGCGTAATCGCTGTCCCAGTTAATCCCATCGTACTTAGCTGGAGTAATAGTAGCCAACGTTTGATAGAGACGATCTAAGGCTTGCTGGGCATCGAATAAATTATCTGGATTGTAATTCTGGGTACTACGATAGTGATTCCGCACAATGAAAAAACGTAGCATTTCGGCTTCACGCGGATTTACCTCGTAAGAAGCTTGCGTTTCATCAGCGGTTTGGGAGACGGTTTCTCGAATGGTGTGAAAATTACCTAAAGACTTCGACATTTTATCGTCATCTACCATTAAAGAGCCGCAATGCATCCAAACAGAAGCCATTTCACCGCCAAACGCGCCTTCAGACTGCGCTATTTCATTTTCATGGTGTGGAAACTTTAAGTCTGGCCCACCCCCATGTATATCTAGGGGCATACCTAATAAAGCATTAGACATGGCTGAACACTCAATATGCCAACCCGGCCGACCCAAACCATAAGGCGACTCCCACTTAGACTCTGCGGGCTCATCGTCTTTGGCGGCTTTCCAAAGTACAAAATCAAGCGGGTCACGTTTACCAGCCGATACAGCAACTCGTTGACCCGCACGCAAACCGTCTAAAGATTTACCGGATAATTTACCGTAATCGGGAAATTGGCGCACAGCATAATTCACATCGCCATCTTCGCCTTGATAGGCTAAATCTTTATCTTCAAGCAGCTTTATAATGCCAAGCATATCGCCTACGTGTTCAGTAGCGCGTGGCTCAAAATCCGGGGACTGTACGTTTAAGGCTTTTTCATCCGCATGCATAGCATCAATATAAAAAGACGTCACTTCTTTCATGGGCACGTTACGCTCTACCGCACGACGAATAATTTTATCGTCTATGTCTGTAATATTACGTACATACTTCACTTGATACCCCATGGTGCGCAGCCAGCGCTGTATGACATCAAAGCTCACCAGCATACGAGCATGACCCAAATGACAGAAGTCATACACCGTCATACCACACACATACATGCGGACTTTTCCTGGCTCAATAGGTTCAAAAAGAGCTTTGGTACGCGACAGAGAACTATAAATACGCAACATAAAGGGTTTATTCTGTAAATAAATGGCTAAAATAAGTAATTAGTAAGTATAACAAGGCTATACCTAGCTGTGTCGTCTATAATTTTATTGTAAGGATTGCTCGTGCAAAAACGAACTACCCCAGTTTATTGCTTTAGCATGCTGCTTTGCTTTTTTATGGTGCTATTTTATTTAGCTCCTGTGCAAGCACAAACACAAACTGCCCCCACTCGTGGCTGGCAACCTTTGATGAACGTGCTCGATGCCTTAACCCCAAAAATTGATACCTCTTTGGCTTTAACCCCTAAAGATATCACAGACCGTATTACTCAAATGCTAAATAACGGTCAAAACCAAGAGGCTTTAGAGGCTATTCAAAAACGCCTTCAAGAGCGGGAAGACAATGCCGAAATAAACGTAGACGTACAATTACTCTTTTTACAAGGCCGCGCCCAATCACAATTAGGGCTTTCTAATGACGCCATTGAGTCGTATAGGCAGCTTACGATTTTTTACCCTGAACTGCCCGAGCCTTGGAATAACTTGGCAGCAGAGTACATGCGTCAAAATAAACTCGGCTTAGCAAAAGAAGCTTTAAACATGGCCTTATTAGCTAATCCTAATTACAACCTCGCCCTAAAAAACCAAGGTGAATTACAATTAATGCTGGCGCACGAATCATTTAAAAAAGCCGGCGATGCTCAGCGCTCTCAAGATACGCAATACATCTTGCAACCCTAGTTTAATATAAGGAATCCTTTACATTCATGAATAATTTCACTATAAAACAAGCTTTGCGCTTACCGCGTACGCTTATTTTTCTGCTTACCTTTCTATTTACGCTGGCTACATTTATAGTTCCAAGCGCACAAGCAGCAAACTCATCCTCACAAGAAGGCATTACTATGAGCACAAATCCTCAAGTTTTATTACACACTAACAAAGGTGACATCACCTTAGAACTAGATGCTGAAAAAGCCCCTAAAACCGTAGAAAACTTTTTAAACTATGTAAATGCTGGATTTTATGATGGTACGATTTTTCATCGTGTGATTCCTAATTTCATGGTACAAGGCGGTGGTTTTGAGCCAGGCATGGCACAAAAAAACACCAATGACCCCGTTGAAAACGAGGCCAATAACGGTTTGAAAAATGATGCTTATACGGTAGCCATGGCTCGCACTAGCGACCCGCACTCTGCTACCGCGCAATTTTTCATTAACGTCGCCAATAACGACTTCCTTAATCACACGAACCCCACTCCTAACGGCTGGGGTTATGCTGTTTTCGGTAAAGTAGTGGAAGGCAAAGACGTGGTAGATAGCCTCAAAAGCGTTAAAACAGGTAGCAAAGGGTTCCACCAAGATGTGCCGGTGGAAGATTTAATTATCGAATCCGCCAGTGTTGTTGAGTAAATTACAACTGCACGGTGAAGTTTGGCTTGCTGCTGATATGCATTTGGGGCCACATAACCCCAAAACGGCTAACGCCTTTTATCAGTTTTTAACGCAAGCCAAACACAACGCCAAGGCCCTTATCTTATGTGGTGATATTTTCAATGCTTGGATAGGGTCCGATCTGGCTATAGATCCCCCCCCTTGGTTAGCGCTCGCCATTTATCACTTTAGAAATACCGCCTTAGATTTGCCTATTTACTTTATGCGCGGTAATAGAGATTTTTTATTAGATGCCCGTTTTGCACACTATGTGGGGGCGCATATGCTTGAGGATCAAATTCTTTTACAGACTGATCATCACCACATCGTACTCACTCATGGCGATGAGCTCTGCACAGATGATAAAAGCTATCAAGCCTTTAGACGTAAAGTACGCAATAAAAAAATACAGAAGCTTTTTTTAAAATTACCCATACTTTGGCGTCAACGCATTGCTGGAGGTTTACGCAAAAAAAGCGCAAATACTCAGAAAAATACAGTAAATTACGCCATTAGCGATGTGAACGAAAGCAGCTGCATTCAACTCTTGGAGCAGCATAAACAACGCGTTTTAGTTCATGGTCACACCCATAGGCCTGCCATCCATAGGATGCACAATGCTGCAGGCCATGCATTCAGCCGTATAGTGTTACCTGACTGGGAATACGATCACAGCGAGCCCACTCGTGCAGGCTGGCTCGCCTTAGAGGCAAATGGACATATAGCCTTACACCGCCTGCATCAGCCCACTCTTCGTTTCCAGCTAAAAAACCATAAATAATAATTACCTAAGTCTATACACTAATCTACACTAATCGTGGGACTCTTCCGCATAAGGCTCCGGTTCTATACGTTCGCGCTCAATAGTTACGCTGGCAATACGGCGATTTTCTAGCTCTTTGACAATAAACCTAAAGAGATAAGGCCCCCACTCTAATTCACAGCTATCATCAGGTTGCGGCAGAGCTCCAAAACGTTCAAGCAAGTACCCCGCTAAAGTGGAATACTCCTCGCTTTCATCCACTAAACCATCAATTTCTAAAATTTGCTCTAGGTGATGTAAATCTGCAGCACCGTCAACCAACCAGTGCGTCTCATCTAAGATAGCAATATCTGGAATCTCATCTTCATCAGGAAACTCACCCGCAATAGCTTCAAAAATATCTATAGGGGTGACCACGCCTTCAATGGCACCAAATTCATCGGTAACTAAAGCTAGCTGCCCTCGCGTTTCTTTAAATAACTCCATTAGCTGCAAAATACCTATGGACTCATGCACCACCACCGGTTCACGTAATTTACTGATATCAATGCGACTATGGGTAATTAAATCGGCAATCAGCTCTTTCGCTTGACCAATGCCTATCACCTCATCTAGGCTAGCGCGGCAAACAGGCAAATAACTATGCGGCTCTTGATCTATGTAAGCTTTGAGATCTTCCATAGAGTCTTCGATATTAATCCAAGTGACGTCATTACGCGGTGTCATGATAGAACGCACATTACGCTCTGATAAGGTGAGCACTCCGCTCACCATATTGCGCTCTTCAGCCCCAAAAACCAAACTAGGATCATGCGGCTGTAAGGCATCATTTTCTGTCGCCATTTCCATCTCTGTGATGGGACGTCTGCCTAATAGACGTAAAACTGTATCGGCGGTACGTTCCCGCATAGGTCTACGTGCTTCGGCTTTACGCTGATTTCTACGGGCAATGTGATTAAACGACTCTATGAGCACAGAGAAGGTAATAGCGGCGTATAAATACCCTTTAGGCACCTCATAGCCATAGCCTTCAGCCAATAATGAAAACCCAATCATGAGCAAAAAGCCCAAACAGAGAATAACCACGGTAGGATGCTTATTTACAAAACTAGTTAAGGGTTTAGAAGCCACGATCATTAAGGCCATCGCAATGGTGACGGCTATCATCATAATGGGCAGATGATTCACCATCCCTACCGCAGTAATTACCGCATCAATGGAGAACACCGCATCTAAAATAACAATTTGCGTAACAATAACCCAAAAACCCGCATACATACGGGAGCCTGAAGCATGCTGCACTCTTGGATCTAAGCGTTCATGTAACTCTAAGGTGCCTTTAAAAAGCAAAAATAAGCCCCCTATGATCAAAATCACATCTCGACCAGAGAAAGTATGCCCAAATAACGTAATCCAGGGCGCCGTTAGCGCAATCAGCCATGACATAACAGTCAATAAGCCTAAACGCATTAATAGCGCTAAACTCAAACCAATAACACGTGCTTTATCACGCTGATGCGGGGGTAGTTTATCGGCTAAAATTGCAATAAAAATTAAGTTATCAATGCCAAGAACTATTTCTAAAATAACTAGCGTTAATAACCCAGCCCAGGCTGTTGGGTCCGCAATCCACTCCATTTAAGGGGCTCCGTGTAAGACTGAAAATAAAAAAAGCCACCGTCCAAACAGTGGCCTAAAACATCTATGCTTGCAAATGCATAATCATTTGCGGAAATAACTTAGGAGTGGCTACTAAGATAGAGCCGGTCTCATACCAACTTTGCTCACCTTCAAAGTCACCCACCAAAGCACCTGCTTCAGTAGCAATTAAAGCCCCTGCAGCCATATCCCACGGTTTGAGGTTTGTAGCACAAAAACCATCCAAGCGGCCGGAGGCTACATACACCAAATCCAAAACAGTTGAACCCGTACGACGCACAGCGGCACACTCCGTCAGAAGACTCGTAAAAGAGGAAGTTGTGGTTAATGCACCACCTGAGCCACTTACATGAGCACCAATTAATGCGTCATGATAATTACGCTGCTCGGAAACTCGTATACGTCTATCGTCTAAAAACGCGCCATTACCGCGACTTGCAGTAAAAATCTCATTGGAAGTGGGGTCGTAAATAACCGCATGCGCAGCTTGCCCTCGGTGCAGTGCAGCAATAGATACGGCATAATGTGGAAAGCCATGAATGAAGTTGGTGGTGCCGTCTAGTGGATCAATTACCCATTGATACTCTACGCCCCCTTTAGCAACCTTCGCGGAATCGGGTTGGCGTTCTCCTGATTCTTCTCCTAAAAAAGCATGATCAGGGTAAGCATCGGCTAAAACTTCTATAATTGCTTCCTCAACGGCCTCATCCACTTCAGTAACGTAATCATTGTGGCCTTTGCGTGAAACTTGCACGCGCTCTAAATCGCGACTAGCGCGGGTGATAATGTCGCCAGCACGGCGTGCCGCTTTGATAGCGGTAAATAACATCGGGTGCATAAATTTCCGTAATTCTTAAAAAGAAGCCCTAAAATAACTTTGTTTATTATAAGGCTAACAACTGTTTAATATTCTATTATTCTAAATTTTCAAATCTCTACATAATGACTTCTAGCCAAAAAGAGCCTTTATTCAATCATATTCGTTTTATTATGGTTGAGCCTAGTCATCCGGGCAACGTGGGTGCGGCTGCCAGAGCCATCAAAACCATGGGCTTTAACCAGTTATATTTGGTTAAACCAAAATCAGCCACTATCATAACGCATGAAAACGCGATCGCCATGGCTAGTGGTGCCACCGATGTACTAACCAGCTCGGTCATAGTGGATAGTTTATCGCAGGCACTAGCTCCCGTCTCATTAGCTTTTGCGCTCACCTCACGCCCTCGGTATATTGGACCACCACCTAAAACCATACGTCAGAGTGCTGAAATTAGCGCTATGCATTTACATCAACATGCTACAGCACAAATTGCCATTGTATTAGGCACAGAGCGCACCGGCCTAGGAAATCACGACATAAATCAATGCCAATACACGTGTTACATACCGGCAAACCCAGATTACAGTTCGCTGAATGTAGCGCAAGCACTACAGCTAGCCGCTTGGGAAATGCGTCATGCCTTATTAGAAATTTTAGAGTTACAACCAGAGTTACGGACTCCCGGCAAGTTACAAGAACGCGATTTGCCGGCTTCACAAGCGCAAATACACGACTTTTTATTACACTGGGAGCGTGCTCTCATAGCGTTGGACTTTTTGGATCCAGCACACCCAAACAAACTGCTATTACGCATGCAGCAACTATTTACCCGTAATCAACTCACCCAAAATGAAGTGGCGATGTTACGGGGCGTATGCACTGCTATGCTGAAAACTGCAGCGAAAAATCACAGCTAAGGCTATAGTACTAAACTATGTTTAAACAATTACGCGAAGACATCGACTGCATTTACGAACGCGATCCTGCTGCCCGTAGCCGCTGGGAAATCCTCACCTGCTACCCTGGACTGCACGCTATTTTAGTACATCGTCTTGCCCATCGCTTCTGGAATAGCGGTTTTTTATGGCTAGCTCGCTTTATTTCTCATGTGAGCCGCATTTTTACCGGTATAGAAATTCATCCTGGCGCTAAAATAGGAAAACGTGTGTTTTTCGACCATGGCACCGGAATTGTGATTGGTGAAACGGCCGAGGTAGGTGATGATTGCACCATCTACCAAGGGGTTACCTTAGGCGGTACTAGTTTATATAAAGGTGAAAAGCGACACCCAACTCTTGAGGAAGGTGTGGTAGTAGGCGCTGGCGCCCAAATCTTAGGTGGGTTTACTATAGGTGCTCATGCCAAGATAGGCTCTAATGCGGTGGTGGTTAAGCCTGTGCCTGCCCAAGCTACTGCCATTGGCAATACAGCGCGCATTATTACCCAAGAAGATAAAGAAAGTGCTAAAAAAGCGGCGTCCAATAAAGCCACTGCTGCAGCCATTTCCTCTTGTCAAGCTGCCAGCACAGCTAAACCTTTAGATGAATTGCTAGAACGCAGCGCCCAATTAATGCAGGGGCAGAAATCCCCCCATAAGCCTACCGATACCCCTACTGATCAAGACGCTTTTACCGCTTATGCGGTAGACAGCACGAATAATGACCCATTAGTGCAAGTGATTAATGAGCTCATTAACCACTCTGCTCAACAAGAGCAGCGTATCAATAAGCTTTGTCATGCCCTAGAAGAATTAGGTCAACGAGTAGAAAACGGTCAACAACCTTTAGATGTTGATCGTCTTAATAAAATGATGGAGTAAGAAAAATGACTGCCACTAAAACCGATAGTAGCGCTGGCCCTAGAACCTTGCGACGTGGTCTACATATCTTGCAAACATTACTGGATCATGATGACAGCGGTCTCAGTGTTACCGAGCTATCTAGACTCACGGGGCTGCAACGCCCCACTATATATCGGTTACTTGCTGCGCTTACTGAGTGTAATTTTGTAGAGGCAGTAGGAAAAACTCGCCGTTATGCTGCTACTAGACAACACAACAGCCATTCGGAAAACGAGCACCATTTAGTTGAAATTGCCAAACCTTTTATGCGTGAGCTGGCATTTAAAGTGGGTGATGCTGTTTTTTTAGTGATTAGGGAGAATAACAATGCCCTTACCCTTTGGCGTGAAATTGGCCCCTACCCGGTACAAATCTTAGGCACTTACTCAAATAAACGTCAACCTCTAGGGGTAGGCTCTGCGGGTTTAGCTTTATTGGCAAAATTAGACGACCACACCGTAGATCAAATTATAGAAGCAAATAGTGACGTCTTAAATCAATATGGTGGTATGACCCAACGTGAAATGCGCCAACTCATTGCAAACACCAGAACACGTGGATACTCGGTAGTAGGTAATTACACGGTGCGAGGTGCCTTAGGCGTAGGCAGCGCTTTATGTAGCAGCCAAGGCTACCCCTTACTAGCACTCAGTGTGACAGCCATTACAGAACGTATGCCAGCCCGTCGACAAAAAGAAATTGCCCGTCTGATTAACGAAACTCTTGAAAAGATTGCGGAAAAAATTTAACCGTTACAAACAAAAATAAAAAGCGCTATCAGTGGTAAAAACTGATAGCGCTTATGTAATCGATTATTATTTTCTTATCTTAATCACTTTCTTCGCTCTTTTTTATGCGGCTTCTTGTGTCCCTTTAGTGTCTTGTAGCACTGCACGCACAGGAATAGGATGCTGTAAGCCCGCATGTTCTAGACTTTGTAATACGGTACGGTTTAATTCAAAATGCAAAGCCCAGTAATCTTCTACTTTGGCCCATAGACGTAAGTTAATAGTCACTGTGCTATCTTTGTAACCACTTACAAACACATTGGGCGCTGGGTCTTGCAACACTTGCTCGTGATTAATGGCAAGCTCTTTTAACACTTCAATGGCTTTATCTAAATTATCCCCATAGCGCACACCCACCGCTATATCCATACGACGCGTTGCATTACGGCTGTAATTAATAATTTGGCTACCCCAAATTAAACTGTTTGGTAAATAAAAATTAACACCATCTGTTTGCACCATACGGGTCAAAAACAAACCCACCTCATCGACGGTACCATCGCCTTTACCTACAATAGCTACGTATTCGCCGGCTCGTATAGGACGTAAAATAAGTAGCATAATGCCAGAGGCAATATTTTGTAAGGTATTTTGTAAAGCTAAGCCAATGGCTAAACCTGCCGCACCCAGTAGGGCAATAATACTGGCCGTCTGCACCCCAAAACGAGCTAACACTGCAATTAATACAAATACGCGTATAGCCCAAACTACTACGGTTTGTGCGATGGGTACAATGGTAATATCAATATGAGTAGAGCGCTGTGCCATTTTACGCACTGAACGTCCGGCCACATTAGAAGCCCACCAGCCCACCACTAAAATAATAATCGCTAACAAAATATTCATGCCTATTTCTTGTAACCAAGGCATACCTATAACTACTTTCGTAGAAAGATCTTCCATCATCGTCTCCAAGTTAAAATATAAATACTCCACATGATAACGATTTTCACATCGGTTCGCAGCTACATTGAAATTTGTTAACCTTATTTAATGAACTACTAAAGCATGCAAAGGGCTCCCGTTTATATGTCAGACTCCACACCTACTCTCTATCCTTTATCTATACTAGACTTAGCTCCAATTATTCAGGGCAGCACGCCCACAGAATCCTTTGAAAACACAATAGAATTAGCGCAACAAACAGATAAAGCACATTTCACTCGTTATTGGTTAGCAGAGCATCACGGCATGGTAGGTATAGCCAGTGCGGCCACTTCTATACTAATAGCACACGTGGCTCACCACACTAACCGTATACGTGTGGGTGCCGGCGGTATAATGTTACCTAATCACTCACCCTTAGTGATCGCTGAACAATTCGGTACACTTGCCTCTTTGTTTCCTGATCGTATTGATTTGGGCGTAGGTCGAGCCCCCGGCTCAGACCAACGCACGGCGCGAGCTTTACGTCGTAATCTACAAACTGATCCCAATGAATTTCCAAATGATGTGTTGGAGTTACTGGATTATATGTCTGATGAGCCACAGCAAGCGGTGCCAGCGGTGCCAGGCCGAGGCACCAAGGTACCCGTATGGATCTTGGGCTCTAGTTTATTTGGTGCACAACTTGCCGCTATGCTGGGTTTACCTTATGCTTTTGCTTCGCATTTTGCCCCGGCTCAAATGATGGATGCGATTGCCGTATATAAAACACACTTCAAACCATCTCAATACCTGAGTAAACCGTATGTGATGTTGGGGTTTAATGTGTTTGCCGCTGAAACGGATGAAAAAGCCCATTATTTGGCTTCTTCATGGCAACAATCTTTTGTGAGTCTACGTCAAGGTAAGCCTATACAACTTCCTCCCCCAGTGGCCAATTATATAGAACGCAGTGGTGCCGCCGGCCAAGCTGTCATGGATCACGCATTAAACTGTGCAGCCATCGGATCTTTAGAAAGCATTACCGAACAAACTCAAGCCTTCATTGATAAAACCGGTGCCGATGAGCTGATGGTAACGTGCAATATGTATGATCAACGCGCCCGCTTACAATCTTATGACATTTTAGCTCAAGCCCATAAAAACCTACGCTCTGCAGCTCCCTCTTTTTAATATTTATGATGAATAAATCCGATCTGTCTGGTCACACCCCTATGATGCGCCAATACTTGGGCTTAAAGGCTCAAGCACCTAATTATTTATTGTTTTACCGCATGGGTGATTTTTATGAATTGTTTTATGAAGACGCAGAGCGCGGTGCACGCCTTCTTAATTTAACCTTAACCAAACGGGGCAATTCCAACGGCATACCTATTCCCATGGCGGGCGTACCTTTTCATTCCTTGGAGGGGTATTTAGCTCGTTTAGTGGCCTTGGGAGAATCGATTGCTATTTGTGAGCAAATTGGCGATCCAGCCACAAGTAAAGGGCCGGTTGAGCGCCAAATTGTGCGTATAGTCACGCCAGGTACTCTGACAGATGACGCACTACTACCTGCCAAAGCAGACCGACTTATAGTCGCCGTTTGCACAAGCGGCAAATCTCATGAGCAAACCGTGGGTATCGCTTGGATGAACGTAGCTAGTGGAGAATTCAAAGTTTACGAATGTGAGAAACAGTTACTAGATACGCAGCTTAGCCGCCTACAACCTGTAGAGCTTTTATACGCAGAACAAAACCCCATCAACTACCCAGACGCCCAAAGCCGCGTGGCACTCCCTGATTGGCATTTTGCTGCTGATAATGCGCTCCAGGTCTTACAAGAACACTTCAAAGTGGATGGCTTAGCGGGTTTTGGTCTGGATGCGCTACCGCGGGCTGCTTATGCGGCAGGAGCATTATTACGTTATGTAAAACACACACAATCACAAAATCTGCTGCATATTCAAAGCATACAGGTAGAACAATTAGGTGAATTTGTAGTGTTAGATAATGTAAGCCGCAAAAATCTGGAAATCACCGAAACCATTAGCGGTGAAAGTAAACCCACGCTATTTAGCCTTTTAGACCAATGCGCCACCCCTATGGGTTCTCGTTTATTAAGACGCTGGTTACATCAGCCCTTGCGTCAAAACGCCCCCATTTTAGCGCGTCAAGCCATAGTTCAACTCTTTACTGCAACCAACTCTAGCGCTTTAGATTCCCTACACCATAGCCTAAGTCAGTATCCAGACTTAGAGCGTATTGCAACTCGTATTGCGCTCGCATCCGTACGACCGCGTGAATTGGCAAGTTTAAGAGATGCCATAAGTGCCCTACCTGCCTTACAAAAACAACTTATAGACATAGCACCCTCGGTTGCCTCTACCGATCTAGATCTGCCAGCCGCCTTAACCCAATTATTGCAAAAAGCCATTGCGCCTGAGCCGGCTTTACTAATACGTGATGGAGGCGTAATAGCGGATGGCTATGATGCGGAGCTAGATGAGTTGCGCTCCTTAGCCAACGATAGCGGAGCATTTTTAGTAGCTTTAGAAGCACGTGAGCGCGAACGCACAGGGATTAATACGTTAAAAGTAGAATATAACCGTGTACACGGTTTTTTTATTGAGGTCAGCAGAGCACAATCTGAAAATGTGCCCACTGAATACCGACGCCGCCAAACCTTAAAAAATGCCGAACGCTTTATTACGCCTGAGCTTAAGGAGTGGGAAGATAAAATCCTTTCGGCTAAAGAGCGTAGTCTAAATCGAGAAAAATACCTTTTTGATGAGTTATTAACACAATTACTGGCTTTTGCTCCTACTATTTCTGTGGCTGCGGCGGCGCTGGCACAAATTGATGCCTTATTGAATTTTGCACGTCATGCATTAGAAAACCACTGGGTAGCTCCTGTTTTAAGTGATAAAGCCGAAGTGCGTATTACTGCCGGTAGACACCCTGTGGTAGAGCACAGCATTGAACATTTTACGGCCAATAGCAGTCAGCTTCATGCGGATAGACGGCTTTTAATGATTACTGGGCCCAATATGGGCGGTAAATCTACTTATATGCGGCAAACGGCGTTGATCGCCTTATTGGCACGCACAGGGAGTTTTGTACCCGCAGAGCAGGCCGTGGTGGGGCCCATAGATCGTATATTCACGCGCATTGGCGCAGCCGATGATCTAGCAGGTGGGCGCTCCACCTTTATGATGGAGATGACCGAAGCCGCTGCCATTTTATCCGCAGCCACTCCAAACAGCCTCGTCTTAATGGATGAAATTGGCCGCGGCACCTCAACCTATGATGGCTTATCTTTGGCTTGGGCCATTGCCTTGCGCCTATTACAACATAATCAAAGCTTAACGCTGTTTGCCACGCATTACTTTGAGCTCACGCGCTTAGCTAACGAGCAAGCTGCTGCCGTTAATGTACACTTGGCGGCCGCTAAAACAGAGGATGGTATTGCTTTTTTGCATGAAGTACGTGAAGGGCCAGCTAGCCGCAGTTACGGTATTCAAGTTGCACAGCGTGCAGGCATTCCTGCCTCGGTAATACACAATGCAGAAATGGAGTTACAACGCTTAGAACAACTACACACGCAAAACACCCCGCAATTAGATTTATTTGCTCAACCTCAAGCAGCGACTGAGCCTACTGCTGCACCATTAAGCCGTGAACAGAGCCTAGCTTTAGATTTACAACAATGCCTAATAGAAACCGATCTAGACGATCTAAGCCCTAGAGCTGCCTTAGATTTACTATATAGTTGGCATAAAAAATACTTACCTTAATGTAAAAAAAATCCTGCTCAGCGAATAAACTGAGCAGGATTTTATTTTCTATACAAAACGACTATATATTAATGGGGCATATGTGTAGAAAGCACTTCTATAATACGACCCGCTGTGGGTGTAGTTAAGACCTGACCTGTTGCGTCAAGCACTTGAACAATAGAAGAGTTAACGCCTTGAGCATTCACCCGTATGCGCAAATCTTGGGCTTCTGCCGTATTACGCGCCCGGAACAAGCGGCCAATAATATTAGGCTGCTCAATTTTCTCGCCGGAATCCGCATCTAAATAGCGAATGTAATACTCTCCCGTGCTGCGATCTCTATCCTCAACGGAGAAACCAGCCGAGTCTATGCCCACACCCACACGACGCCATGCTCTATCAAAGCCTTCATTTAAAATTAACTGGGGCTGATTGGCATCACTATGCACTTCAATGAGCGCCGGTGCATCTGAGGCTTCGGCTTGAGCTACTTTAGCCTGAGCTTGTTCTAGGTCAGTACCTAAAAACACCATCAGGCGTGCTAGCATAACCGCATTTAGACCTTGATCTTCTTCACCATGCACCCATTTAAAGGCCGCGCCATCTTGAGTCGGTGTTTCGTACATATGCTGATGACTAATGAAGATTTCTGTTTTACCATCTACTCGCTCTAAACGAGTGCGAAAACGCTCTCGCTCCCCACTATCAAAAACCTGATCTACAAAACTACTTAATAGAGATCGAATCCAGCTATCAGGTATTTTGGCACGATTTTCAGCCCAGTCAGTCAACACAACCCCAGTGCTTGGGTTGTCTGTATGGATAGTAAAACCTTGATTATTCCAAAACTCTAAAATATGGGGATAAATTTGTTCTGCTGGCTTATCGACGACTAACCAACGTAAATCACCATCACGCTCAACCTGAATACCGTCTTGAGTGGGTAAAATATGAGAAGAACGATCACCCACCATAGGTTGTTGGGCTTGGCCTTCCGCATAATCACTATACGTTAGCCCACCCGCTGTAGCAGGCGGAGCCTTAAAACGTACATTCGTATTCGCTTGAGTTAAATCAGGAGGAATGCTTAGCGGATCTCCGGTTACGGTGCTTTTATAGTCCACACTTTCTTCTGTACCCATAAACTGATTTAAGGCGGAGCAACCACCTAGCAGCATCAAGCTTAACCCGGTTACCGTTAACCATCCTAATGGTTTAAGAGTGAATTTCATGCGATTAGTCCCAAGCTTTGTAATGTTTGACGCAAGGCTGCGTGATGTTCTGAGCTTAGCGGCGTCATGGGTAAGCGGTAACCCAGCTGGGTAAGCCCCATTTCTGCCACTGCCCATTTCACAGGGATAGGGTTGGCTTCTACAAACAGCATTTTATTTATATCAACGAGTTGTGCATTCACTTTACGTACTGTAGGAATATCTCCATCTAAAGCCGCTTGGCAAAGCTGCTTCATGAGACGTGGTGCCACGTTAGCCGTTACGGAAATATTACCTTTACCGCCCATTAAAATAAGGGCAGCTGCGGTGGGGTCATCACCACTGAGCACCACGAAATCTTCTGGCTTATCACGCAATAGATGGCCTAATCGACCAATATCACCGGTAGCATCTTTCACGCCAATAATGCCGGGTATTTGTGCAAGACGTAAAATAGTGCTGTTATCCATATCAGCCACCGTACGCCCTGGAACATTATAAAGCAATGTAGGTAAATCTACCGTTTCGATGATTTTCTTAAAATGCTGATACAAGCCTTCTTGCGTAGGCTTGTTGTAATAAGGCGTAACAGATAGACCGGCCTGAGCACCCACATCGCGGGCATGCTGGGCCAACTGTATGGCTTCAGCGGTGGAGTTGCCACCTACCCCAGCAATTAAAGGAATACGACCTTTGGCATGCTCTGCAGCCACTTGGATTAAATCAGCATGATCATCCATATCAACGGTGGGGGATTCCCCTGTGGTACCCACGACCACCAACGCATCGGTGCCTTCGTCTATATGCCAGTCGATAAGTTTTCGATAAGCGTCAAAATCTAGGCTTCCATCAGGAAACATTGGTGTAATGAGGGCAACCATGCTGCCTTGGAAAATAGGGGTTGCAGTATCAGAACTAGCCATAATAGATAAAGTCTCCTGAATATAAACAATAGTTAAGCATCAGTTTAACGGATTAATAACCAAACCGGCTAGAATCAGAGGAAAAAGCGCATAATAGCGTTACCGAAACTGATCAAGGGTGCCAAGATAGTCCATAAAGTACCGGTAAACATTAGTACTATAAGTATCACCATGCCATAAGGCTCTATACGCGCATAGTGATTAGCATAAGGTTGGGGCAATAAACTATAGACAATACGCCCCCCATCTAAAGGCGGCAAAGGAACTAAGTTCAAGGCCATAAGAACCAGATTAACCTGCACTCCAGCTATAGCCATTTTACCCCAAAAGCTATGTATATCAGCCCCTAAAGTGACAGCAAAACGCAACGCCAATACCCAAAGTATGCCCATGAGTAAATTAGAGGCAGGGCCTGCTAATGCCACCCATAAAATATCTTTTTTAGGATTACGTAATCTAGACCAAGTAATGGGTACGGGCTTAGCCCAGCCAAACAATAACCCCGCCCCCCCTAAGAGCTTGGTACTAATCAATAAGAACAAAGGTACAGCTATAGTCCCTATAGGATCAATATGTCGAGCCGGATTTAAACTAATTCGGCCCGCTTGCTCAGCGGTATGATCACCAAAATAACGCGCCACATAACCGTGCGCTGCTTCGTGTAGCGTAATACCAAATAAAACGGGGATGGCATAGACCGCGAGTGTTTGAATAAAACTTTCCATCAGAACTCAATAAGTAAGATACGGCCTAATGCCATAATAAATGCTTAATCTAAACCTAATTTTTGTGGGTCACCTAAACCTCTACGTATGAGCTCAGGCGTTGCGCCGCTAAGATCAATCACCGTAGTAAAATCAGCCGGGCACGCTCCACCATCAATAACCGCAGCTAACTGATGCTGATAGCGCTCAAAAATTGCCTCTGCATCATTTAAGGCCATGTCTTCACCCTCTGGTATTAAGGTAGTAGACAATAGTGGTGAACCCACCGCATCAATAAGACCAGAAATCACTGGATTTTCGGGAACGCGAATACCGATGGTTTTACGCGAAGGATGCGATACACGTCGCGGTATCTCTTTGGTGGCTTCTAAAATAAAAGTCCAAGGCCCAGGAGTCGCTAATTTCAATAATCGATATTGACTGTTATCTACTCGAGCAAAATGACTAATTTCTGCCAAATCTCTACAAAGCAACGTTAAATTATGGCGTTCATCTAAGCCGCGTAATTTGCGTAAGTTTTCTGCAGCAGCTCTATCATCTAAGCGAGCTACCACGGCATAACTGGAATCCGTAGGTACAGCAACTAAGCCGCCTTTAGCTAGCAATTCAGCGGCTTGTGTCAATAAACGAGTTTGGGGATTTTTAGGGTGAACCTCAAACATCTGAGCCATAATGTCTCCTTTGTGAAGCGGTTTTACGTAAGTCTTACTTAGTATAAGCTTAGCAAAAACAAAGAGTGTGCATTATTTTTATTTATATGCTATAGTATCATCTTTACATACACAGCTACTTAAAAAAATCTGTGAATCATGTAAAAAAACAGTGGTGGCCGTAGCTCAGTTGGTAGAGTCCCGGATTGTGATTCCGGTTGTCGCGGGTTCGAGCCCCGTCGGCCACCCCAAAATATTAAAAAGCCCGTATCTTTATACGGGCTTTTTTTGTGATCGTAGTCAAGGTCAATTCTGGCCTAATCGCGGCCATGGGCCGCTTCCTGCGGGGGAGTATAATACGATGGGTTTAATATCGGATTCTGGCCCGGTTTGGGAGGATGCGCCGGTGGGTTTTAATTGGTGTGCACAAGATGAAAATGGCGACTGGTATTGGTATAGTGTAGAGCCTGAACCAAGCATAGGTGGCGGCGTATGGCGATCAAACTCCAGACACCAACAGTTTGCCTGCCATGCTCCAGCCAATCCAAACTGGATTCACAGCCTGCGTTTACGCCCTTAAAAATGACACATCTCCCTAAAGACCTCTATCTTTTTATCGTCGATTTTTGGCCACATATAGCCTTAATCCTAAGCTTATTGATCAGTATCCCCACGGCTATACATGCCGCTATGACCAAACAAGAGGTGCGTGCTGCTATAGGTTGGGTAGGCGTGATTTTTCTTTCGCCTTTTATGGGATCTGCCCTCTATTTTATTGTGGGCATCAATAAAATACGCAAAACACAAATCACTGAGCTGCGTGATCAAAGTATCAAAGAATACAGCAGTAAAAACTCACCGCCCCTAGCTCAGCTGGACGATTCTTTCACCCCGCAACTTAGTTCACTGCAAGCTTTGGGGGATCGTATCAGTCATTTTCAGCTACGAGATGGCAATCATATAAAACTCTTAGCAGGTGGCGATGCTGCCTACCCCGCTATGCTAGCAGCTATTGAAAAAGCGGAACACTCTATAGCTTTGCAAAGCTATATTTTTGATAGTGACCGTATTGGTCAGCAGTTTGCGGATGCCCTTATTCGTGCTAAAAAACGAGGGGTGCAAATTCGTGTCCTCATCGACTCCATTGGGGCCAAGTATTCTCACCCTCCTATTCATCGATTTTTACGTAAACAAGGCATTATATGCGCCTTATTTATGTCCACCTCTTTTTTACCGTTGAGCTTTATACGTCGTCCTTACACGAATTTGCGTAGTCACCGTAAAATGCTGATTGTGGATGGTCATCTTGCGTTTGCAGGTGGTATGAATATTCGAGAAAGTTTTTACAGTAAATACAGTAACAATAACCCGGCTCAAGACACACACTTTAGTTTTGAAGGTCCGGTAGTATTGCAATTGATGTCTACCTTTGCCCATGACTGGGAATTCACCACCAAAGAAAACTTAAGTTATGATTTTTGGTGTGCTTGCGTCTGGGATGTGCCTGCACCTCAAGTGCCAGCGCGCTGCATACGCTCAGGCCCTGATCGCTTTTTAGCCAGCAACCACTCTATGCTGCAAGGAGCTTTTGCTACGGCAAATAAACACATACGTATTCAATCCCCTTATTTCCTACCCGATCAAGTGTTAATGGGCGCTATTAACACCGCCGCTATGCGCGGGGTGCGCGTAGATATTGTTATTCCTAAACACAATAACTTAGTCTTAGTTAGCCGTGCGATGATGGCACAAATGGATGAAGTTATTGCCGCAGGCTGTAATGTATGGCTTAATACAGGCCCTTTTAATCACTCCAAGCTCATTACCATTGATGGTCAATGGAGTTACGTAGGCTCTTCCAACTTAGACCCCCGCAGTCTGCGCTTAAACTTTGAGTTGGATGTAGAGATTTATTGCCATGATATGGCCAAACAAATCGAAGACCTCATCGACGCCCCCATTAAAACCGCCGAACTTCTAACCCTAGACACGTTGAAAAAACTGCCCTTTAAGCAGCGTTTGGTAAATAGAGTGATCTGGCTCGCCAGTCCTTATTTGTAATTACTAATCAATTTTAGAAAATAAAAAAACCAGCTTTCGCTGGTTTCTTTATTTTATCTGGCGCGCCCTACAGGATTCGAACCTGTGACCCCGTGCTTCATCACACTATAGTTTTCACTACCACCTAACGGCTTTGTGTGCTGGACTATCCCTTTACCCTAGCAATTAAGCTTTAGGTAGACGCCGTCTAGTCTCTACACCTTCCTAGAAATAACTAGGCTTGGCTCGGGATTGCCAACTCTTAACAAGTAAGGTTTCCCCGAATTTGACGTCTTACACTCTAAACGTTTCCACTTAGAGGCCCAATTTAAATGCTAGCAATGCTAGCGAACCAGAAGGCACGTGCTCTATCCAGCTGAGCTAAGAGCGCTAAGCAAATGATTGTACCCTATTATTTACTCTTTAGCAGCACGTATATTTTTTATGCGTCAAGTTTTATGCGTCAAGTTTACTACTTAGGCTCAAAAAACACTGAAAAAGCATTATTTACAAATAAGGCTTGCCTTTTTATTAAAGACCATGCTATATTACATTCTTTCGGGGCGTAGCGCAGCCTGGTAGCGCATCTGGTTTGGGACCAGAGGGTCGTAGGTTCAAATCCTATCGCCCCGACCAAATATAAAGCCTTGCAGAGTTATTTCTGCAAGGCTTTTTTATTTATGACTGGGTGAGTATTTTATTTGCTTTTACATACAAGCGCGTTTTATCGTGCTCCAGACTCATAACATGATTGGCTCGCTCTATAAGCCTATGCATATGCTTCTGCGCTAAAGCTCTATACGCTTGAGGATTAATATCCGCTAATTGTTCTAAAGCCTTAGCTAAAGCTAACATCACTTCAATTAATGATGCCCCGTCACGCGCTATAGGGGTGAAAAACTCGTCAAACAACTCCTCAAGCGTAGGCTGCATCACATACACTTGATAAGCAACGTCTTCATCTTTAGCTTCCTCACTGTTTTCTTTTTGTAATTCTTGGCAATAATCACTGTATACCGCTAATAAACGTGTGCCGCGCGTAATAATATTAATCGCCGTACCCGGATCATTCACAGCAGCAGAAAGCGCCCTAGAAGCAATCTCCGATAAAGTACGTAAGCCAAAACGGGGATCTTGCTCAAAAGAACGATCTACCGCCAATACAAAGGCGTCATGTATTGCCTCATTTTGTTCAGAGTTAAGCCCTAAACTATAAGCAACTACTGTGGCCGTAGTAATAAATTCACCGGGCCTAGTCACACAAAAAATACGTTGATCTGATTCGGTACACAGCTCCGCTAAAGCACTTAGATCTATATGTTGTAAATAACCGTTCGTGGGGCCGTAAATAGCCATAGCCTGAGCTGGCGCTTTCCACTCTACGGGTAAAAGTTGTGTTTTTTCACAAGAGCGTTGCGCTTGTACTTTTAATGCCTTAGCAGTAACTTTTTCTACGCGTTGCGCCGCCTCTCCAAACCGACCAAACTGCATAAGATGATTAATCCAGCGTAACAGTGCAATCACCACCACCACTACCACTACCAAAGTAACAGCAAAAATCACCACCTTACCGCGACTGCCATACACACCCGCTTGCAAACTAATAATCCCGACAATGCTAAAAACAAAGGCTCCCACAAAACTAGAAAGTACATTTTGGGTGGTTTGATCGTGTATGAGCAACTGGGTAGCTCGAGGTGTTACATTAGTACTCACCGAGTTATATGCCCCCAACATAGTATTCAATGAAAAAGTGGTTACCGCTAACATGCTAGAGGCCAAAATAGTTAAAATACTATGAACCGAATCGGCCCCCACCACATCCGCCCAATCTTTAGGCACATAGCGATTAAACCAAAGCCCACATAAAGCGGTAACTAGCCCAAGTAAAGAAAACAAGGTAACACGTACCCAGATCTCTTTTAATAAAGCCTTTAACTCCCAGATCTTATGTGCTTTCATTATTTCAATCCGCTACCGTTACACCATTTTGACCACTACGCGCTAAAGACTCTATCACAAAACCATTCGTCTTCATTTCTTCTATGAAATCAGATACATACCGCAAGGCCGCATCACGGCCTTTGGGTAGCGCCATGGCTTGATGAATAGCGGTGAAATAACCATCTACAAGGCGATAACCTGGATTTTCCTCACTAAAACCTAACAACGTTTGGCGTACTCCTGCGGCGGCTTCTAAGCCTTGATCTACAAAACCTTGAATGGCGGCAGCAGAAGTGGATAGTTTTACAAGCTCAGCATGCTTTAAATGACGCGATAAAAATAAATCATAGGCCGCCCCCTGCCCCACAGCAATACGCACCCCTTCGCGGTCTAATTCTTCTACTTTTAACCAAGGCGCATTATCTTTAACTAAATACGTGCCTTCTATCTGCACATAGGCTTTAGTGAAATCTATATGTTCACCGCGTTTAGGATCTATGGCCATAAAGGCTAAATCCCAGGCATTTTCAGCAGCCGCTTTCGCCACATCGGCCGCCGCATCATAACTAATAAACCGCGGCACTAGCCCTAAACGACGGCATAACTCACGTGCTAAATCTGGCGATACGCCCAAAGGCACCCCATCCTTACCACGTTGTGCTAATACCGTATTGCCATAGTTTAAGGCTACCCGTAGCTCCCCTTGCGGCGCTAAGCTAGAAATTACGGTATTGATAGTATTATTTATATTTTTTGTCTTGTTTGGCATTGATTGTCTCCACAAAAAAAGCAGCCCGAAGGCTGCTTTTACTAGACGATTATTTACTGCGGTTATTAACCGAATCGCCCTGTAATATAGTCTTCGGTTTCTTTACGAGCCGGGGTCACAAAAATTTGATCGGTATCACCAAACTCCATGAGCTCCCCCATATACATATAAGCCGTGTAATCAGAACAGCGCGCGGCTTGCTGCATATTGTGCGTCACGATAAGCACAGTATAATCGTTTTTAAGCTCGGAGATTAACTCTTCTACCTTAGCCGTAGAGATAGGATCTAAGGCGGAGGTAGGCTCATCTAATAATAGCACCTCGGGCTTAATCGCCACACCACGAGCAATGCACAAACGCTGCTGCTGCCCACCAGATAAACCATTACCACTTTGGCGTAACTTATCTTTAACTTCATCCCAAAGCGCTGCCTTAGTAAGAGCCCATTCTACGCGCTCATCCATTTCCCCTTTACTCAGCTTTTCAAATAAACGCACTCCAAAGGCGATGTTATCGTAAATACTCATAGGAAAAGGCGTGGGCTTTTGAAACACCATACCCACCTTAGCGCGAATCAAGGAAATATCTAAACGGGAAGACAATAAATCTTCACCATCAAGTAATATTTGCCCCTCAGCACGCTGCCCAGGATAAAGCTCATACATACGATTAAAAGTACGCAATAAAGTGGACTTACCACAACCTGAAGGCCCAATAAATGCGGTGACTTTATTTTCTTTGATGCTCATGTTGACATTTTTAATTGCCTGAAAATCACCATAATAGAAATTAAGATCATTAACTTCGATTTTGGTTTTTTCAGTCTTTGGCGTCGTACTTGTACTGTGCATAATAAAATTCAAAAAATAAAAAATAGGGTTTACTTACTGCGAAATAAAGTACGTGCTAGCAAATTAATGGCCAACACAAACAACGTAATTAATACCGCTCCCGCCCAAGCTAAGCGATTCCAATCTTCGAAAGGACTGGCTGCGTACTGAAAAATAACCACGGGCAAATTGGCCATAGGACCATTCATATCTAAAGACAAAAACTGGTTATTTAACGCCGTAAATAATAAAGGCGCCGTTTCACCCGCAATACGGGCCACAGCCAGCAACACACCTGTCATGATCCCCGAGCCTGCTGCTCTATAACTAATATAAACGACTATACGCCATTGCGGACAGCCTAAGGCGGCAGCGGCCTCACGTAAACTATTAGGCACTAACTGCAGCATATTATCGGTAGAGCGTACCACTACCGGAATGACTAATATGGCTAATGCTAGCGCACCCGCCCACCCTGAATAATGTTTAAACTGCGCTACATAAATGGCATAAATAAATAAACCAATCACAATAGAGGGAGCAGACAGCAGCACATCATTTAAAAACCGAGTAGCTGGAGCTAACCAACCCCGCTGACCAAACTCAGCTAAATACGTGCCGGCTAGCACGCCTATGGGTGTGCCTATAAGCGTCCCCACCCCTGCCATCATAAAACTGCCTACGATTGCATTTAACAGCCCTCCTGCCTCACCAGGTGGCGGCGTGGTTTGCGTCAATAAACTTAAGCTTAAAGCACCCCCACCTTTAACAAGAAGGGTAAGAATAATCCAAAATAACCAAAACAGACCGAATATTAATGCTGTCCCTGAAAGAGTAAGCATAAATCGGTTAAAACGCTGCCTGCGATGATAAAGAGGATTATCAGAGCCTAGAATAGAGGTATTTGTTTTTTGCATATGAGTAACCCTTTATACCTTTTAGGCCTTTACGCCTTCATTTTTAGCCAAGTAATACAGCAATAGCTTAGAGATAGCTAACACAATAGTGGTGATCAAAAATAGAATTAAACCTAATTCTAGTAGTGCAGATTTCTGTATGCCGCCTGCCTCATTGAACTCATTCGCTAGGGCTGAGGCAATAGAGTTTGAAGGCGCAAAAATGGAATCAGGTAAATTAAAGGCATTACCTATGACAAAGGTAACCGCCATGGTTTCACCTAAGGCACGCCCCAGACCCAGCATAATACCGCCTATAACGCCATTTTTTGTAAAGGGCAACACCACCTTCCACATCACCTCCCACGTAGTGCTACCTAACCCGTAGGCCGACTCTTTCAACATAGGAGGCACCACCTCAAACACATCACGCATCACCGCCGTAATGAAAGGAATAATCATGATGGAAAGAATCAAGCCAGCCGTAAATACGCCAATACCAAAGGGGGGTCCAGCAAATACAGCTCCCAATACCGGCACTCCATCAAATAATGAAATAATGGCCGGTTGCACGTAGCGTTGAAATATAGGCACAAAAACAAATAAGCCCCACATTCCATAAATAATAGATGGAATAGCAGCCAGCATTTCAATGGCAATGCCTAAAGGTCTGCGCAACCAAGCAGGAGAGAGCTCGGTTAAAAACATGGCAATACCAAAAGACACGGGTACGGCAATGATTAAAGCTATGAATGAAGTAAACAAGGTGCCCACAATAGGTACAAGCGCACCGTATTGGTTATTTACTGGATCCCATTCGTTAGTCCATAAAAAGGCAATGCCATGAGCAGCGATAGACTCCTTACTACCATTTATTAAGGAGATCATAATAGCCGCTAATAAAATAAAAACAAAAAGCGCAAAGCCTTTGGTAATATTTTTAAATAGCAGATCAAAAATAACGTTTTTATTCGATTTCATAAGACTTCCAAATGTCACTGCCATCTTTGGCTTTAATGTCTTGCGCCCAAAGCTGCTGAATTTGCTTCACTACTGCCGGAGGTAACGGTACGTATGACAGCTCAATGGCTGTTTCTCCACCATGATCAAACACCCAATCAAAGAATTCCAATACTGCACGAGCTTTATGCGGACGGGCTTGCTCTTCTTTTAACAATATAAAAGAAGCTGCCGTCACCGGCCAAGAATTTTCACCAGGCTGATTCGTCAGTATGGCCCCCATGCCCGGAGTGTTTAACCAATCCACATTTTCAGCTACGGCAGCAAAGTTTTGCTGCGAAGGCGCTACAAAATTACCGTCTTTATTTTGTAAGCGCACCCAAGCCAAGTTGTTTTGCTGCGCGTAGGCATACTCCACATAACCAATCGTATTATCCAGCTGACTCACGTACGCTGCTACCCCTTCATTGCCTTTACCCCCTTGACCCGCGGGCCATTTCACCGCCTTGCCTTCACCCACTATTTTTTTCCAATCGGGAGAGACTTTTGAAAGGTAATTAGTCCAGCCAAAAGTCGTGCCTGATCCATCTGAACGGTGCACCACTACAATGGTCTTATCAGGAAGCGTCAAACCTTCATTAATAGCTTGAATAGCAGGGTCATTCCAGCGTTTAATTTTTCCTAAATAAATATCCCCTAAAACCAAACCGGATAGTTTCAACTCACCGGGACCCACACCATCAATATTAACTACGGGTACGGTGCCACCAATTACGGCGGGAAACTGTACTAAATTATGTTTGACTAAGTCTTCATACTTCATTGGGTCATCGGAAGCGCCATAATCAACCGTACCGGCAATAATTTGCTGCTGCCCCCCGCCTGAACCTATGGACTGATAATTAACCTGTTTACCTGTTGCTTTATGGTACATAGCAGCCCATTTAGCATAGACAGGATAAGGGAAAGACGCCCCTGCGCCCGTAACATTAGCCGCCTGAGCGCTTAATGCCAAAACACTAAGTACTAGCCCTGTTAATAATTTAAAAACCACACTTTTGATCATAGAAACATCCGCGTGCAAATTCATGAATACTCAATAGTGTAAGACGCCAATATGACAAACTCATGACAAGCTTTCAGTTATTGCCCTAGCTCTTGCATAAGCTGTTTATGTAAATTAACGATTTTTTTATTTGAACTGGGGGTCACCCGAGTGTAATTACCGTCTGGCAGTGCCTCCCAAGCCAACTGATTATCTAATAAAGCATAACTAAAAGCCTCTTTAATTAAACGCGCTTTAATGCGTTTACAGTTAATAGGTACGGCTATTTCCACACGGCGAAAGAAGTTTCTATCCATCCAATCTGCCGAGGACATATACACCGTTTCAGTACCTTGATTATAGAAATAATACACTCTGGCATGCTCTAAAAACCGTCCAACTATGGAGCGCACCCGTATGTTTTCTGATAAACCAATCACACCGGATCGTAAGGCACAAGCACCTCGTACAATTAAGTCTATCTGCACACCAGCTTGACTGGCAGCATAAAGGGCTTGAATAATACGCGGCTCAAGTAAGGCATTCATCTTTGCCATAATATGCGCTTTTTTACCCGCTTTAGCTTGTTCTACTTCAAGGCTAATACGCCTTAACATGGTGTCATGCAAGCTAAAGGGGGCCTGCACTAGCACCTGTAAATTGCGGTGGCCTCCTAAGCCTGTTAATTGGCTAAAAACTTGCTCTATATCTGCTCCTATAGCAGGATCGGCGGTTAATAACCCAAAATCGGTGTATAAACGGGCGGTATGGGGGTGGTAATTACCTGTACCCAAATGCACATAACGTCGTATCCCTTCTTTTTCTCGGCGTAATACCAGCAGCATTTTGGCATGGGTTTTATAACGCAGTACGCCATAACTCACATGGGCCCCCACCTCTTCCAAACGTGCTGCCCAATTAATATTGGTCTGCTCATCAAATCGTGCCATCAACTCCACCACCACAGTCACTTCTTTACCGGCTTTGGCAGCTTGTATGAGTAAATTCATAAGCTCTGAATCTTCACCTGTACGATAAATAGTCTGTTTAATAGCCACCACCTGTGGATCTGCTGCTGCCGCTCGTAAAAAACTCAAAACAGGTTGAAAAGACTGATAGGGATGATGTAACAACTGATCTTGCTGTGCGAGCAGATCAAAAATATCTTTCAAATTTTCTAAACAATTAAATGGGACAGGAACTGGTGCATGATAAGGCCTAAATAGCAAATCAGGTCTATCAGAAATATCGCACAATTGCTCTAAACGCGATAAGTTAACTGGACCTAAGACGGCATAGGTATCTATTTCAGTTAGTACAAATTCTTTTTGCAAAAAAGCTACTAACTCTTGTGGCATAGAAACATCCACCTCCAAACGCACTGCTGCACCAAAATTACGCTGTGATAATTCGCCTTGTAAGGCTTTGCGCAAATTGGTAGCTTCTTCCTCATCCACAAACAAATCACTATTGCGCGTAACACGCCATTGATAGCAACCTTTTACGGTCATGCCTGGGAAAAGCTCATAAATAAATGTACTAATCAAAGCACTCAGCAATACAAACCCATGCGCCATGCCTGCAATACTCGTAGGCATTTTTAGTAAACGTGGTAAGGAACGTGGGGCTTGCACCAACGCCATGGCTGCCGTACGACCAAAAGCATCCTCTCCCGCTAAAGAGACGATAAAATTTAAACTTTTATTATAAACTCGTGGGAAGGGGTGCGCCGGCTCCACACCTATAGGAGTCAATAATGGCATGATCTCATGAAGAAAACGTTGATAACACCACTCATGCTGTGATGCATTCCAAATAGCAGGGCGCAAAAGACCAATACCTTCGCGTGCCAACGCAGGTAGCACTGCTTCTAATAATAAGTCGTTCTGTTTATCTACTAAACCATGCATAAGACGTTGAATGCCTGCTAACGCTTCAGTGGCAGTAAAGCCGTCAGCACGTACCTGCCCAGGGGCTTGAGCAATTTGCTCCTTGAGAGATGCTACGCGTATTTCAAAAAACTCATCGAGGTTTGAACTCACAATACATAAATAACGTAAGCGCTCTAATAAGGGTACAAGAGGGTTTTCCGCCATCGCTAACACCCGCTCATTAAACTTCAATAGGGAGAGCTCACGGTTAATGAGCATGACATTAGAATTTGGAATCATGGCTATATCTTAATGGTTTTTGTAATTATGCTGCAGTGCGGTAATAACAACGTATAATCAACATCTATCTCACAATCTATTATTCATTATGGACCAATTACTTGCCGCTGTAGACTTAGGTTCAAACAGCTTTCGTTTATCTATAGGGCGCGTGGAACAAAACAACGGCCATGCGCAAATTTATGCGGTTGACCGTCTCAATGAGTCTGTACGCTTAGCGTCTCAGATGGGCGCAGATAAGCGTATTCACCCGGATGCGATAAAACGCGCTGTAACCATCTTACAGCGCTTTCACGAGCGCATCGAAGGCTTTCACCCCAATCGTGTACGCGCCGTAGCCACCAATACTTTCAGAGTAGCCTCAAACCGAGAAGACATGCTGGAGGTCGCAGAAGAAGCGCTGGGTTTTCCTATTGAAGTGATTTCAGGCTATGAGGAAGCACGTTTAATTTATGCTGGGGTGAATAATTCTCTACCTCCGTCTCCATCTCGTCGTCTTATGGTAGATATTGGGGGGGGCTCTACAGAAATCATTATTGGCCGTAAAAATCACCCTCAGCTACTCGCCTCGTTAGCTATGGGCTGTGTGAGTTACACCGATCGATTTTTCAGCAGCGGCTTAATTACTGAAAACCGTATGAACCAAGCCATTTGGAGTGCGCGCCGAGAAATAGAAGTGATTGCTCAGCAATACCGTAAAAACGGCTGGCAGCAAGCCTATGGTTCCTCAGGCACCGCTAAAGGTATTGAAGCCATATTAGTGGGGAATGCTTACTCCATTCGGGGCATCACCTTAGAAGGGATGTATTTATTACGCCAAAAACTAGTACGGGATAAACGCGTTATTGTAGAAGACTTACCCGGTATTAAGCTGCACCGTATCCCAGTTTTAGCTGCAGGTTTAGCTATTATGATTGCTATTTTTGAAGAGTTAAAAATAGACATGATGCTGCTAGGCGAAGGCGCCTTACGCATGGGAGTATTGTATGATTTACTAGGTAGGGATTCTGACCGCGACAAACGTGAAGAAACCGTATTACAACTCAAAAAACGTTATCAATTGGATCAAGCACAGGCGCAACGCGTTAAACAAGCCGCCTTATCTTTATTTAAACAGCTGAATCTGACGGCTAATACCGACAACCACGACTTAGAAAAAGCGCTGGGCTGGGCGGCAGATTTACATGAAGTAGGGCTATCTATAGCACATAATGATTTTCATAAGCACTCGGCATATGTGCTAGAACATGCTGATATGCCCGGTTTTTCTCGGGATGACCAAGCTCTACTTGCTTTTCTCACTCTAGAACAGCTAGGTAAACTTGATAAATTAAAAAGTCAGCCTAGCTCTAAAGAACAAAGACTGACTTTATTGTGTTTACGTTTAAGTCTGATGTTGATGCGTAGAAGAGAGGACGTAAACCCCTTACCCCTACGCCTTCAGATGGATAGTACCGGGGCCACTATCTATGCAGATAAACACTGGATCGCCGCTCGACCTTTATCAGAGTTCTCGTTACGAGCCGAACAAAACGAATGGGCTAAAGCGGGGATGAGCGTTAAATTGGTGTATACGAACCGTTTAGCTAAGATCCACGGCTAATAAACGTTCTATACCTTTTTCTACTAAAGATAAGTCTTCAGCTTCTACCATTAAACGTAATACGGGCTCAGTACCGGAAGGGCGTACCAATACACGTCCCCGACTGCCTAAATCTGCCTCTAACTGCTCTTTAGCAGCCACTAAGGCCGCACACTGTGTCCAATCACGGCCTTGCTCCCAATCTATACTCACCATTTTCTGCGGATACATGGTGAGATCTTCTACTAGCTCACGCAATAAACTACCATGATGGCGCATAGCGGTGAGAATTTGAAGCGCAGCAATAATGCCATCCCCGGTAGTATGATAATCCAAACACAATAAATGCCCTGAGCTTTCTCCGCCATAGAGCCAGCCTTTTTCTAAGAGCTTTTCCAATACATAACGATCCCCTACATTAGCTCGTATGAACTCCACGCCTAGCTCTTTAAGACGATTTTCTAAACCCAAATTCGTCATGAGTGTGCCTACTACGCCTTCCACTTTTTCTGTCAGCATACGGTCACGCACAATCATGTAAAGCAACTCATCGCCATTATATAGACGGCCATCACTACCTACCATTTGCAAGCGATCGGCATCACCATCTAAGGCAATACCAATATCCGCACCACGCTCACGTACTACTTCAAGCAAGCGTTCCGGATACATGGCTCCTACGCCATCATTGATATTAAAACCATTGGGCTCAGAGCCCACTTCATAGACTTCTGCTCCTAGCTCACGAAATACATGAGGGGCAATGTGATAAGCAGCGCCGTGGGCTGCATCGACTACGAGTTTTAATCCAGCTAAATCCAGCTCATTTGGAAAGGTGCTTTTACAAAACTCAATGTATCTACCCGCCGAATCTTCTAAGCGTCGCGCTCGCCCTAATTTATCTGAAGGCACACACTTTAGAGGCAGCTCCAAGGCTTGTTCAATTTGCAGCTCAAGCTCATCCGGCAATTTCATGCCTTGTGCTGAAAAGAACTTGATACCGTTGTCATAATAAGGATTATGCGAAGCGCTGATCACAATACCCGCCGTTAAGCGCAAGGTGCGCGTTAAATAGGCTACAGCAGGCGTTGGCACCGGCCCCACTAAAAGCACATCCACCCCGGCTGATGAAAAACCCGCCTCTAAGGCAGACTCCAGCATATAGCCAGAAATACGCGTGTCTTTACCTATCACCACCGTGGGTCTATTAACAGACGTTTGCGCTTTAGATAACACCACACCAGCGGCATAACCCAAACGCAGGGCAAACTCAGCATTAATCTTTGCCCCACCTACTTCACCCCGAATACCATCGGTACCAAAATACTTACGCTCGCTCATTATTTATATTCCTTTTTCTACAGCTAGCCATACTTTTAAGGCATCAGCGGACTCTGCCACATCATGTACTCGCACTACCGCAGCACCACGAGCTACAGCCGCTAACATACCCGCTAAGCTACCCGCCAATCGCTGCTGGGGTGGTTTATCAACCAAGTGACCAATCATTGATTTGCGGGACAAGCCAATAAGCCATGGATAGGCATACGATTCTAACTGAATTTGCGGAAAATCACGTAATAGGCTGTAATTATGCGCAACAGACTTACCAAAACCCAAACCTGGATCAAGCATAATCCGTTCTGAAGCCACACCTGCATGACGTAAGGCGGCTACCTGTTGAGCTAAAAACCGCTGTACCTCTGCATTAACATCCTCGTAATGAGGCTGTTGCTGCATAGTACGCGGCTCACCTTGCATATGCATCACACACAGGCCACAGTTTGAATTAGCCACCGCTTCTATAGATGCTGCATACCTAAAGCCTGCGATGTCATTAATGATATCTACGCCTGCATCTAATACCGCCCGCATCACTTCTGGCTTAAAGGTATCTACAGATATAGGTACGTCTAACACGCGTAAGCCTTCAATCACAGGTAGTAAGCGGTGTAACTCTTCATTTAAAGGCACGGGTTCTGCGCCTGGTCGCGTTGACTCAGCACCTATATCTAAAATATCTGCGCCATCTGCAATCAACCGCTTAGCATGAGCAATAGCAGCATCAGTCTGCAAATACTGACTGCCATCGGAAAAGGAATCGGGGGTAATGTTAACTATACCCATCAATAACGGGCGCTCGAAATTTAATTCGTAGCGCCCGCAAAGCCATGTTTTTTTCATGGAATATATTATTAAATTATTAGTTATTAAATATTAAAACTTACACCACGGGATGCGTAGCCGGTTTGTCATCAGGTGACGCTTCATCACCTTTATCACCACCCTCACGAACCGTTCCCTCAGTCACCTCATCTTCAGCCTTAATGGCACCAGGAGGTGGCGTGTTATCGGAAGAACCAGGCTTTTTCGTGTCATCGTAGTCTTTAGGGGGACGGGGAGGACGGCCTTCCATGATGTCGTTGATTTGATCGGCGTCGATGGTTTCCCACTCAAGCAAAGCTTGAGTCATGGCTTCCATTTTATCGCGATTATCTTCGATTAGCTTACGCGCAATAGCGTATTGCTCATCAATGATGCGACGCACTTCTTGGTCTACCTTTTGCATGGTATCTTCGGACATCGTTGGTCCACCGCCACCCATGAAACCTTGGTTTTCATTTTCGGCGTACACCACAATGCCTAAGGAGTCACTCATGCCGTATTTGGTAACCATATCACGTGCAATTTGCGTAGCACGCTCAAAATCATTAGAGGCACCAGTTGTCATTTGATTCATGAACACCTCTTCGGCAATACGACCACCAAATAACACAGCAATCATATTGAGCAAATGACTTTTATCCATGCTGTAACGATCTTGCTCTGGCAACTGCATGGTGACACCTAAGGCACGACCACGCGGAATAATAGTCACTTTATGCACGGGATCTGTTTTAGGCAATAAACGCGCTACCAAGGCATGACCTGATTCGTGATAGGCTGTGTTTCGGCGCTCTTCCTCAGGCATGATCATGGATTTACGCTCTGCACCCATGATGATTTTATCTTTGGCTTTTTCAAAGTCTTGCATATCAACAGTGCGACCACCGCGACGAGCAGCAAACAAAGCGGACTCGTTAACTAAGTTAGCTAAGTCTGCACCGGAGAAGCCTGGTGTACCGCGCGCAATAATTTGCGCGTCTACGTTAGGAGATAGCGGCACCTTACGCATATGCACATGCAAAATCTGCTCACGACCACGGATATCAGGCAAGGAAACCATGACTTGACGGTCAAAACGACCTGGGCGCAATAAAGCAGGATCGAGTACATCTGGACGGTTAGTGGCTGCAATCACAATAACGTCTTGGCCTTTTTCAAAGCCATCCATTTCTACCAGTAACTGGTTTAATGTTTGTTCGCGTTCATCATTGCCACCGCCCATGCCAGCACCACGCTGACGACCTACCGCATCAATCTCATCAATAAAGATAATGCAAGGAGCTTGCTTTTTGGCGTTTTCAAACATGTCGCGTACACGTGCGGCACCCACACCCACAAACATTTCCACAAAATCAGAACCTGAAATGCTGAAAAATGGCACTTTGGCTTCACCGGCAACGGCACGAGCTAATAAGGTTTTACCGGTACCGGGAGGCCCTACCATAAGCACGCCACGTGGAATACGACCACCTAAACGCTGAAAATGAGAAGGGTCTTTTAGGAAATCCACGATCTCCTGCACATCCTCTTTGGCTTCATCGCAGCCAGCCACATCAGCAAATGTAATGGGGTTTGTATTTTCATCCATCATGCGGGCACGCGACTTACCAAAGCTAAAAGCTCCGCCTTTGCCGCCACCTTGCATTTGCCGCATAAAAAATATCCAGACCCCTATAAGTAACAACATGGGGAACCAAGAAATAAATATGCTGGCCAAGAAAGAAGGCTCTTCACGTGCTTTACCTGATACCTGCACCCCAGATTTAACTAACTCTGGAACCATCCAGAGATCACCGGGTGAAGTTAAGGTATAGGAACGACCGGAATCGGGCGTTACGTGTAAGGTATCACCTTGAATATCGACTTTAGCGATGCGGCCTGAGCGGGCATCGTCCATAAACTGAGTATAAGTCACACCGTCGCTAGCCATCGGGCGCCCGTCAAACTGCTTAAATACAGTAAACAGCACTAACGCGATAACCATCCAAACGGCGACTTTGGAAAATGAGTTGTTCAACACCAACCTCCTAGTTGCTTTAACCTGCACAGCAAAACTGACAATAAACTGTACAAGCGCTATATATGAACATTCTACCCGATAATAGGGCGTCTTAGCGGAATGTTATGTTTTTAATTGGCGTCCAACCAAAAAAGTTTCAGAAGAGCGATCTCTAGACGATTTAGGCTTACGTGTATTCACTTGATGAAAATGCTCTTTAAATAATTTAACTAACTGTGAGTAACCACTGCCGTGGAAGGCTTTAACAATAAGCGCCCCATCTGCTTTAAGGTGATTTATAGCAAAATCAACCGCTAATTCAACCACGTGTTCTATGCGAGCAGAATCAGCGGCGGCCACACCTGATAAGTTGGGGGCCATATCCGAAATTACAAGGTCTACTAATTGACCATCTAATAAACGTTTTAATTCTTCTAATACCTCATCTTCCCTGAAATCACCTAAAATAAAATCCACATCTTCTATGGGCTCCATAGGCAGCATGTCTAAAGCAATAATACGACCATTTAATTGGCCATTTTGTAATAATCGCTCACGCGCCACTTGAGACCAGCTTCCTGGTGCTGCACCCAAATCAACTACAATGTTGCCAGGGTGCAACAATTTTTCTGTTTCTATGATTTCCAATAATTTAAAAGCCGCGCGTGCTCTATAGCCCTTTTGTTGCGCTAATCTAACATAAGGATCATTAATATGCTGCTGCATCCATGCTTTAGAAGTTTTTTTCTTGCCCATTCCCGTACAATCTCATTATGCCTACATTAACTATATCTATTCCGCTACGTAACAAATTACGTGCCGTAGCACATGATTTACGCCCCGTTGTTTTAATTGGAGACAACGGCCTCACTGATGCCGTCCTTAAAGAAATTAACGTGCACTTAACTGTACACCAGTTAATAAAAATCCGGGTATCTGGCGATGATCGTGAAGCTCGTAAAGCCATGTTTGAAAAAATATGCTCTGAACTAAACGCTGAGCCTATTCATCACATTGGTAAAATTCTTACTATCTACCGTGAAAACTCAGAACGCCCCTCGGTACTCGGTGAAGACCCACTTACCACGCGCGCAGTACGTAAGCCTTCTGAACCCTATACACCTAAAAAACTCGCGGCTGCTGGTTTAGTCAAGTCTAAGTCAGGAAAAGTTCGTCCTCGCCGTTAAAAAAATAAAGCCCACATCTATTTAAGAGTTTAAATATCTGTGGGCTTTTTGCTTAGTCTCTCGCAAGCACTAAGCCAGTATTACACATACTCAATCTTTACAATTTCGTACTCACGCGCGCCACCCGGCGCCTGTACGGTTACATCATCGCCTTCACTTTTACCAATTAAAGCACGTGCCACTGGGCTAGAAATAGAGATACGATTCTGGCGGATATCAGACTCTACATCGCCTACAATCTGATAGGTTAACTGCTCCTCAGTATCTAAATCCTCAATGGTTACGGTGGCACCAAATACTACTTTATCGCCCACATTTAAGGTGGTGGGATCAATCACTTGAGCATTTGAGATGGTGCCTTCTAACTCGCGTATGCGCCCCTCTACAAAAGCTTGGCGCTCACGAGCCGCATCGTACTCTGCATTTTCAGAAAGGTCACCGTGAGCACGGGCTTCGGCTATTGCATTAATTACATTGGGGCGCTCTACTGTTTTTAGACGTTTTAACTCAACATTCAGACGCTCAACGCCCTGTATAGTCAAGGGAATCGCAGACATAGTTTTCCTGATTAAAAATGAAAAACGCCCCAAAGAAATAGGAGCGCCATACAAAATATTGTGGGCAAAAGTGGCCAAAAATGCAAGTGCTACATAGTTTTACGCATGGATAAAAACGCATGCATTAAAATAGCACCAAAAGTGGCAGTGCCTATACCATCTAGTTTGATTATACCTAATTCTAAGCTGAAGTTACCAGCACCCAAAATTAAAGTCACGGCAGCGACCAGTAAATTTTTACTTTTACTGAAATCCACTTGATTTACTACCCAAATTCGAGCTCCTGCAATACTGATTAAACCAAACACCACTATAGACATCCCCCCCAACACCGGGCCAGGAATCATTTGAATAATAGCACCAAACTTGGGTGAAAAACCTAAAAATATGGCAATTAATGCGGCGATGGCAAACACTAATGATGAATAAATACGCGTGGCTGCCATAACGCCAATGTTTTCCGCATACGTAGTCACACCGGTGCCACCCATAGAACCCGAGAACATGGTAGCCACACCATCACCTACAAAAGCCCTACCTAAATATTTATCGAGGTTTTGGCCCGTCATGGCAGATACTGCCTTAACATGACCTAAATTCTCAGCCACTAAAATAATAGCCACCGGCACAATAATGGTCATGGCTTGAATTTCAAATACAGGTTTGGAGATGTGAGGTAAACCAAACCAAGCGGCTTGTACTACCTCTGAAGTATCTATGGGCGTGCCCAAACCAAAGCCATTGGTAAAAACAGCATACAATAAACAGGCCACAATAAGCCCTGCAAGAATTAATAGACGTTGGACAATACCCCGACTATAAACCGCCATACCACCTACACAGGCCACCGTCATCAATGCCATTAATGAGTCAAAAGTACCTGCTCCCATAGCACCTTTAGCGGCAATAGGTGCTAAGTTTAAGCCAATCACCGCCACAATAGCTCCGGTGACTACCGGCGGCATCATTTTATTGATGATATGTGCAGCTCCACCCGAGCGGGCATCAGCAAACCACACCACAGCTCCTATAAGCGTATAAACCAAACCACAAATAATAATAGCGCCTAACGCCACGCCTATATTTGGATTTACACCGCTCCCTGCATAACCGGTAACTGCTATCACTCCGCCTATAAAAGCAAAACTGGAGCCTAAATAACTTGGCACGCGGCCGCCCACAAAAAAGAAAAAAATCAATGTCCCTATGCCTGACATTAATATAGCCATATTAGGATCAAAACCCATTAATAATGGCGCTAAGATGGTGGAACCAAACATGGCCACCACATGCTGGGCTGCCATGGCCACACTTTGGGGAGCGGATAAATATTCATCGGGTTGAACAACAGCATCTGGCGCAACAGAACTTACCCGGCGCCAACGCGGGAAATAGGATTCAGACATAATGGGTTGTATTGAGTAGAATGTTTGGTGTTTGTTATACCTTCAAATTGTACTGTATGTACAAAGCAAATTACTTTATTTCCTTATTCTTATTTATTAACACTCTATGCAAGCAACTCATTTTTGGCTTATTCGACACGGTGAAACTGACTGGAATGCAGAGCAGCGCCTACAAGGCTGGCGGGATATGCCGCTCAATAACGTAGGCAAGCAGCAAGCTCTAGCCGTACGACAGTTATTAGAGGCGCAACAAGTTGCTTTTGATGCGGTGATGAGTAGTGACTTGAAACGTGCTGTAGAAACGGCACAAATCGCACTAGAAGGTCATAGCAACACTCCTTTAATACAAGACCCCCAACTGCGTGAACGTAATTACGGTATTTATGAAGGTCACCCTTGGCGACAACTTTTACAGCTGCCCGATCAGCCGGAGCCGGAAATCAATTTACGCGATCCAAACCTAGAGGTTCCGGAGGGAGAAACATTAAAGGTATTTCATGACCGTATTGTTAATGCTTTTTTGCGTATCGCCGCAGAACGTCCCAACCAGCATCTGGCTGTGATTGCTCATGGTGGTGTGATTGATATGGTGTGGCGTCGCATTCAAAATCTAGGTCTCACTACCTTGCGCCCTATGCGTATTATGAATGCCAGTGTCAACCATTTCACTATTGATAAAAACCAACAGTGGCATGAAATCGCGTGGGGCCAAATCGATCACCTTTAAATTACCCAGTATTTAATTCAATAACAAAAAAAGCCTGTGATGCATTGAAAAGCATCACAGGCTTTTTAGGCTTAGTACGATGAATGATTAGCCGCCGTGCATATCTTCTAAAGAATACACAATCAAGCCATCACCATCACGTAAATATTGCAACCCCTCAACCGCTGCTAAGGAACCTGCAATAGTGGTGTAGTAGGCTAAATCTGCTGCCAAAGCATTCGTGCGAATAGTACGTGAATCTACAATAGCATTGCGACGTTCTTCTACCGTGTTTACCACTAAGACAATATCACCATTTTTGATCATGTCTACGATATGTGGACGGCCTTCGGTGACTTTGTTTACCACCTGCACCGCTAAACCTGCAGCCTCAATGGCAGTAGCAGTACCACGCGTGGCCACAATACTAAAGCCTAAATCGATTAAGCCTCGTGCTACTTCCACGGCCTCTACCTTATCGGCATCACGTACGCTAATAAACGCTTTACCAGACTTAGGTAACTTAACACTAGCAGCCATTTGAGACTTCACAAAGGCCTCGCCAAAGCTACGCCCTACCCCCATCACTTCACCGGTGGACTTCATCTCCGGGCCCAGAATGGTGTCAACCCCAGGAAATTTTACAAAGGGGAAAACGGCTTCTTTCACAGCATAAAAGCCCGGCTTGGCTTTGGCGGACATATCTAAGTCTTTAACTTTAGCCCCCGCCATAACTCGCGCTGCCAGCTTTGCCATTTGTAAACCAGTCGCCTTAGAAACAAAGGGAACGGTACGGGAAGCGCGTGGGTTTACCTCTAAGACGTAAACTTCATCGTCTTGGATGGCAAATTGCACGTTCATTAAACCCTTTACATTTAAGGCTTTGGCCATTAAAGCGGTTTGACGACGAATCTCTTCGACTATGTCTTCAGACAAGGAGTAAGGCGGTAAGCTACACGCAGAATCACCTGAATGCACCCCAGCTTGCTCAATGTGCTCCATTACCCCACCAACAAACACATCGGTGCCATCAGATATACAATCTACGTCTACCTCAGTAGCATCATTTAAGAAATGATCCAGTAAAACGGGGGAATCATTACTGACTTTAACGGCTTCGCGCATATAGCGCTCTAAATCAGCTTGCTCATGCACAATTTCCATGGCACGACCACCCAACACGTAACTAGGACGCACGACTAAGGGATAGCCAATCTCAGCCGCTAAGGCAATGGCTTGGGCTTCAGTACGCGCTGTACGGTTTGGCGGCTGACGTAAACCTAGCTTATTAAGCAGCTTTTGAAAGCGTTCACGGTCTTCAGCTATATCAATGGACTCAGGGCTAGTGCCAATAATAGGCACACCATTTGCCTCTAAAGCACGGGCTAATTTTAGAGGGGTTTGACCGCCATATTGCACAATCATGCCCACGGGTTTTTCAATATGCACAATCTCTAGCACATCTTCTAGGGTGAGCGGCTCGAAATATAGACGGTCTGAGGTGTCGTAATCGGTAGAAACGGTTTCAGGATTACAGTTAACCATGATGGTTTCAAAATCATCTTCGCGTAATGCCATCGCAGCATGTACACAACAGTAATCAAACTCAATACCTTGACCAATACGGTTAGGCCCGCCCCCTAAAACAATGATTTTTTTGCGATCAGTGGGCTTGGACTCACATTCGTCTTCATAGGTGGAATACATATAGGCGGTATCGGTAGCAAACTCTGCTGCACAAGTATCTACGCGCTTATATACAGGGCGCACATCTAACTGGTGACGTAATTTACGCACTTCGGACTCAACCGTATCCAGTAAGAACGCCAAGCGACGATCTGAGAATCCACGACGTTTAAGGCCAAATAAGGTATCTCTGTCTAAATCAGCTAATGTTTTTTGCTCTAAGGCCAATTCGATTTTGACGATTTCTTCGATTTGCGCTAGGAACCAAGGATCAATTTTGGTGATATTGTGTACTTCGTCTAGGTTCATACCTTGGGCAAAGGCATCACCCACATACCAAATACGCTCTGGACCGGGCTCACCCAACTCTACTTGCAGTTTTTCACGGTCAGTGGTCATTTGATTCAGACCATCTACACCTACCTCTAAGCCACGTAAAGCCTTTTGAAAGGACTCTTGAAAGGTGCGCCCCATAGCCATCACCTCACCCACCGATTTCATTTGTGTGGTTAAGCGAGAGTTTGCCTGCGGGAATTTCTCAAAAGCAAAACGTGGAATTTTTGTAACCACATAATCAATGGAGGGCTCAAAAGAAGCCGGCGTTAAACCGCCTGTGATTTCATTTTGAAGCTCATCTAAGGTGTAGCCCACCGCTAAACGTGCGGCAATTTTAGCAATAGGAAAGCCCGTGGCTTTGGAAGCCAAGGCCGAAGAACGAGACACACGCGGATTCATTTCAATCACAATCATGCGGCCGTTTTCAGGGTTTAAAGCAAACTGTACGTTAGAACCCCCTGTCTCTACACCAATCTCGCGCAATACCGCAATGGAGGCATTACGCATAATTTGGTATTCGCGATCGGTAAGGGTCTGAGCGGGTGCAACCGTAATGGAATCACCCGTGTGTACTCCCATGGGGTCTAGATTTTCAATGGAGCACACAATAATGCAGTTATCGGCACTGTCACGTACCACTTCCATTTCATACTCTTTCCAGCCCAATAACGACTCTTCAATGAGTAGCTCTTTAGTGGGCGAAGCTTCTAAACCCCGACGACAAATTTCTTCAAACTCTTCTTTGTTATAGGCAATACCACCGCCGGTACCACCTAGGGTAAAGCTAGGGCGAATCACCACTGGGAAACCAGAAGAGTTAATCTCTTTAGCAATACGCTGCTGCACTTCCCAGGCTTCAGCCATGGAATGAGCCACGCCAGACTTGGCAGATTCTAAGCCAATTTTGGTCATGGCGTCTTTGAACTTCAAGCGATCTTCGGCCTTATCAATGGCCTCTGCATTCGCACCTAGCATTTCCACGCTGTGCTTAGCGAGTACGCCTTTTGCCTCTAACTCCAAAGCGCAATTTAAAGCCGTTTGACCACCCATGGTGGGCAGTAAGGCATCGGGCTTTTCACGCTCGATAATTTTTTCTACAGCCTGCCAAGTGATGGGTTCAATATAAATCACATCGGCTGTATCTGGATCTGTCATGATGGTAGCGGGGTTACTATTCACAAGAATAGTACGGTAGCCTTCCGCCTTTAGAGCTTTACAAGCTTGGGCGCCGGAGTAATCAAACTCACATGCCTGGCCAATCACAATTGGGCCAGCCCCGATAATAAGAATGCTTTTTATATCTGTACGCTTAGGCATAATAGTCTGTTTGGGCTGTTAAGCCTGATTGGTAGCCACTAGGCTAATGAATTGGTCAAAAAGTATGGTCATATCACGTGGCCCAGGGGTGGCCTCTGGGTGGCCCTGAAATCCAAATGCAGGCCCCTCAGTAAAGGCTAAACCTTGTAGGCTGCCATCAAAAAGTGAGGTATGAGTCACACGTACGTTTTCAGGTAAGGTGGCGGCATCAATAGCAAAACCATGATTTTGACTGGTGATAAAAACACGCCCATCATCTACCTGTTTAACAGGGTGATTTGCACCATGATGACCGGTTTTCATTTTTACACTTTGTGCACCGGCGGCTAAACCTAATAACTGATGACCTAGACATATACCAAATAAAGGAATTTTTTTATCTATTAATTTTTTAACGGCCTCTATAGCATAATCACAAGCAGCTGGATCGCCGGGACCATTGGATAAAAACACGCCATCAGGTGCTAAGGCCAAAACATCTGCTGCGGAGCTTTGTGCCGGCACAACTGTGACTTTACAACCACGGTCAGCCAATAAACGTAACATATTGCGCTTAACACCGAAATCATATACCACTATGTGAGGAGCCTCAGCGCTTATCTCAGGCTGATTAAAACCCTCACCAAGCTGCCAAGAACCCTGGGTCCAGTTATAACTTTTTTCAGTGCTCACTTCTTTTGCCAGATCTTTACCTTCTAAACCAGCAAAAGAACGAGCTAACTCAATAGCGCGCTCTGTATCAGCACCCACAAGAATACATGCGCTTTGAGCGCCTTTTTCTCGTAGAATATGAGTAAGTTTACGTGTATCTATACCCGCAATAGCAACTATTCCTTGCTGGGTTAAGTAATCGGGCAGCGATTGAGTAGAACGAAAGTTAGAGACGCGTAAGGCGCAATCTCGGATGACTAAACCTGCAGCTTGCACATGTGATGATTCGGCATCTTCGGGATTTACCCCAGTGTTACCAATGTGTGGATAGGTTAGTGTAACGATTTGATCTTTGTAGCTAGGATCAGTGAGAATCTCTTGATAGCCGGTCATGGCTGTATTAAATACAAGCTCAGCTACCGTATAACCCTCGGCACCTATGGAGTATCCTGTAAATACAGTTCCATCGGCAAGGGCTAGGATTGCTCTTGATCTAGCAGTAGACTCGTCAGGAAATAAAGACGGCAGCACGTTGAAACCCCAGTTTTGAATTACAAATAAAATTTATTGATTGTACCTTGAATTTGCTTTTTTTTGGCAGCATTAAATTATGACTACTTTGCTTGAATCTTTACGTGAACACACAACCGTAGTGGCAGATACCGGAGACTTTGAGGCTATGCGCGCCTTTAAGCCTACGGATGCCACTACTAATCCCTCTTTGATTTTAAACGCTGTACAACAGCCTGAATACCAACACTTACTAATAGAAACCGTCAAGCAATACCCGAAGGTCAATGCGGCTGAGCTCAGTGATGCCTTGTTAGTGGCTTTTGGTAAAGCCATTTTAACTATTGTGCCTGGTCGGGTATCCACAGAAGTCGATGCCCGTCTCTCTTTTGACATACAAGCCAGCATAGAACGCGCTCGTCACATTATTGACCTGTATGAAAAGGCGGGCATAGAGCGTGAGCGCGTACTCATTAAACTGGCATCGACTTGGGAAGGCATACAAGCCGCTAAGCAATTACAAAGCGAAGGCATTCATTGTAATCTCACTTTACTCTTTTGCTTACCTCAAGCCATTGCCTGTGCGAAGGCAAAGGCCACATTAATTTCACCTTTTGTAGGGCGTATCTATGATTGGTATAAAAAAGAAGCAGGAGCAAATTGGGACGAGTCAGCTCATTTAGGTGCTAATGATCCCGGTGTACAGTCTGTACGTCAGATTTACAACTATTTTAAAACTTATGATCTGCAAACTGAAATCATGGGTGCTAGCTTTAGAAACAGTGGCCAAATTTTGGCCTTAGCGGGCTGTGATTTATTAACCATTAGCCCAGCCTTACTTAATGAGCTCCAGGCTCAAGAAGGGACGGTAGAAAAACAATTAGATCCTGCAGCAGCTAAAGCTCAGGCACCTGAATGGCAAGCCAGTAACGAAGTGGCCTTTAGGATGGGGTTAAATGCAGATGCCATGGCCACTGAAAAACTAGCCGAAGGCATCCGCTTATTTGTGCGTGATGCCGTTGCTTTAGACCAGCTAATTGCTGAAACCAAGCAACAACACGCTTAGAAAGCGTATAACTACACTTGGCCGGCGTCACCTTGAGGGGGGCGCCACGCTAAGAGCCGTTTTTCTACTAGGCTTACACAGCCATCTAATATGAGAGCAAATACTGTAAGCACAATAATCCCTGCATACACAGTATTCACATCTAGGGTACCTTCAGCTTGCAAGATCAAATACCCTACTCCACTGGCAGAACCCAAATATTCTCCTACCACAGCCCCTACAAAAGCTAAACCCACCGATGTATGTAAACTGGAAAAAACCCAGCTAGTAGCAGAAGGGATATAAACATGACGTAAAAGCTGTTTACGGTTAGCGCCTAGCATACGGGCATTATCCAATAAGGTTTTACTGACCTCACGTACACCTTGGTATACGTTAAAAAAAACAATGAAAAACACAAGAGTAACGGCCAGCGCCACTTTAGACCAAATCCCTAGACCAAACCACATGCCAAATATAGGCGCTAGAATCACTCTAGGCATAGAATTAGCTGCGGTAATATAAGGATCCAATAAAGCACTTACACCTTTGGATAACCCCAACCATAGCCCAAACACCAAACCCGCTACGGTCCCTATTACAAAAGCCAATAAGGTTTCAGTCAGGGTAATGCCTAGGTGATGGTAAATATTGCCATTGACCACAAACCAATTCCAAATCACCTTAGCTACTTGTGTAGGTTGACCAAAGAAAAAGGCCACATTTCGGTCTAGCGAAACGTAATACCAAAGGGCCAAAATAATAAATAATAATAAAAGCTGCCAAAACCGTAAGGTAAGCTTTGACATATTCGTTAACTTTTTCATAATTAAGCCCGTTTTTGCTGGGCATAGCCCTTTAATACTTCCTCTCGCAGCACATCCCAAATGGCGGCATGCAATTCAATAAATCGAGGGTTGTTACGCACCTCTGCTACATCACGAGGACGCTCTATATCTATTTCAAACTCGCCTATAGGGCGTGTAGCCGGCCCAGCGGACAACACCACTACGCGATCACTCATGGCAATAGCTTCGTCTAAGTCATGGGTAATAAATAGCACGGCTTTACGGCTTGCCATCCAGATTTCAAGCACCTCATTTTCCATTAGTTGGCGTGTTTGAATATCCAAGGCAGAAAAAGGCTCGTCCATAAGTATAAGATCTGGATCACGGATAAGCATTTGAGCCAGCATGACGCGCTTACGCATACCGCCAGACATTTGATGGGGATAACGGTCTTCAAAACCACCTAAGCCCACGCGTTTCAACCACTCTTTAGCGCGCTCATCAGCTTCTTTTTTATGTATACCAGCAAATTCTAAACCAGCTGTAACATTGGCTAAAGCAGTACGCCAAGGCAATAAAGCTTCACCCTGAAACATATACCCCGCCCGCTGATTTATACCTTTGAGCTCTTGACCAAAAACCGTGACTGAGCCCATGGTAGGAGCTAATAATCCCGCCCCCACATTAAGTAAAGTAGATTTACCGCACCCTGTAGGCCCAACCACAGAGACGAATTCACCAGGCGCAATACTTAGACTTGCATCTTTAACAGCTACGTACTCCCCCTGCCCATCACGGGCAGGGAATACGCAGCTAATATTATTTAAATGAAGGGCTGCGTTTTTAGGCATCGGGATACTTCTCATTGGCTACGTTTACGAAATCATTAGTCCAGATTTTATTTACGTCAATGCTGTCTTTGTCAAAGTTATCAGCAAAGGCAGCCATAGCATCTAATGCCGTTTGGGGCCCATCTTCAGCCACTCTACCATCTGGCGATAAGGCTTCTAGGTTGTCTTTAATTCCTTGAATATAAAGCGCTGGATCATTCAGTAAATAAGACTCGGGAACAGTTTTGGCAATTTCTTCAGGGGCCGTAGATTGAATCCATTTATTGGCTCTTACCATGGCATTTACTAAGGCTTGAGTGGTGTTGGGATTTTTATCTATAAAGGCTTGGGATACATACAACGAACCTGAAGGCATATTGCCATCAAAAATAGCTTTTGTGTCTGCTAAGGTACGGGTATCGGCAATAATCTGAATCTCGTCCTCTTGCATCAATGTGCCAATAACGGGGTCTAAACCCGCTAAAGCATCAATTTGCCCTGTGCGCAACGCCGTTACTGCTCCGGCACCACCGCCCACACCAATAAACGACACGTCTGAAGGCTTTAAACCATTTTTTTCTAAGAAAAAATTAACCATCATATTAGTGGAGGAACCCGGCGCAGTAACACCTATCTTCTTACCTTTTAAATCCGCAGGACTTTTGTAGTCAGGCATGGTTTCTTTGGAAACAGCTAATACAATCATAGGAGCACGACCTTGTTGCACGATGGCACGGTAATCTTGCCCTTTAGACTGTAGATTAATGGTGTGCTCAAAAGCCCCAGACACCACATCAGCGCTACCACCCACCACAGCCTGTAGGGCTCGTGATCCACCCGCAAAGTCAATAACCTCAACGTCTAGGCCTTCATCTTTGAAGTAGCCATTAATATTAGCAATAGTTAGCGGTAAGTAATAAATCAGTGCCTGCCCACCTACAGCAATCTTCACTTTTTTTTTCTCTAGGTCTAGGCTTTGCGCCCATAAAAACCCAGGAGTTAAACTAAAACCGCCTAAAATAGCGGCTATTTTTAATACATCGCGACGTGTAAAAGACATCTTTGCTCTCCTAAAACTCACTTTGGTAATTTTTTAGTAATAAACAGTTACTTTTATAATAGAGTAATTGCATTGACTGCATCTATGTTTGTCTGCGTTCCATCAAGGCCCAAGCAATAGTGCTCGCATCTACATATTCCAGCTCACTGCCAGCCGGCACGCCACGTGCTAGACGTGTCAGTTTTACGTCTTGAGTGCGTAAAAACTCAGCTAAATGATGGGCGGTGGTTTCACCTTCAGCGGTATAATTAGTGGCTAATATAACCTCTCGAACCTCCGCTTCTGAAGCTCGATTAGCAATACGCTGAAACTGTAACGCATTAGGCCCTGCTCCCTCTAAGGGTGCTAAGCGTCCCATCAACACATAATACAGCCCGTTGTAGCTATGACTGGCTTCCACCATATTTTGATCAGCCGGTGTCTCAACAATACATAGCAATCCGGCATCCCGCTGCGGATTAGTACAAGTACTGCAAACTTCTGTCTCGGTAAAACTATTGCAGCGTCTACAATGTACTAGACTTTTTGCCGCATGATCTAAGGCATGACTTAAATCTTGCGCACCTATTACATCGTGCTGCAATAAATGATAAGCCATGCGCCGCGCAGTGCGCTCACCTACACCAGGCAGGCGTTTAAACGCATCGATTAAATCGCGCAGCGGCGCTGGCTCAGGTAAAACAGGGTTTGTCATTTAAAAGGGTAATGACATACCTGGGGGCAAGGGCAAGCCTGAGGTTACGCCTGACATTTTTTCTTGTGAGGTGCTTTCTGCTTTACGTAAAGCATCATTAAAAGCCGCTGCCACTAAGTCTTCAAGCATGTCTTTGTCGTCTGCCAACAAAGAAGGATCAATGTGTATACGACGCACATCGTTACGGCAAGTCATAGTGACTTTCACTAGACCACCACCTGAAGCCCCTTCCACTTCAATATTAGCGAGCTCTTCTTGGGCTTTTTTCATGTCTTCTTGCATTTGCTGAGCTTGACGCATCAAGCCAGCGATTTGACCTTTCATCATAGTGATTTGTCCTTTATATATTTAAAAAAGTATAGCAATGGGTTTATTTTGCCTGTATAGAGTCAGGCACAATTTGTGCATCAAATTGCTGTATGAGTGCTAGTATAAACGGATTTTGTTGTGCGTCGGTTTCAGCCTGTGCTTGACGCTCTGCTAACTCGGCTTGTGCCATCGCAAAAGCCGTCTCGTCACTAGTGCTACCGTATTCAATCTGTAAATGTAACACCTGACCGAAGTACTCATTTAAGACCGTATTAATACGCGCTTTGGCTTGGCTATCATCAGCTGAACGTATCTCTACGCGCAACACCACTTCATTACCATCACAAGATATCCACTCTGCTTGCTGCGCTAACTCAGCCGCCCAACCGGATAAAGGCAACATAGGTGCTAATTCAGCCCATTGAGTACTATTTATACTTTGTGGCGCGGGTATTGCAGCACTGGCAGGCTCAGGCAGCTCTAAGGCTTCTACCGCCTGCTGAATGGCCTCTTCCATAGGAATAATAACAGGGGGAGTATTGGCATCATCAACTGCTTTCTCATCAACCTCCCCCGGTATAAAATCCGGCTCTGGCCCCGGATCATCAAGCTCCCACGGCGGAATATCATCAGCAGAAACAGGAGCTGAGGGTAAGGGTTGCATCTGCTGACCACCTCGCTCAACCATAGGGGGCTGAATCCCTACACGCGCCCCTTCAGGTTCAGGTTCAGGTTCAGGTTCAGGTTCAGGTTCAGGTTCAGGTTCAGCAGTTATTTTAACTGGAGCCGTAGGATCTACGGGATCAGACACAGGCAAACTGCCTGCCGGCGTTAAAGCATACATACGTAGGCAAGCCATAATAAACCCCGCGTACTCATCCGGCGCTAACGCCAACTCATCGCGGCTATGCACAACTACGGAGTAGAATAACTGCACATGATCAGGTGATAACTGCTGGGCCAGTGTTTGAATAGCAGCAAAATTAGGCTCATCAGCCGGTAAAGCGCCTGGCACGCGCTGCTCAATAGCAATACGTGATAACAGCACGGCAAGATCAGCCAAAGCCCCACTAAACGACAAACCACGCAATGCTATATCGTCAGCAATGGTCACGAGTTGCGCGCCATTACCTTCCACCAAAGCCGTTAGCACATCAATAAGATGTGCTTGATCTATGGTGCCTAACATGCCTTGCACTGCTTCAGTACTCACCATGCCGGCACTATAAGCAATGGCTTGATCCGTCAGCGACAAAGCATCTCGCATCGATCCTGCGGCGGCTTGGGCCAATAAGCGCAAGGCGGGTCCTTCCGCGCCAATTTGCTCTTGGTTTAACACATTCTGTAAATGCTCTTCGATGGCAGGCACTGTCATTTGCTTTAAATTAAACTGCAAACAACGTGACAATACCGTAGGCGGGATTTTTTGCGGGTCGGTGGTGGCTAAAATAAACTTAACATGAGCCGGTGGCTCTTCCAACGTTTTGAGCATGGCATTAAATGCATGCCCAGTAAGCATATGCACCTCATCAATCATATAGACTTTATAACGGGCGGCACTAGGCGCATAAACGGCCTGCTCTAGCAGCTGTGTCATTTCATCTACACCACGGTTTGAGGCGGCATCTAGCTCAACATAATCGACAAAGCGCCCTTGATCAATCTCCACACAGGAGCGACAGCTACCACACGGTGCAGCGCTTACCCCTTGCTCACAATTTAGCGCCTTAGCCAAAAGACGGGCTAAAGTGGTTTTACCTACACCACGCGTGCCTGTAAATAGCCAGGCATGATGTAATCGCTGTGAGTCCAAAGCGTGAGTGAGAGCACGCACAACATGCTCTTGACCAATAAGGGTATCAAAAGAACGTGGGCGCCATTTACGAGCCAATACTTGATATGTCATGTAGGGGGAGAACGGTAAATAGAAAAAAGCACTAAGGCTAGGCAAAGTGTACCGAATTTAGAGCAAATGGGGGAGATTGATAGGCAGATAAGCCGTAAAAGAAGGAGGTGAGCCTGACTTCGGCACTGGATCGATACAACCTTGGCTGCTTCGTTCCCGACCTGACCAGTTGAGCTGTTGAACCATGCGAAGGGGCTCACCAATAACTAGTATAGCACCAATCTCAAAAAATTAAAGCTCACACCACAAATCAGCCCGGGGAAAATAAAGTGCAGCCACCGCCTTACGCCCATCAAAGGCCGTCACTTGCTCACAATAACGACGCAACTGCGCGGCATAACGATTACGCATCACAGTTAAAAACGCTTCATTTGACTGCCCTGAGTTTGGCTTAGCTGTTTTGTAATCCACAATCAACCACTGATCTTCTTGAGAGATAGCTAAGTCAATAATAGAAACCCGCCCTTCCGCATCAAGCAAAGTCCACTCTCTATAGGCTTTAGCTACATCTAACAACCATTGCCCCCGTTCACTATTCAATGTGCGTATTAAGGTGTCTTGTACTTCTGTTAATGCTTCTGAGACTTCGGCTTGAGTGACGCCTGCGCGTAATAATTGACGTTTAATTACAGTGGCACTTTGTACAATGCGCTCAGTTTGCCATTGTTCTCTCCCATCACGCCCTATACGTTCCAGCCACGCATGGGCAACAGTACCAACAGCGGCTTCTTTAAACGGCTCTTCATCCCATTGCCAATGATTAACTCCCGCAGGCTTGGCGCGCGCCCGTACAGCGGGCAAAGTCTCTAAAGAAGCGAAGCGGTGTAGAAACGTGTGAGCAGATTGATTTTGATTTAGGGGTATTTCTTTTTGCGCTAAGGGCGTGGCTGCGTGAAAATCCGCTTCTACGGCAGGCCAGAGTAAATCTAAGAGCGATCCTTTCTCTATTTTAATTTCATTGTCTTTATTAAGTTCAGCCAAAGCAACTAAATGCAGTTGAGCTCGCGCCCGGGTTACTGCGACGTACACCAGACGTTGTAGCTCATAATACGTACGTTGATTTTCTCGCTCTTTAATAAACTGGCTCATGGAATCTTTTTCTTCGGCATCACTGGCTTGCACCATACCCACATATAAACGCCCTTGGCTGCTTTGCTCAAAGCGTAAAAGCGGCTCACTGTCAGGGCGTGGTCTACGGTTTAAATCGTATAAAATCACGGACTCAAACTCTAGGCCTTTGGCTTTATGAATAGTCATCACCTCCACGGCACGCTCGGCATTTTGAGCCGTAGCAAAAAGCCGCGCAATTTGCTCTTCGAATAAATCCAAATCCAAATCGCCATAAGGCGCAATTTGCTCTAAAAGCCTAAACACATTTTCCGCATCCACCCTATCACTTACCGAAGGGTAGGCGTGCTCGCCTCCTAAACGCAACCAGCAATGCTCTGCCATAGCAGCAAAAGGCAAGGTACCACTACGATATGATTCATCTAAAAGTACAGCAGCTACGTGCTCCAAACGCTGCCACTCACCTTCTAGCAATAAGGCCTGCTGCTCCGGGCTTTCTTGCAGAGCACGAATTAACGCAGGAATGGTGCTATGACGATCATAACCACATAAGCTATGAAGGCTATGCAAACGCAAACCACAAATAGGAGAGCGCAATAAAGACAGCCACGCTAAACGGTCCCCGGGGTGACTGAGTGCTCGCACCAACTGCACAATGTCTTGCACCACAGGCCTTGCACTCAAACTATCAATATCTACGGCTTTGGTGGGTATGCCTGCGTTATTTAGCGCCCGCATTACCTCACCTAAGTGCGTACGTGCCTTCACTAATACAACGACTGGTTTACTACTATCTGGATATTGCTCTAAGGCGGCTGTACATAGTGCCACTACGCGCTGCTCGGCTATTACACGGGCTTGTTTGGCATCCATGATTTCCGCATCTTCTTTTTTATAAACAAAGGGATGCGTAATAACGCCTGCGTAAGGTTGTTCCTTATTAAAGGCATCGGAGGGGTTATAACTAACCGCACCTAAATCCACATTTAATTGCGTGGGAAATAAATGCTGCCCTAACTGATTTACCCATTGCACCACATTCGCCGAAGAGCGGAAGTTATTCGTTAACTTCACTGCCGTGAGCGCCACATCGCCCAAGCTTTCTTGCTCTTGCACCTCTAAAAACAAGCCCACTTCCGCTTTTCTAAAGCGATAAATAGACTGCATAGGGTCACCCACTAAAAAAACCGTACGGCCATCGTCATACTCCCAACCCGAGGTTAAACGCTTTAGTAACCGCAACTGATTTAAACTGGTATCCTGAAACTCATCAACTAATAAATGACTAATACTCCTATCTAAGCGTAATAAAAGCTCAGAAGGATCCCCTTTTTCACCTAATGCACTTAAAGCACGTTGGGAAATTTCAATGAAATCAACTTGGCCCGTCTCCATAAAAGCAACGCGTAGCTGCGCTACCGTTAGCCACAACACCTGTGCTAAGTGATGCAGTAACTCCAGTTGTGCTGCACTGTATTCAGCCGGTAAATACTGTATAGCTAATAACGGCTCTAACCAAGGGCTTCCTGCGTTTTCCTCTTGCTCTAACCAGTCTTTTACTTGCTGTCCCAAGGCCTTATTGCCACCGGCCGGTAAACCTACTCTGGCATTAATCCCTCCAGATTTACGCAAAGCGCCCCCCGTCGTTAAAAAAGGGATTAATGCCTGCCATCGTGCTAAATCTTCAGGTATGGGCACCAACGGATCATCTGCAGACCAAGAGGCCAATGCCTCCAGATTCGTATTGCCTTTAGCTAATAAGTTTTCGTTTGCATACACAGCACTAGAGGCCAATTCCTGCCAGCCTAAAGGCATCTGCGCTGCTACACGCTCCAAGTATTCAGCAATAGTGTCATACAAATACACTTGCAAACTATCCGTCATGCTTGCAGCTTCATTTAATACGGGTAACCATTGATCGCGCACACCCAGCATATCAATCAGCAGCTGCTCTAAGCCCGCTATATTGACGCCTAAATGTTTGATTAAATAAGCAATGGAATCATGGGTATCTGCCATTGCAATAGTCGCTTGAGCGGCTTGTAGATACAAAGCACTCGCCTGCTCAGACACCTTAGGCACCCCACCTAAACCACTCATCCAAGGCATAGCACGCACTAAATGCGAACATAGAGAATCAATGGTACGAATACTGAGCCTTGCGGGATGCGTTAAAAGGTCCCAGCCCTGTTTAGCGTTATTCGCCATAGCTTGACGCGCCAAATACCAACTTTGTTTTCGGTACGCTTCTTCAGGCTCAGCCCCCGAGGCCGATTGTAATTTCTCAATAACACGAGCGTGCATCTCAGCTGCTGCAGCACGCGTGAAAGTAATGGCAACGATTTCTTCAGGTCGTTGCACTAATGCTAACAAGGCTAAAATGCGATCAGTAAGTAACTCCGTTTTCCCGGAACCTGCTGGTGCCTGCACTAAAAATGAACGTCTAGGATCCACCGCATCAACACGGACTTGATAATCACTCGGTTTATTCGCGCTCATCTATAGCCTCTTGAGTTAAACGTAAAAAAGGTAATACATCGCAGTAGCGTAAATCATTTTCATCTACTAAGTAGTTGGCGGCGTAACCCGTTAAAAACTCATCGCGCATGGCGTTTACTTGGGTTTGCAAATGGGTTTTCAATCGCTCCCAACTGCCTATTTTTTGTGCTATGTTTTTCTCTTCTGTGCCGGTCAAGCCTACTTCCTCACTTCCATAACCACACAAGCCCGATTGATAATGAATAAAAGCAAAAGCCAAACCGGCTACCTCTTTACTTTGCTCAGCTAAAATGGCCGCGTAAATGGGTAACTGCAGTTCTATAGGGCGCGGTCTTAGCCACGCCAAATAATCCCTATTCATTTTGCCCGTTTTATAATCAATTAATACATACTCACCATTATCTAACTGGTCAATACGGTCTATACGCATATTGGTGGCAAAATTAGCTAACTGATGCTTTTGCTCTAAGGCTTCAATAGTAAAGTCCGGACGCTGTCTGTCTATTTCCAACCAAGCACTTAGTACCTGATAGCCCCGTTCGATCTCTAAGCTCCGAATTACTGTAGACAGGGTCGATAAATGCGTTAACGCGGCTTGCTCTAAGGCGGTTTGCAACCACTTTTGTGCGGCTCCCTGCTGCCAATGCTGTCTTAGCTGCGCACTAGTGGCTGGTTTTATTTTTTTCCAAAACTGCTCTAACGCATCATGAAGAAAAATACCGCGCCACATACGCAAAACACCACTGTCGTTATAAGCGGCTAGAGCAGTAGCATGCAAACGATGTTGTACAAAAGCCCATAGGGGGTTACGTGCTTGCTTATCTAATAGGGCTGTACCACCAAATATTTTCTCTTGTGGCGCCACTGCAGGTCCTTGATTATCTTCCAAAACTTCTAAAACTACTCTTGTCTCTGGAGTCAGCTCTGCCATTAAAGGATCTTCAGCGGTGATAGCAGTGATCTGCGCAATTAAAGGACTAGGTCTTAATAACTGCCCGTCATCTTGCACAGCATGACTAAAAGTAATCCGTGGAGCGGTCTCTTGCAACGCTTTAATCATATTACGTGCCCACTGTAACTCACGTTCCGGTGTGGCACGCGGAGCTTGGGCTTGACGTAATACCGCATAAGGAATAAAAGGGTTAGGGCTAGGCACAGCCGGTAGCACCTCATCGGTAACGCCCAATACCCAAATGGCATCCCAGTGACCGCCTTCCGCCTCTAAAAGCCCTAATACATCCAATCGCGCTAAAGCATCACGCTGCGGTTGAAACAAAGTTTCATGTAAAAAACGTCCGAAGATTCGCACGACTTGTGGCAGCGATAACTTTCCAAATACCGGTGCTAAACGAGAAAATTGACCCAAACGTTGATCAAAGGCTTGCATGGTTTGATAGGCATGACTATCTAAAGAGGCTTCGCCTGGGAAACCTAGTATTTGCAATAGCTGACGTAAATGCGGTACCCACTGAGCCGGTGTGTATTTTTTATTATGTTGCAATAAGTATTGTTGTGCTTGCTGCCAAGCCGGCCCCAAAAGCTCACAGGTATGCAACTGCTCTTGCACCGCATCCAGACTAAGAAACTGAAACTGCTCTTGGCGCCAACGCACATCAAGCATGGCACGCGTGTTTTTTTCCGACTGCATCCCTACGCAATGTCCAGCTAAGAGGGCTGCTCCCATGGTACTACTACGAATTTCTGCCGTCGTTGATTCCGCTAAGGCGTTCAACCAAGCTAAGGCTGCATGCACCAAAGGCCATTCTTTCAAAGGTCTACCTACCGCTATATTCCAACTAAACCCACTCTTTTTAGGATCGGTCGCTGCCAACTCATGCGCTAACACCCTACGGGCATAGGCGGCTTGATTTTGTAAATCTAAAGCCACAATAGCAAAACGCCCCTGTGGATATTGGTGCAATTGCTGCGCTGCCCATTGCGCTGCTATACGCCACTCAGCATCAGGCGTAGGCGCTTCTACACGATTGCACTGCACCTCGGCTTGAACTTCTTCCTCATAAGTGTATACACATAACCCTTGCTGCTCTAAGGCCTGAAATAGTCGCCTTAAACGCCTAGAAACATCATGAAAACCCACTAACACAATATAGCGCCAGTGGGGGCTATACTGCTTTTGCTCTAAGGCCTCCACTACACGTTGTGTGGCTTGGTTTTGATCATCCAAATCGTGTGCAGTCAAATGCGCTTTGTAGGCTTGACGCCACTTTTGAAATCGAAAATAATCCTCATGATCCTCAGCGTTGAGTACCTCTAGCTCCCACTCATCAATCAGCTGATCGGCTTCAGCTGCCATTTTTGCTGCCTGAGGTACATCTATAAGCCAGGTATCTTCTGAATCTTGGTTATAAATCGTTTGTTCCCATAAATGCAAACTACTAAAAGCATCTAACAAATAGGAAGCGGGGGCGGCTTGAGCGTTAAAGCTAAGATCATCATTGGCCTGTCTTAACCACGCAGATAAAGGCATAATATCCGGTACCGCTATGGCTTTTTTTTGCCCTTGAGTTTCTGCTAACAACTCACGCTGTAACTGAGACAATAAACGCCGTGCAAAGCGATTATTTACTGTAAGCACCAAGGTATCATTGCTGTCTAAACCCTGTAACTGCGTAAACGAAATAGAACCATACATATGAAAACACCCATAAAAGTATAGAATACTATAATTATGTCTACAGAAAACTCCCCCTCCTTCGAGCTAGCAGGCTCCATTTGGTTTCACTCAGGTAAATTAAACTGGGGCAACCCCCGCCGTATGGCGCTTTTAGCGGCCATCCATGAACTAGGCTCCATTTCTGCTGCTGCGCGCCACATAGAGCTCAGTTATAAAGCGGCCTGGGATGCTATAGACACCATGAATAATCTGGCTGAGGAACCCTTAGTGCTTCGCACTACCGGTGGCCAACGTGGTGGTGGAGCTTCTTTAACCCCGCGCGCCATAGAGATTTTAGAGCTGTACCAACAGCTTGATGAAGCCCATCAACGTTTTATGCAACATTTATCCAAGGCTAAGCCTGGGTCAGATAAGATTTTGGACTTACTGCAAACTATGATGATACAAACCTCCGCACGTAATAACTTTGCTGGTACTGTGGCTAAAATCACCCTAGGTGCGGTGAATGCCGAAGTGGCATTAGACATAGGCGACGCGCAACCCATTATTGCTTCTATCACTAATGAAAGTGTGGAAAGCATGGAGCTTAAAGAAGGGGCTAAAGCCTTAGCTTTTTTAAAAGCCTCATCCATTATTATTGGTTTACCCTCAGATAACAAACTCTCAGCACGTAATCAACTAAAGGGTAAAGTAGTGCATGTAGAAGCCGGTGCAGTGAATGCAGAAATTGGTCTAGCGCTGTCTGAGCAGCACCGTATTACGGCCATCATCACCATGGAAAGCCTACAACGTTTAAAACTAAAAGTGGGTCAAGAAGCCGTAGCCATCTTTAAAGCCTCTAGTGTATTACTAGGCACTATGGACTAAGGCCAATTCAACCTGCTCTTGCTGAGCCAAGAGTTCAAGGGGGCTACATTGCCCCACTATCTTACCTTCTACAATTTTATATACTTCATCCGCCAACATAATGGCGTCTTCTGGGTCATGAGTAATAATAATAGAAGGTATGTCTAACTTACTTTGTAATTGAGCCAACTCTTGGCGCATACGTACCCGCAAATGGCTATCTAAAGCCGCCAGAGGTTCATCTAATAATAATAGCTCTGGGGCTACTGCTAAAGCACGCGCTAAAGCTGTGCGTTGTTTCTGGCCACCGGAGATTTCAGCTGGGTAGTTGTTTAATATAGGCTCTAACTCAAAAGCCTCCACCCATCGTTTCGCTGCTGCAGGCAGCCATTTCTTTGGCGGGTTAAAAACCCCTTTACGCAAGCCAAAACTGATGTTTTGCCCCACGGTTAAATGCGGAAACAACCCATAATCTTGTAACAAATAAGCAAGCTTACGCTTTTGCGGAATAATATTAACACCGGTTTTAGAATTAAACAGTACTGTGTTATTTACGCGTATCTCGCCCGAATCAGGGGTTAATAAACCAGCCATCGCTTGAATAGTTAAGGTTTTACCTGAGCCGGACGGACCATACAAAGCAATACGTTTTGCTTGAGTATTTATTTGTATGTTGAGCTCAAAATGCCGAGTAGCCGCCTTTAATACGCGCTGGATAGTAATAGTCACTGACATAACTAATGCTGCCTTTTATGACGTTGCTGAGCTGGCGTTAATAAACCGGCGCAACACAAAACCACAATGCAAGTTAATGAAGTCACTGCCACCAAAACCATAGCGAAATGATCATTACCACTTTGTACCGCCTCATAAATGGCAATAGATAAGGTTTGAGTACGGCCGGGAATACTGCCAGCAATCATTAAGGTAGCACCAAACTCCCCTAGCGCTCGTGCAAAAGCCAACAACACCCCCGCCATAATACCGCGCATGGCCAAAGGCAAACTGACGCGAAAGAAAACTTGCGTACTTGTTAAACCCAACACTAGGGCGGCATCCTCTAAGCGATGATCCACATCTTCAAAGGCGGCTCGTGCTGATTTCAAAACCAAAGGAAAAGCCACTACCGTGGCGGCTATGACGGCACCTTGCCAAGTAAATACCAGCTCGATGCCAAATTTACCCAACCATTCACCCACTACGCCACGACGACCGAGTAAAACCAGCAAGTAATAACCTATCACCGTAGGCGGTAACACTAGCGGTAAAGTCAAAACGGAATCCACTAAATTACATAAGGGCGAGCGCCAACGTGAGAGTAAAAATGCTACGCTCACACCAAAAATAGCCGCAAACAAAGTAGCCCAAAGAGCAACTTTTAGTGAGAGCAATAAAGGGACCCATAAATCAGACATGATTCGTTTTGAACCTTACATCTTAAGGCTGGCTAAAGCCATATTTAGCTAATACAGCTTGGCCTTCATCAGATAATAAGTAGTCTTCGTAAGCTTGAGCGAGTTCAGCTTGCTTTGCGTCTTTAACAATAGCAACAGGGTAAGTAACAGGCACAGTGGTTTCTAAGGTTTCTACTACCAGCACCTTGTCTTTCATAATGGCGGCATCAGTAGCAAATACAAAACCGGCATCTACCTCACCACGTGCTACGTAGTCCAATACTTGACGCACATTTTGCCCTAGGATTTTGTTTTTTTCTACTGTTTCCCAATTACCGGACTTCTCTAAAGCGCCTTGCGTATAACGACCTACCGGTACGGAGTCCGGATTACCATAGGCAATACGAGTCACCTCGTTTTGATCTAAATCTGCAAGGCTTTCAATTTTTAAAGGATTATCTGCTGGCACAATAAGCACCACTTTATTTTGAGCAAAATCCTTACGAGTGTCAGCAGCAATAGCCCCGGCCTCCATGGCTTTATCCATGGCTTTTTGATCTGCTGAGGCATACACATCTACGGGAGCCCCATTCACAATTTGCTGCATCAACACATCAGAAGCCGCAAAACTATTTAATACATTCGTTCCTTCGTGTTTTTTCTCAAAGTTTTTTCCAATTTCTGTAAACGCATTGGTTAAACTAGCAGCGGCGGAAACCACTAAATCTGCTGCTGCAGCAGGCATTGAGGTTACCGTAAAAGCTAAAGCACTACTCAGCAAGAGAACACGCCATGATTTTTTAGTTTTAGCAGTTTGCATGAGGACTTCCTTATGGTTTTGTGTATAGTTAAATATATATAAAGTGTGTAAAGTATAGGGAAGTATAGCACCCCTATATACATAGGTACATAATGAAAAAATATGACTCATTTTAATAATTTGCCCTATATAGATGACTTTATTGCTGAACTAGAACAACAGGGCTTATCCAAACACACCTCAACGGCTTATAGACGTGATTTATCGTTGTACCTACAGTGGCTGCCAAGCAAGGAGATACTGCAAGTAAGCAGTGAAACAATAGATCAATGGTTAGATAAAAGCCATGATACGGTATCTATTAGCACTATCAACAGACGCATTGCCACCTTAAGGAAGTTTTATCAATGGGCAACAGGAGCAGGTCATATTACCCATAATCCCGCTAGCCATTTACGTACTATTAAAAATCAAAAGGTGCAGCAAGACCCCATTAACTCCGAACAAGTGAGCGCTTTGCTGAATGCTCCTGATGACAGTACTCCTTTGGGTTTACGCGATAAAAGTATGTTGGAGTTACTCTATGCCACAGGGATGCGTGTCAGTGAGTTAGTGGATTTACAGCTTAGCCAACTACAATCTGAACAGCAGTTACTACGGGTCATGCACCCAAATCAGCAAGCTGAACGTCTTATTCCTTTGAGTCCGGAGACCTTTGCTTGTTTAGAGTTGTATTTATTACGAGCACGGCCATTAATACTGAATAATCGTCAAAGCGATGCGTTATTTGTCAGCACGCATGGCTCGAAAATGACACGCCAAGCCTTTTGGCTTATTGTTAAAAAATACGCCCAAAAAGCGCACATTCCTAACACCCTCTCTCCTCACAGCCTGCGTCATGCCTTTGCCACGCATTTATTAAATAACGGCGCTGATTTAAAAATCGTGCAATTATTATTAGGTCATAAAAACCCAAGTACTACGCAGATATATAATCACATTACGCGTGAGCGTTTAAAGAAATTACATGCAGAGCATCATCCAAGGGCTTAATCCATAAGCAATTTAAAATCTTTAACAGATTAAAACTCTGCTTTGCTAAGGATTTGTTACAATAGCCTGCTACGCACCCAGCTCTTTTTATAATTCATATTTATGCCTATCACCCACTTAGACTGCTTAAACCTCGCCCATTGGCTACATAATTCTGCTGCCGAAGATGGTAGAGGGCCTATTTGTTTTGCTATGGTAGATGCCCAAGGGGATTTAATGTGGTTCGAGCGTATGGATAATGCGCCGGCACGCGCGGCAGATATAGCTATAGCTAAAGCTTACACCGCCTTACGCATGCGCAGCTCCACCACTGAGTTTCATGAGCGTATAGTCCGTGAAAAACTAAGCGTTCAAGATTTCATGGATCATAAATTCACGGCTATCCCCGGCGGCTCTCCCTTATTTACTGCTGACGGCACCATAGTGGGGGCTGTGGGTATTAGTGGCCGCGATATTAAAAGTGATCAAGACCTAGCTGATGCAGTGGCGTTTTATTACAGCTCGCTTTAGTTACTCATCTGCCCCTTAATCAGATCCTGAAAACTCATGGGTTTAGCGGGCAGTTCAAAAGTGGATGCAGGTGGATCCGCTTTTTCAATTGATTCTACGTAGAATTGATCCCCCACCTTTAGCATCCCGTGTTTATTATTAGGTAAAGCATCTAAAAACCGCTGCATACTCTTTGCTCCAGTCATTGCACTGATTGAATTGAGGTAGGCGTACGTCATTTCTACTACTAAGGGGTTATCCGTTAATACGGCAGTAGCCGATTTCTGGCTGCCATTTGCTTCGGTCCAAGTCATATCATAGATCTGACCATTAATGCCGGCTACCGTTTCATTGGCTTTAGTAGGTTTAATCGAATCAATACCACCAAAGGGATCGTCTTTACTCTCTTTGCCACTCATTGCTTGAACCATGGCAGCCATACTTTCCATATCCATAACCATGGTTTCACCACCCTCTTGATTTATGGAATAAGCTTTCCCACCCTGCATAATTAAATAATGTGAAGGATCACCAAAATCCATACGCAACGTATCCGTATCACTCCAAACAATGCTTATTTTGCTTGATTCTTCTTCTATGGTTTGCCCTGCAATTTGCATAGATTCAGCACTTGAAATCAAGGTTGCTTTGCCTCCTGCAAACACAAGACTGGGTAGTAGTAATAATGGGGCTACCGCTAATAAACTACGGTTATTCAATCCCTTAGATTTAGTTTGATGACGCATGACTGTCTCCTTTAGAATACTTTTTCAAAGCATAGCATAGGACTGACAGGTTAACGGCCCAGCCGAAATCCTATTAACCACTTAACCATTATCAGGACAGAAAATCCATGACTGAAGCCGCGGCAACTACTCGGATCAATCAAGACCTCATAAATAAATCCATCTGATACACGTGCAACCCCTTCCTAGATATAAGCTACTTGCAGGAGTTGGCTTATGCATAAATTTCTCAAACTAGATGCGCTTAAGGCCAAACTAGACAGTTATGGACCTTTGGATTCTCACATATCTTTGCGCCTTACTGGTGGGCGTTGGGGATCTCAAAGGATTGAGAGCGCGGTGTAGATGTATTTAAACACTGGCGGCCCCAGCAGCCGCCTTAAGCCAATCTAACCCAATTCAATAAAGATTAAAAAACCTAATAAAATCAGTACACTAGCTAAGAACTAGCCCAACAGAGTCTTATGGAACCCAACTCTATCCAATTAAAAATGGCATACCAGATGGCATACTGGATGGTACACTCAACCATCTACATCCATCAAGATTTCTATCATCTATGGCCATACTCAGAGACACCCAAGCACGCAACATTACACCTGACAGTAAAAACCTCCCGCATGGCGGTGTAGTAGGCTTAGCGCTCCATCCTTCTAAAACAAAAGGACAAGGTAAATGGGTACTACGTTACGTTAGCCCCAGTACAGGCAAGCGCCGTAATGCGGGCTTAGGCACGTATCCAGCGGTAGGTATAGCGGATGCTGGAAAAGCCGCTTTTGAAATGCGTGAACAAATTACAGCTGGAATTGATCCCTTAGAAGAAAAAGCTAAGCAACTCGAAAAGCTAAAAATGCCAACCTTCGAGGAAGCAGCTACTACACTGCATGCTGAACTACTCCCCTCATGGAGAAACTTTAAACATGGGCAACAATGGATTCACACCATGCAGCAGTACGTATTTCCCTTTATCGGCGATCTATTCTTAGACAAGATAGAACCACGACATATTGCAGATGTACTACGCCCTATTTGGTTAGAAAAATCACCCACTGCCAGTAAACTAAAACAACGCACTCATGCCGTTATGGCTTGGGGCTGGGCTCATGGTTTCTGTGTATCAAATCCTGTGGATGTTGTGGAGCATCTACTGCCTAAGCAAGAAAAGAAAAGTATTAGTACTCAGCACCTCCCCGCTATGCCATGGAAAGACATCCCAAGATTCATTGAAAAGCACATAGCCATCAATGACAAAAGTAATGTCACTCGCTCAATATTAGAGTTTTTAATTTTAACCGCTTGCCGTTCAGGTGAAGCGCGTGGTGCTAGATGGTCTGAGATTGATTGGGAGCAACAAGTATGGAGTATTCCCGCAGAACGCATGAAGATGAAAACTGCCCACCGTGTGCCTTTAAGTGATAGAGCTATCGCCATACTGAAAAACCAACGAGGCTTACATAAGGAGCTTATATTCCCTTCGCCTCAAGCCCGAAAGGAGCTATCGGATATGACCCTAACACTTTTTCTAAGACGAAAAAATGCCCCAAGCAGCACTGAAGGCAGAGTAGCTACTGCACACGGTTTTAGATCTAGCTTTAGGGATTGGTGTAGTGAAAATGGCTACCCTAGAGACTTGGCTGAGCGTGCCTTAGCTCATACAGTGCAAAATAAGGTTGAAGCCGCCTATCACCGTACAGACTTATTAGAGCAGAGACGGCCTATGATGCAGGCGTGGTCGGATTTTGTGACGGGTGCAGCTACGCAATCAGTTGGCGATGAGCTTGAGCAGTTATTTATTCAAAGGGTGTCTAACTGCCCCCCCTCTCAGTAAGCTAAGAGCGATATTTGGTTAACTTTTCAGCATCCCATAAAACCTTTATAGGGTTTCCTAATTAGGAGACTAGAACTCTGTTTAGTATTATGAATATTTTTACATATAACCTTGAGTAAAAGGAAACCATTTTTAAGACGGATAATCGTTATAGCCTAATTTCTCTGTAACGATTGTCACATACTAAATAAAAAGGGTTGTTCACATTTAATTTGCTTTTATTTACAAAGATAGGATTATGAAAAGAGTATTTGGTGAAATTAATGGAGTTCAAGTAGGTGATATTTTTGATAGTCGTAAAGAACTAGCTCAAGCTAGAGTCCATCGACCTCTTCAAGCGGGGATTAGTGGGAGCATCAAGGATGGCGCTGATTCAATTGTCCTCTCTGGCGGTTATGAAGATGATGAAGATTTTGGTAACGAAATTATCTATACAGGAGAAGGCGGTCGTGACGAAAAAACAGGTAGGCAAATAGCTGATCAAAAGCTAAAAAGAGGGAATCGAGCGTTAGCTATTAGCAAATTGGAAGGAAAGCCAGTGAGAGTCATTCGAGGTTACAAGCATGTAAGTGATTATTCACCTGAACAGGGCTATCGATATGCTGGCTTATATAATGTAGATGATTATTGGTATGAACAAGGACTGTCTGGCTATAAGGTCTGGAGATATAGACTTCGCTCTATAGAAGCTCCTGATGTGTATGTTAATACAGTTGAGTCAGAGCTATTCGAGTATGGACCAACTCAACGTACAGAAGTGACAGTTCAAAGGATTGTACGTAACAGCAATATAACAAAACAAGTTAAAGACTGGCACCAAGGGCAATGTCAGATATGTGGATTAGTTATTCAAACAGAAGTTGGACCCTACTCAGAAGCTGCGCATATAAAGCCTTTAGGTAGACCTCATGGCGGGCCTGATGTGACAGAAAACCTACTCTGTCTGTGTCCTAATCATCATGTGATGTTTGATTATGGCCTTATCTCCATTAATGATGACTTTACTCTTAATGGTATCGATGGAGTTCTTAGGACAGTGCCAAATCATAATATTTCTCTTGAGTTTATTACTTATCATAGAGAGCATTATGCAAAAAACGAATAATACATTACCTAAGAAAAAATAATGAATAAGGCGATATTGGCGAATGTGAGGCTGTAAATTAAATTGTGTAAAAGCGATTGATTGACATCACCTTAATACGAATTCATTCTACGATTTTCAAGTCTATGATTCCAGATTATTTCACTCACATATCACTCCTTTGACTAAGCCACCTTATTGTGGTGTGGCTTTTATTTCTTTTCTTATACCTTATCGCCCGATGCCTCACCCGCATCGGGCTTTTTTACGTCTTGGAGTTTTCTCATGCAAATACAACCCTTACCACAACAGACCACCTACCGCCCCGCCTTACGTTTAATCGATACTAAGTCCATTACCCATGACGAGTGGTTAGATGTACGTAAGCAAGGCATAGGTAGCAGTGATGCGGCGGCAGCGATTGGCCTCAACCCCTACCAGTCTCAGCTGGAGCTGTGGATGATTAAGACAGGTAGAGACACCGCCGCTATGCCTAGTGAAAGTAGTGCTGGCTATGCACCGATGCACTGGGGCAATCAGCTGGAACCTTTAGTGGCGAAGCAATACCAAACCCATACAGGCAATCGCGTTAGACGAGTGAATGCCGTTCTGCAACACCCTGATCCCGATAAAGCATGGATGCTCGCTAACATTGACCGCGAAGTCGTGGGTACGGATGAAGTACAAATACTTGAATGCAAAACGGCTGGGGAGTTTGGCGCACGGCTATGGCGTGATGGCGTACCGGAGTATGTGCAGATACAAGTTCAGCATCAGTTGGCCGTGACAGGGAAGCAAGCCGCGGATGTGGCGGTACTGATGAATGGGCAGGATTTACAGATTCATCGCATTGAACGGGATGAGGCCCTAATCACTAAACTCATTGAATTGGAAGCGAAGTTCTGGCACTACGTACAAACCGATACGCCACCCCCTGCCGATGGCTCTAGCTCGGCCTCTAAGGCCCTACAAGCGCTTTACCCAAGCGACGACAGCACTGAGGTTGACTACAGCGAAGACAGCCGCATGTCGGCCTTATTTGGCGATCTGCAAAGCGTACGTGCTGAACTAGATAAATACAAAAAGCTCGAAGATCAACTCAAGCAGCAAATCCAAGAAGCCATGGGCGCAGCCAGTAAAGCGCAGTTTGAAACCGGCTCGGTGACATGGCGACGCAGTAAAGACAGCACCGTCTTAGATACCAAACGTCTCTTAGCCGATCATCCTGAACTACTCACCCAATATAGCTTGACGCGCTCAGGGAGCCGTCGCTTTTTAGTGCAAGGCTAGTCACTCTCACCTCATTTTCAATGAACGGCATAAAGCCAGCCCGTCCTAAATGGATAGGCTGGCTTTTTATGTTGCTTTTATATTTAAGGACAAACCATGATCAAAGGCTTAATGATTACCCCACCCACACTAGGCCGTATTGCTATCGGTCGTGTAGTGGAAAAGAAAGGCAAACGCCTACCCGAAAAAGACGATCAATTCACCATCACTAGCCAAGTACAAACCAAAGACGGCTGGATTCCTCACCCCTTGGATGAGACGTTACGTGACGGCAATAAAAAGCTACGTACCATTCCGATCCGTCTGCTCTTCAATGAGCCTGAGCTCAATCTACGTGCTGAGTACAGTATGTTTGATCGCGCCAGTGGCCGACCTTTATGCGTAGGTAACGGAGAAACCTGTAAGCGCTATACCAACAGCGGCATGCAGACCTTAGCTTGCCCCTCCCCTGAAGCTTGCGACATTGCTCAAGGTGGTCACTGTAAGCCGTATGGTCGCTTGAATGTACGTATTGAAGGTGAAGCCGAAGATGAGTTAGGAACGTTTATTTTTAGAACCACCGGCTACAACAGCATCCGTACTTTAGCGGCTCGTCTTAACTACTATCAAGCGGTATCGGGTGGGCTCTTAGCTTGTATGCCGTTAGAACTACGACTGCGCGGTAAAAGTACCACCATGAGCTATCGCTCTGCCATCTACTACGTGGACATGACCATTCGTGACGGACTCAGCCTAGAGCAAGCCATCAGTGAAGCCAAAGCGCTCCATGAGCAACGCCTACAAGCCGGTTACGACCAACGCGCCTTAGATGACGCCGCACGGCTTGGCTTTAGTAATGGGGCCTTTGAAGACAGTAATGAAGAATCGGCGGAAGTGATGGAAGAGTTTTATCCAGAGCAAAGCAGCTCTTCACCTCAGACCAATGAAGCTGCTACGCAGTCTTTAGCCTCAAAGCTGAACGCTATCACCATCCCATAAAAGGAGCCATCACATGATCCGTAATGCCTTAGCTGTTGTTGGTCTAGTTGTTGTTGCACGTAAGGCGTATCAGCACTACGTGTACGTCAAAGAGCTAGAAGAAAGAAAGGACTGCATCCGCTTTCCTCACGATTAACCCAAAATTTAACTACTACCTATAGCCACCCTTCGCGGTGGCTTTTTTACGTCTAAAGGAACTACATCATGCGTTATCATAAACTCAAAGCCAGCGATCAGGCGGGCATGTACATCATGGAATCCACGTTGGTTTCTGAAGAAGATATTTTAACGATGGCTAAGCAGCTCTCTCGTAAGCGTCTCAGTAAAGGGAGATCGCTTACTAGCCCTGCGGAAGTGAAGGCACACATTCGCACGTTGCTACAGGACTATGAGTATGAGGTTTTTGCGGTATTACTATTGGATATTAAGCACAAGATCTTAGGCTTTCATGAGCTCTTTAGAGGCACGCTTTCCTCAACAACCGTCCATCCTCGTGAGCTAGTGAAGTTAGCTCTAGAGCATAATGCCGCTGCCATGATCTTTACTCACAATCACCCTTCCGGTGATCCAACGCCTAGCAGTGCCGATGTGGAAATGACAAAGGTGCTGCAGAAGGCATTGGCCTTAGTAGATGTGAATGTGTTGGATCATATTGTGGTGGGGGCTAAGGGGGTGGAGTCGTTGGCGGAGTTGGGGGAGATGTAATGGAAAAACCACCGAGGCAAGGTGACTTGCTTTGGTGGTTACATCTCCAAAATATCTATTTTTTTTAAAGCTATTATTTAGAACGAATTTACTCATTACGCAATCGAACCCAAAGTTCACTAATGCGAATCTCAGTTATGCTTAACAAGCAGAGTGCGCTACGCTCTAAATGATCCGGCGAGCTGAGATCGTGAGCATTTATAGGGCATGCGGTATCACGATCTTTGATCCATTGTCTCTGAGAGTTTCTTAAGCTGTCAGCTGCAGACGAACCAAGCTCTTTGCGTAAATCTCGATATATAGTACCCATAATCCCATCTGCCTTACTGAGTTCAGGAATAAAACATATAAGTAATTCAACTGGTTTTTTCGCATTAGAGCAATTAAAACTTGGTTGATTAACATGACTATACGTAAGCTCATAACTATCTGGGCGTCTATTGGGAAAGGAAGGCTTAGTTTCTTTTGACTCTACTTTAGGTAGTGGCTGTTCGACTTCACGCATACTGTTTATTTGAGATACAGCTTGCTTCCAACCATTGGTAATGGCCGCAAGTCTTGCGGACTTAGGCGGGTGCGTCATACTACCTGCATCTGATGATAATAATTTTATTGCTGTTTGCGCATCATCTAAACTACCACCAAGCATAGCTACAACATATCCAGAATATTTATCAGCCTCTAGTTCTATAGAAGGTCTACTACCGCCTGCCTGTAACGTATGCCCTTGCAGGTGATGACCTATCTCATGCGCAAGAATACTTATTGCAGCCCAATCAGTTCTGGTTCTTTGTTTAACACGCTCCATAAAATCTTGACTATACAAGATGATACGATCAGATCCTTCGTTATTATTTGCCTTAACAACTGCTGCAGCATTAGGTATATTTGCTGCCATCAATCTAAAATTAGGTTCCAGTCCGGATCTATGTAATATTTTTTCAACAATCTCCTGCGCTTCATCGTCTGGTTCAAAACCATAAATATCATCTAAAAACACTAGCTCACTGTCATAGTTACAGGTGGAATATAAATCAAGGTCTAGTTTCTCTACTGAGAAAACATGCGGACTCCAAAATAAATAGAAGAGACATAAAACAGGTACAACAAATCGATTAAGCATAATCATTTCCTATATACTCCACCCATTCGACAACACCTCCGCCTGCTCCAAGATCAATTCAATGGCCTCTGGTGCTTGATCTGGCGGGTAGCGATAACGTTGTAAAGTTCTACGCACCAGTATCCGTAGTCGGGCACGTACGCTTTCTCTTACCTGCCAATCCACAGTCGTAGAAGTACGCAACTTTTCCGTCAGCTCAACGGCAATCTTTTTTAAGACCTCATCGCCTAACTCACGCGCGGCACTTTCGTTATTCGCCAGAGCATCATAGAAGGCGATCTCTTCAGGGCTTAAGCCTAAGGCTTCATCGCGTGCTAGCTCGGCTTGGAATTGCTTGGCCATAGCGATCAGCTCTTCAATGACTTGAGCGGCTTCAATGCCACGGTTGTTGTACTTGCGTAGGGTTTCTTTTAGGCGGTCGCTGTATTTTTTTTCTTGAACTACGTTGCTTCTAGTGTTGGCGCGGATAGTATCTTGGAGTAGTTTTTCTAATAACTCCACCGCGAAGTTTTTGTAAGGCATTTGCTTTACGTCTTCAAGGAACTCATCCGACAGCAAGCCTATATTGGGTTTATCTAAACCACATAAAGCAAAGACATCGTCCACCCCTTCCGCCACGACTGCATTATCTAAGATCTGCTTGAGTACCGAGTCTTTTTCAGATTGGCTAATTCGTTGGTCCACGTTTGTGCTTTTACTGATAGCGGCTTTAACGGCAGAGAGAAACGCAATCTCTTTGTGATACACCTGCGCCTCATCCAAAGTGTTACAGAGTGAATAGGCTTTGGTTAAGGCAAGCACGGCATCTAAGAATCGTTTCTTACCGTCTTCCAAACCTAATATATAGTTTGCCGTAGGAAGCAGTAAGTCTTTGGCATTCTCTTCAAAACCACGGTAATCAAAACCCGTACTTTTCGGGCCTTTGGCAAACATGCCATGAATTACATCCAGTTTTTCAAGCATCACGGCATACGCCTCTTCAGCGCTATGCGTGGGCTCGCCTCTGCCTTTAGAGTCGGTATAGGTCTTTAAGGCGGCTTTTAGCTCACTTGCCAGACCAATATAATCCACCACTAAGCCACCTGGCTTATTCTTGAATACACGATTTACACGGGCGATAGCTTGCATGAGGTTATGCCCTTTCATGGGCTTATCGACATACATGGTGTGGCACACTGGCGCATCAAATCCCGTCAACCACATATCACGCACAATCACAAGCTTTAGTGGGTCACTGGGGTCTTTAAAGCGTGCTTCTAGGCGTTTTTTAGTTTGGTTATTGTAGATATGGGGCTGCAATAACGGCTTATCAGCCGCAGAGCCTGTCATCACCACTTTAATCGCACCTTTTTCGGGATCTGTGTCATGCCACTCAGGGCGTAACGCCACAATTTCATTATAAAGATGCACACAAATCTCTCGACTCATTGCTACGATCATGGCTTTGCCTTCCATGGCTGCCTGTCGTAATTCAAAGTGCTGCACCAAGTCAGCGGCGATCTGTGCTAAACGCGGCGTAGAGCCCACGAGTTTTTCTAAACGGCTCCATTCCCCCTTCGTTTTCTCACGGTCACCTACATTCTCTTCCTCTTCTACAATCTCATCCACTTGCTTGGAAAGCTCATCAATCAGCGCATGGTTAATATCTAACTTAGCCAAACGAGATTCGTAGTAGATCGGTACGGTGGAACCGTCCTCGACGGCATCTTGGATATCGTAAATCGAGACATAATCACCAAACACCGCACGGGTGTCTTTGTCTTCATTGGCAATGGGTGTGCCGGTAAAACCTATGAAGGACGCATTTGGTAGCGCATCACGCATGTGCTTGGCATAACCAAAGGTATAGGTGCCGTCTTCTCTTAATCTGGCCTTCAGTCCATATTGGCTACGGTGGGCTTCATCGGAAATCACCACGAGGTTATGGCGCTCATTGAGAATGGGGTGATCGGACTCCCCGTCTACTAAAGCAAATTTCTGTACGGTAGTAAAAATAATGCCGCCGGACTCGCGCTCACCCAGTAAGCGACGTAAGGTATCTCTGTCATCGGCTTGTACTGGGTCTTGTTTTAGTAGTTCTTTGGCAGCACTAAAGGTGGCAAACAGCTGGCCATCTAAATCATTCCGGTCTGTGACCACCACAATGGTGGGGTTATTCATTTCAGGCTGCTGCAATAGCATACCGGCATAACAGCACATAGAAATACTCTTACCCGACCCTTGCGTATGCCACACCACCCCTGCCTTTTTACTGCCCGGACTCACCTCAGAACCGTAAGTCGCACGGCGTTCATCCAATACAAACTGCGCTGGGTTTTGCGCTGCAATCACTGTGGCTTTGACGGCTTCTAATACCGCATGGAATTGGTGGTACCCGGCAATCTTTTTAATAAGCTGGCTGGAATCCGTCTCAAAGATCACAAAATATCGAATATAAGTCAGGAATAGCTCCCGATCAAAAAAGCCCCGCACCATGGTTTCTAATTGCCACTCCAACAGCGGCCTGTCATCTTCGTGCTTAATAGTGCGCCATGGCATGAAACGCTCTTCAGAGGCCGTCAATGAGCCCACGCGCGCGTTATAGCCATCGCTAATGACAATGGCTTCGTTATAACTAAACAGCTCTGGGATTTCGTCTTTGTAGGTTTGAATTTGATTGTAGGCATCCCAAATACCGACATTTTCAGCAGAAGGGCTTTTTAACTCTAAAACAGCCAAGGGAATGCCATTGATAAAACATATAATATCCGGGCGACGTAGTTGCCTACTGCCTTGCAAAGTGAATTGATTGATGGCGCGGAATCGGTTTTTCTCCACACCATTGAAATCAATTAAAAAGGCATTGTCGTAAACTACCTTTTCATCCACCTTGTACTCTACCGGCACACCTTCTAAGAGCAGTCGATGGAAAGCACGGTTACTCACTACTGTATCTAGGCTTTCTGGTTTACGGACGATGGCGATGACCTGATCAACGGCACTGTCGGGTAGATGGGGATTAATGCGACGTATGGCGGCTTCTAAATCCTTTAACAGCAAGGCCTGCCTATAGTCAGTACGCTCTGGCGCAGCACCATCTGGTGCAATATCCAAACCCTGCGCTACCTCCCAGCCCCCTTGCCCAAACCACTCTAAACACATCTGCTCTAATTGATCTTCGGTCATGCCCCTATGTCCTTATTCGTTTGACTAAACTCGCTGTGTACCGTAATATTATAGGTAATATGACTGACGCCTCTGCACCCTGTGTACGCGTCAGTTCTCATTTCTACTGCCAAATATCCCACTCTTCCCAACCCTCTATAAGTCCAAAATCTGCCAAGCTTGTAGCGCTTGAAGGCACATTAGGAAACTCGTCCACAAGCAATGCTTTAAACCTCTGCCCCCACAATGAACGTGGGCAAATAGTTCGTAATAGTTGCTGCATAAAACAAAAATACAAAAACGGCTTATTATTTGGCATGCTTGGCCACCCTTTAGGAATAGGGGCTAGCTCTAAGACGTTAATATTCCAAAGACGACTATGGTGAGCGGACACGTTACGGATAAAGTTCAAACTACGTAACCAACTAGCAAACGCTTTACCATTGACTGCGCCATACTTATCGGCAATTTTTTTCTGGTCGTTAAACTGCATACCTGCAAACAGCTTAGACAGTAAACCAAAGTCCCACACCTCAATGGCTGCCCAAATGGGCAGTTCGCCGCCGTATACCTTTTTATGGTGCTCAACAAACGGCTCACGTCTTGATCGGGAAAGCTGCTGCTGGTACTTATCTAACCATATTTGATGCTCAGTTCTGCCCGCATTAAAGCCCTTTTTTAGGGGTCTTTTTGTAAAGTTACCATGCAAGCACGTGGGATTCTTATGAGCACAGGGATCATACTTTCCAAGCAAATGGGCCACATCCACTCGCACAGCTAATTCAATACGTTCTAAGGCATCTAAAGCGAGTAGACGCAGCTTGGCGTCAAAGATATACAGCCTAACGACATCCTCAAATCGACTACCTTCTACAAACCGATCCAAACGTACTGGTCTTTTTTCTCGTGCAGAAGCAACTTTATCTATCACACGCATGGGATACCAATAACCACTAAGCCGGTAATAACCAATCCGCGCCAAATACCTCAACGCCGCCTCATCATCCTCCACCTGCAAGCCACGGCTTTTCAGGATTTGGAGTTGATCAGGAAAGGATTGCCAGGGTTTAACTGAATTCATTTATTCCAAATAGTTTTAAGTAAACGACATGATGATTTAATCTATGGCAATATCTGTTCATAAGCCACCTCTCAATCGTCTTCAGTCATACCTCACCTTTTTTGACAACAATATCCATTATCTTCTCAATCACTATCTCTCTAATTTCTACTGGATAGTTATATCTACGTAGTAATACACGAATAGTATTTTTCATTTTAGATTGAATGGATTCACGATCTTGCCAATCTACAACTATAAAATCAGATATATTCTTATTAACTTGCTCAGAGAGCATATTAATCTGATTGGAATCAACGTCAAATCCCTCAGCTGTTAGCAAGAGCATCTCAAAAATTAAAGTTGTGTACTCGGCTAAAGTAGTAACTTTCAACTTTACAGTAGACAAATCCTTAGTAGGGGATAATGGAGTCGGCTTAGTAGGTTCTGATAGCCGCTTTTCACGCTCCGTTTCTGAGATAAACACATTACAATAGTCAGCAGCTCCTATCAAATCAGGAAATAAACTAGCATGATGTACATTCATACGACGCAAGTATCTTAAGCAACCTTGTTGATCTTCATTTTTTATATAGACCTTACAAATATACTTAGCCATTTCTAGTGCATCTTCACCAATTTCCTTTCCCTCTCTACTTGCTTCTAAGTTTTCTAACTGATTAGCTAAAGAGTCAGCTAGCTTATTTTCAATAGTTGCATCAAAAGGAGAGAAAGTAAAAAGACCTGCTTGATTTACCAAACGACCATGATCATCTTTTTTTGGTTCAAAAACACGTATATCAGGACATAAATTATCGTCGGAAATAAATGTTTTGTTAAGAATATAGACTGCTCGATATGGGTTGTTAATTTCCTCTTGTTGATCCTCTTCAGCAAAAGCAAAAAATAAAGCTACATATGGCGAGTAAGTCCAGTCCAGTAAAGGTGTCATCAATCCATGATGTTGGCCTATGGACCATAACTCATCATCTTCTGGTCCACCATCAAGTAATGAGTGGTCAGCAATCCTTCCACGAATTGCTTTACGAAACATTGCTAACTGTCTATCCGCAAGCCCCTCATCAATAATTCCATTTGAAGTCACACGAGCCAATGTAGGAGTCATCGCCCAATCATAGCGACGATGCCCACGAAATATAAGTTCTTCAGGAGTATGACTGAAAAATGAACTTTCCAAAAGTTCCGAAAAACTCTGCCAGCTTTCTATTCGAGTAACGGGAATTCGAGCACTAACTGAGTCAGCTGTTATTTCGAAACTTAAATCTAGCTGTTTTTTATTCCATAATGGAATTTTTTCCCAATACACAGAATTTGAACTCATTTTTTTATCTCATAATCTAATGATAACGAAAACTCGCCGGAGAGTAGTCTTGGCAATAAAGCATCTCTTACATTTTCAAGCGTCTGGTTTTCCACCTCGTTTTTATACTGCTTTGTTAGTAATCTAGAAACAAACTCACCAAAACTTACTGTTAATATATTATCTGGGACAACCACCTCCTTAATAACAAAGTCTGGCCAATGCCCCTTGTACTCAACAAAGCTCTGTTTACCGAGAGTCGCAAAGTAAAGCCAATAAATATTGACGGACTTCCCCTTGAACGGTAAAACATTCTGAATCGCACTAAAGTCATGCATAATCATACGCATATAGCACGTGTGGTTAGCAAAAACGATTACTGGATCATCAGAACTTGCTAACACTCCGGGCTTATCATCGTGATACCCAATAATTCCGGATCTCCCTTGATCAAGTACAGGAATAGAGCCTGACTCAGAAGCCGTTTTTTGAGAATATCTTTTACCAACAGATAGCCGTTGCACCAAGTCTTCTATTCGACTTGTACGCCACCCCTCCGGAATCTCCCCCAATTCACTCTCCACCATCGCCGCCGGAAACAATTCCGCCGTCGCCCGTAACTCCGCATACTCCTCAGGCTTCTCTACTTCAAACACAGCCAATTCCTCTGCATTTTTACTAGAAATCACCTGCATCGCTGCCAACAACGCCTCTTCTTCTGAACCACCCGCTTCTAGTACGTCTATTTTGGCTTTTACCGGGTCGAAATCGACGAACCAGCTTTTGAAAAGGGCTTGGGCGATTTGTTCGAGGGTTTGGTTGATTTGGTGGTTGAGCTCAATTTTGCTATCAATAGCAGACAAATGTGTCGAAATAATTGCTTGCTGAGTTAATGATGGAGCTTTAAAAACTATCTTCTCAAAAAGTGACTTTTTAAGTATTGGTGTCCTTGTGGCTGTTGCACCCAAATTAAAGATTTCGTCACGCTTGGATTTCAAAACATAATATAGATAGTCAAAATTAACTGCTTCCTCATCAGGAATAACCACATTAATTTGTTGATTCGCAGAGGCTAACTGCTCAACAATCGCTGACTTCCCCATCTGCCAGCCAATACAGGAAACAACTATCGCCTTTTCGAACAAGTATCGTCTCTGTATATTTTCCCCCTCTACTGAAAGAGTTCTAATGGTCGAGGTTATTCTTTTCTGATCAACCATATCTGTTGGTGTAACGAAGAGGGTGCTTCCATTGAAATAACGATCTTCAGTTCCGGGAGGGGTCTTTCCTGTAATAATTCTCGCAATATCTTTAAGAGAAAATTGAGTCCATTTAGAAGTCATATCCTAACCCCCCCAAATTCCTCTTAATCTCAACCTCTAACCGCTCAGACTCCACAAACTGCTCACTCAGCAGCGTCGTTAACCGCTCCATCTTCTCCGCAAACGGCTCCCCATCATCCTCTTCAGCTACAGCCCCCACATACCTCCCCGGCGTGAGGACAAAGTCATGCTTTTTCAGCTCATCCAAGGTGACCGACTTACAAAACCCCGCCACATCCTCATAGCCCTCACCGCGCTGCCACGCATGATACACATCCGTCACCTTAGCGATGTCTTCAGCCGTGAAATCCCGCAACACCCTATCGCGCATAAAGCCTAAGTTGCGGGCATCAATAAAGAGCAGTTCGCCTTGGCGACTACGCTTTTTCTGGTCACGCACTACACCATTTGCTTTGTCTTTCGTTAAAAACCAAATACACGCAGGGATTTGGGTGTTGGTGAAGAGCTGACCGGGTAAGGCAACCATGCATTCCACTAAATCCTCTTCCACCAAACGCTGACGAATCACGCCTTCGTTATTGGTGTTAGAACTCATAGAACCATTCGCCAATAACAACGCCATACTTCCCGTAGGCGCAAGGTGATGAAGCATGTGCTGCATCCAAGCGAAGTTGGCATTACCTTTAGGTGGGGTGCCGTATTGCCAACGTACATCATCGGCCAGAGACTCATTCCACCAATCCCGAATATTAAACGGTGGATTGGCCATCACAAAGTCAGCCCGTAAATCGGGGTGTTGGTTGTCTAGGAAGGTATCGGCGTTTTTCTTGCCGAAATTAAAATCAATGCCACGGATGGCCATGTTCATCGCGGCCAGCTTCCATGTGGTGGGGTTAGACTCTTGGCCGTATACCGAAATATGCTTACGCTGCTCTTCAGGATCGTAATTTTGCTCTTTGGCGTGTTCTTCGATGAACTTATCACTCGACACAAAGAAGCCTCCGCTACCCATGGCCGGATCATAGACACGACCTGAATACGGCTCTAGCATCTCCACAATTAAGGTCACGATACTTTTTGGCGTGTAATACTGGCCACCCTGCTTACCCTCAGCTAGCGCAAACTGGCCTAAGAAATACTCATACACATGGCCCAAAATGTCTTTGCTTTGCAGCTGTAGCCGCTCACCTTCAAACACGGGTCTAGTGAAGGAGGTATCGGAGAAGGTATTGATTAAACCGATGAGCTTATCGTTATCCAGCTGATACTGACTAATGCGATTCAAGATGCCTTTGAGCTTAGCGTTACTTTTTTCTATTTCTTCTAGCGCATTATCAATTAACCACGACACCGAGCGCAGCTTCACCTCATTACCGGCTTCGTCTTGCCAGAGCACCGTACCTATAGGGAGTACCGCTTTTTCCTTCAACGTATTCCAACGCGCTGCCTTTGGCACCCAGAACACATTGGCCTCACGGTAATAGTCCAGTAGCTCTAGCTCTTCTTGAAGGGCTTGCTGGTATTCCTCATCACTATCAAAATCATCTCGTGGCAAGTAATAGATATTATCGTCACCGTCTTGCTGAAACAGCCCTAACAGTTCCTCTTGGCGTTCTTCAAAGGCATCAGAGACGTACTTTAGGAAAATCAGCCCTAACACGACGTGTTTATAGTTGGCTGCATCTAGGTTGGCTCGTAGCTTATCGGCGGCTTTCCAGAGCTTATCGTCTAGCTCTTTTAAAAACTTTTGTTCTGTATTACTCATCTCGTATCTCTTTGCGTATTTATTTGGTGACGATTCATCATAGCTCGTTACACCTGAGGGCTGACTATGCCTCATTCTAGCCGTTATTTACGGGCAATCAATTTTTGAGAATACGAATTGACCATTAGCACAAATAATTTTCAACCACATTACCCCTATGGTATGGAGCTAACTGTGTAGAAACTTCCAATCGTCAAAAACTATTTGATTCACACAAGTATTTTATTACGAATTCCTTGGATCACTGCATTTTACTAGCCCTATCACTTTAGGTTTTAGATGTTATTAAAAGAGTATGACTGGTAAGACTAAGGGGTGTACCAAACACCCCTGATAGATACCACCACTATCTAAGACCTATTTACTCACTGTAATCACTACGAGATATAGGCCATGACACATACACAATCACCCATACAACTTAACGCTACGATTAACCCAAATAATCAACGCAGACTAAGCACCTTGATCGATAATCTTTTTAAGGACTACTCAAAGCTATTAACCGTACGCGTTGACTTCTATTTGAAAAATGATTTTGATGAAATTCACACCTACGAGTACATGAACCAAGCCTTTGAAAGGCTTAGAAACAATCTACGCTTTAACCGTATATTTGAGCACTACATTACCTACGCAGCCAAACTGGAATACGGCGAAGACAGGAAGTGGCATTACCATGTGCTGTTTTTCTTTGATGGTCAATACGTAAAAAATGATTATCTACTTGCCAAGGCAATTGGTGAGTATTGGGTCAGTACTATTACTCAGTACACGGGTGCTTACCACAGCCCTAACATGAACGTCAGCAACTACCACACCTTTGCCATGGGCATGATTCAATACCATGAGGCTCAAAAAATAGAAAATCTTAAAGCTGCCGGTAGTTACTTAGCGAAAGAGACCGTCCTGTCTCCTAACGAGCCTATGTTCGATGCCGCAGGCAAACGCTATCGATCTTATAGGCAGGGAGAATACAAGCCTAAAAACAGCCCTTCAGGGCGGCCTAGACTGTATAATGCAGGCATCTAACCCCATGTTAAAATAACTAAATGGAACGCTTCTACTCTTTCCCTAATACGGCTAAGCACTACCACCGCTTTACCATAGACGAAGACATTAAATGCCACGCCGACTACAGTGCAGCAAAAGCGGGATGTGAGGAAGCAGCGTTTCGTCTGGTGAATGACTTAGCACATGACTTTTTAGACTCCCTAAAAGGGGCTTTTCCTCAGGGAGTGCATTATGTATCGCCGTATGCTCAAGAAGCCACAGGTGATAACGCCATACCTCTTTTGCTATCACTGATGGCTGCTGATACCTTAGATGGGTATAGTGATACCGATATTGTTCAGCTGCAGAAGGTTTTTCATACAGGCGCAGATCCCATGGAGCGCCTACTACTCAGACCATCCTTTGAGGGCAAAGTAGAACGTGGCAATAATTACGTGTTGGTAGATGATGTCACCAGTATGGGTGGTACGCTCGCTGAGCTAGCCAATTACATTCGACTAAATGGTGGCACCGTCCTCGGCAGCATTGTGTTAGTGAATGCTGGCAGAGACATCAATTTCATACCAGTAAAAAAACACCAACGACTTTTGGAGCAACGCTTTTATGACGAAATCAGACAACTTTTTGGTATCCACGTCTCAGCACTCACCGCAAACGAAGCCAGCTACCTTGTCGGCTTTAGAACCGTTGCAGAGATCAGAAATCGATGCGCTAAGGCAAAAGAAACAACGCATCTCCGCTTATTATCAAAAGGTATTAAGTAAGCAGCGCAAGTGATGGGTGGGGTGTGATACTGGCGTGAATGAACAATTTTATGCGGATGAAAAGGCAATAGTAAAAAATAAATGGCCGCTACAGCTGCTACGTAGCAATTGTAGCGGTTGATCTAACCTATAGAATCAATGAAAACGAATCGCTAAGGCTTTTATTATTGAGTTGATCTAGGGCCAGTTCTGCCATTGTGGGTTTGGAGACGGCCTTTCACTTCCCCCATGCAACTTATTTACACACTCTACGAGCTCCCCATAAACAACCATATCAGGTCGATTAACAATCTGTATATAAGCTGGCTTAGCGTGAGGGTAATAGTCTAACTTTCCCTTGCTGCACAAATAACCTATAGCTAACTCTAAATCAGCCTTTTTTCTGAGACTGTTAGGCCCATACTGCTGAAGAAATCTCCTAGAAAGAGTCGCATCCAGTTGGTAGCCCTCACCTTGAAGCCAGCGTAAAAGTCGCTCACCGCCCTCTTGCGCCCGCTGAGCAACTGTTTTTTCACCAAACACACGCAGATACTCGAATAAATAAAAAACTGCTAATTCACAAGCAGCCTTCGCTATTTCAGCATTAATCTCAGGCTCGTTGAGACCATATTGATATACATGCAGCAAAGCTGCAATTCGAGCAGCATTATTTGGTGCTTTAGAGCCTGCATCATTAACACTTCTAAACTGACCTTCCACGCCTAATCTCAATTCCACCCATTGAGAAAACCCTCTCATGACTTCTCCTGCTTCGGGACTAAAGACAACCACCCTAGACTCGGCATTGTTTTCTAGGTAATTCTGCACCTCATCCTGTAGCTTCTCAATACGCGCATGAAATTGATTTAAATATCTTTTGCCACTATTTGCTCCGGCGTTGGTTCTTGCTCCCTGCAACGACTGAGGCTGACTAATCAGAAAACGGGCAAAAAAACCTGACTCTTTAAATGCAACCTGCTTGCTCTTCGCTGCCTCAGAAAACACTGCAGACTGCATCATTATAGATATAGTGAGACATCCTCCAATAATGCTAGAATCGCCAGATTTTCTAACTTGAACTAAATCACTACCATCCCAAATCTGATTTACATTACTAGCAAACTCCGCACCCTTATGTTTAAAAAATTGCCCGGCATCATTAGACCGTAACATTTTTGAACGCCTACGGCCTGCAAGATTACTAACAAGCGCGGCAGTTGTTGTGTCAACAAATATCGTGTGGGTACTTTCACGCCGCACTGGCTCTTCTGCATACACGGTCTCTAAGTTCAACCGAGCCTGCTGCTGTGCCTCATCACCGTTTCCTAGAGCTTTACGTAGCTCTTTTTCAGCTTTCTTTAGACGCTCCTTCCATTCAAACCGCCTGATTTTCAAACCCCTATTTTCTTCTTCAGCAGCTTCTACCTGTTGCATCTCTCTTATTAAAAGAGGCTCGGACACTAAATTATCAGCGCTGCTTTTCCTATCACCTGAATCAGCAATGACAGCTATATAAAGAAAAACAGGATGCGCTTCAGAACTATAAATAGGTGTAACTTTAACGGCAGCCTGAATGACCATTGAAAGCACACTTAATACCGATGCAAGTACGATTTCTAGAGCAGTTTCAACATTAGCTGCAGTTTCATAGATGGTTTGCTTTAACTCCTCAGGCAATAAATTTAAGACTGTTTCCAAGCTATTATTCCGCATAACTTTCACCCTAATTGATGATTTATAAGGTAGGCAAAAGTATCTATGCGCTTTATGCTTAGACACCTTTGCCGAATTAATGTGTTTAGTTAAACTTCTTTACTATCCAATAAAGCGCTAAACGTCACTTGCGCGTTTTGCAGCACAAGCATTAATCCATGCCTCAATCTCATCAACTAGCCATCCAACAGCGGAAGCACCTATTTTGATTTGCTTCGGGAATGTAGGATCGTAACGTGGAGATTTTTTATTCAAACGGTCGTAAATGGTTGACTTAGACAACCCCACCATTTTTACAAAACCTTCTATACGAACTACCGATCCAGGTCTATACCCTTCAGCTCTTTCTTCGACTGTTTTTCCCTGATCTACAGTTAACTCTTCAGCCGCCTGCTTCAGAGTAGCGTTTTTTTCAGCACGCCTCTCGTTAAGTTGAGCTCTTGCTTTTTCTAGAGCCTCAGCAAGCTGCCTATTAAATGATGCATCGGCATCTACCTTTTTTTGACTATACTCTTTTGTTATTTCTTGCGTAAAGGCTTCGTGCTTAGCTCTACTTGTTTGATTTAACATAAATGACTCCCAAAATAAAAAGGATTAACTAAAGCGTCTTTGTGACGTCTTGAGAATCATTCTGAACCATTAAAACCAAAGCCGAAATCAGTTAACTAAGTCGATGGAGGAAATCTTGGTAAACTGTACAACATAAAGCCTCAAAATTCGTCATTTCGTGCTAATTAAAATGGAGCCGTAGACCTACTCTAAAAAGGCACAAGCCGAAATCAGAGATTTCTGCCATGATTCTTTACATAGAGAAAACCATGAAACGATCTAAATTCACCGAAGCCCAAATCGTCAGCATTTTAAAACTCGCTGAACAGGGGGCTAAGGTGACCGATATCTGTCGTGAGCACGGTATCAGTGGTGCCACGTATTACTAATGGAAAAGCAAATACGGCGGTTTAGAGGCTTCTGTCCTAAAACGGTTACGCGATATTGAAGCAGCACAACGCTCAGTGCAATCGGGCTCGCTGTCTACCTCACATGCGTGACGGTTGACACGTTTGTCTCGTCGCAGATAGCACTGGTCCGATCCTGTGCTGCGTTGTAATGACCCAGCACCTTCTACTCAGGTCAGGCTGCTAACGCATAGGCTTCTTGCAGCTCTTTTAGTTGACGCTCGTACTGTTCACTCACATCCTCAGGCATAGTCTTTAGGGCATTTCCCATGCCTGCTTTAGCATTGTCGATCCACCCGTCGATTTCTGATGGGAGCAGATCATACTGACGATTGCCCTCTGAAATAGTGGTTTTACCCTGAATGACCTCCTTAGCGATCCCATGAATCGCTGGGTAATCTGCCACCTAGTGAGTTTAAGCGACGTTTAACTGCAGAAGTCTCTAGTTATGAACTGTGCGCTTGACGGTAAGCCTACGGAGCCATATTCGCTAATTAAGGACCTTTCTTGTTTAGGCTTCTTATTTTTTCTCTGCATTTGTCACTTTTTGCTATCCAGCTACTCAGTGTCCTTGTTATATCCCTCTTAGGCGACTGCCCAAACTCGCGCTTATAAATAAGCTCCATCTCAGGCAAAATAGCTTCAACCGCTTTAGGTGTACTTGTCCAACCCTCTGGAGGACATCTATCCATAAAGACACCATACATCTGTCTTCTTATCGAACCATATTTCTCATTACGTTTTGCGACATTTTTTCTCCCTGTTTCAGAAACTCTCTTCGCCCTTCGCTCTAGACCATAACTACCAGCTGCAGCTAGCTCATCACACCCCTCACATAAAGCACTAGCTTTATTTATAGCTTTTACCGCCTTTATAACCTCTCTTTCTTCAAGTAATGCAGTAGCGTATAAGCAATTCAAGGCCCCTCTTAAGAGGGCATAAAGCATAGAGCCATACGTAATGACATTATCCTCAGAAAGATCGCAGGTCTCAATTGAAGACACCAGAAGCTGAGTATCTATCTCATCTATCTCATATCCGGAATTCATCAGTTTTTTAGCAATTTCACACAAATCTTCGTAACTGAATTCCTTTTTTTTACCGCACCTATCACAACTTTCAGAATTTCCACAATCACAAGACCCAAATACTACGGTAAACCAATTACCATTCACTCCTTTCTTAAGCTCAGAGTACACACAATCATCATAATAAAGACGGTAATACTCATTAAGCTCGATACAAGTACTAGCTAGCCGCTCATGAATTTTGTTTATTTGCTCAACACTATTACTCATACTAGTCTTTCTATTTACACTTTTGATTCGAATAAATTTGGCCTGTGACACACCAAACCACAGCGGCAGTATAACGAATATGACAATAATTAGCCTTCAAAAGGCAACACTATGAAAGGCTGCCTGACTATCTAACACCACCCCATCTCAACCAACCACAACCAAAACCAAATGGCACACCAGATGGCACACTAGCGTGAACTAGAAACAAAAAAACCCTTGAAAATCAAGGGTTTAAATATAAACAATGGCGGCCCCAGCAGGAATCGAACCTGCAACTATCCCTTAGGAGGGGACTATTATATCCATTTAACTATGGGGCCAAAAAACGGTGACGAGATAAGTAAAGTTTAAAATTATAAACGCTAACTGCATTTCACCGCAATGCAAAATATAGGCAACCAATGGCTAACAAGGCCGCGGTATAATAATATATATTTATCAAACTCTTACCTAACTTAACGCTTATGTCTGCACAATCACCCGTTTTAGCTACTTATGAGCTATTTTTAGCCGATGAAAATGCAACTATACAAGTAGCCCAACAATTGGCTAATCATATTTCACCTGTAAATGCTACTGTACATCTTTATTTAACTGGTGATTTGGGTGCTGGAAAAACAGCCTTTACACGCGCTTTTTTAAGAGAGTTGGGTGTCAAAGGTCGTATTAAAAGTCCTAGTTACGCCTTATTAGAAAACTATGAAGTAGCGGGCTTAAATATGTACCACCTTGACTTTTACCGCTTTAACTCTCCTGAAGAATGGGTAGAGGCGGGTTTTCGTGATATTCTTGAAGAGGAAAGGGCTGTTGTACTTATTGAATGGCCTGAAAAGGCGGGAGGTTTATTGCCGCCGCCAGATCTTTATTTAAACTTTTATTATCAAGACGAGGGGCGTCGGCTCTTTATTCAAGCACATAGCAACAAAGGAAAAACATGGCTAAAGACACTCAAAACAAACAATTAGAGGCGAGTGCCGTACGCTCAAACCGACGTCGTTTTGTGGCTTCAGCAACGACGCTACTCGTATTTCCCATCGTACCTCGTATAGGCTTTGCGAACTCCAATAACATTGTGGCTGTACGTACTTGGCCCGCTGATGAGTATACCCGCGTCACCTTAGAGCTAGACCGTGAACTTATTTCAGAGCATTTCACCTTAGATAACCCACACCGGATGGTGGTAGATCTAAAAGGCATAACCATCAATACAGTACTCAAAGAGCTGGTATCTAAGGTACGTCCCAATGACCCATACATAGGTAATGTACGCGTAGGCCAATTCCAACCTGATGTAGTGCGCTTAGTCTTAGACTTAAAACAGCCCATCGCCCCGCAGGTGTTTACGCTCAAGCCCATTGGTGAATACAAATACCGGTTGGTTATTGACTTGTACCCTCGAGTGGCCAGAGATCCGCTCTTGGCCCTACAAAATGCGGATGACACAGACCCTTTAGCTTCCGTATTAGAACAGTTAGCACAATCCCAGCCTAATGTACCTGTGCCAATGGTACAAGGGCAAAAAACACCCAAAACCGCACCGGCTCCTGCACCCACTACCGCTCTGCCAGACGTAAAGTCCAACCCAGCTAATAGGCCTATTCTTATTGCCTTAGATCCTGGTCATGGTGGTGAGGACCCTGGGGCTATAGGTCCTGGCGGCACACGTGAAAAAGACGTAGTGCTACAAATTGCACAGCGCCTAAAAAAGCTCATTGATGCACAACCCAATATGCGCGCTTATCTAACGCGAGACCGCGATTTCTTTGTGCCTTTAGGGGTGCGTGTACAAAAAGCCCGTCGCGTGCAAGCCGATTTATTCATCTCTATACATGCTGACGCCTTTATTAAGCCCAGTGCAAGCGGTTCATCGGTGTACGCTCTATCACAAACTGGCGCTACTAGTACGGCCGCCAAATGGCTTGCCAAAAAAGAAAACGAAGCCGATCTGATGGGTGGTATCAATATAGGTACCCATAATAAGCAAGTGGCCCAAGTACTCTTAGATTTATCTACCGCAGCACAAATTAATGACTCTGTGCGTATGGGGTCCAGCGTATTATCTGAAATAGGTAAAATCAACAAACTACATAAACGCCAAGTAGAGCGCGCGGGCTTTGCCGTCCTAAAAGCCCCCGACATCCCTTCTATCTTAGTAGAAACCGCTTTTATTAGTAATCCTAACGAAGAAAAACTACTGCGCAGCCCAGGTCATCAAGATAAAATTGCCCGTGCTATGCTCAATGGCATCCAAGATTACTTCAAGTCTGGAGCAGCCCTAGCACAACGCAGCTAAACACAAAAACCTCTGGCGGCTGTTATTTTTTTCGGCTAGAAAAAAAGCGCCATAATACGCCGCCGGCCACAGGCACGGCGGCAGCACCTATGCCCACTAATACAATAGTGCTGAGATGATCCCTGATAATAGGCACATTACCAAAGAAATATCCCAAGGTAATTAAGCCAAAGATCCACAGCGCCGCCCCCACAAAATTATAAAACTGAAATAAGGCAGCTGGCATACTGCCTACCCCTGCTACAAAAGGCGCAAAAGTTCTAAACACCGGTAAAAACCGTGACAAGATGACGGTTTTACCGCCGTGCTTAGCATAAAACTCTTGCGTTTTAATAAGTGCTCTTTTATCTAAAAAGCGTGATTCGGTATTAAAAACTTTTGGCCCTATATAGCGACCAATATGGTAATTAACCGTATTGCCTAATACTGCTCCTACAAATAAAAGCCCTGCCAAGAGCACCGGATCGAGTAAACCCGTAGCACCAAAGGCGCCCGCAATAAACAGCAACGAATCACCAGGCAGAAAAGGCAATACCACTAACCCCGTTTCCCCAAAAATAATCAAAAACAAAATCAGATAAATCCACGCTCCGTACTGCTCTACCCAAATTCCTAGGTACTGATCTATATTTAACAACATGGTTAATGCTTCTGGCATGACATCCCTTTTGTATGCATTACAATAATGATTAAGAGTTAATTAAGTGAAATTATGACAGCTTATAAAGCCATCCAACCCCTGCCTTCTGTTTTAGTTAGCCAAATTGCTGCCGGCGAGGTAATTGAGCGCCCTGCCTCCGTACTCAAAGAGCTATTAGAAAATGCCTTAGATGCAGGCGCCCAAAACATAGAGATCCGCTTAGATGGCGGAGGTATACGCCGTATTGCTGTGACGGATGATGGTCACGGCATGCCTAAAGATCAACTGGTGCTCGCACTCACACAGCATGCCACCAGTAAAATCACCTCTTTAGCAGATCTAGAATCGGTAAACTCTATGGGTTTTAGAGGTGAGGCCTTACCATCCATCGCCTCGGTGACTACACTTAGCCTACGCTCTAGAACGGCTCACGATGAGCACGCTTGGGAGCTACACGCAGGCCAAGCTGAACCCCAGCCTAGCGCTGGTGCGGTGGGTAGCACCGTGGATGTACGCCAGATTTTTGACCATATCCCAGCACGACGTAAATTTTTACGCACTGAAGGCACGGAATTTGGTCATTGTATTACGGCTGCTGAGCGTATTGCTCTGGCCTATCCAAAGATAGGTTTTAGGATATATCATAATAATAAAGCTAGCCGCCATTGGCCTGCGGGCACAATCCAAGATCGCATTGTACAGGTTTTGGGCACCGAGTTTGTAGATCAATGCGTGGGCGTAGAGTCTACTCACGATCTGATACGTTTGGAAGGCTTAATAATACGCCCTGCCTTTGCTAAATCACGTACCGATCAGACTTACACCTTTGTAAATGGCCGCTTTGTTCGTGATCGTGTGATGACAGCAGCCATACAAGCAGCCTATAAAGATGTACTACACGGCGATCGTAAACCGGCTTATGTGTTGTATTTATCCATAGATCCCAACACCGTAGATGTGAACGTACACCCGGCTAAACACGAAGTGCGTTTTCGTGATTCCGGTGCTGTTTTTTCTTTCGTACAAAAAAGCCTACAGGCTGCCTTAGCCGAAAATCAGGCCGAACGAATTCAAACCGAACCTATAACCCCTACATCTTTATCGCAGCTTCACCATCAACCTCAGCACCAACAAACGAACTTCTCCTACACCACTCCTACTCCAGTCTCTTTAGCGGCACCTAAGACAGAGCAATGGCAAGATTTTTATGCCCCCATCTCCGCATCTACACCTAGTGTTCCCTCTACACCCACCTCTCTACATGAACATGTAACACAAGCTGCCAATGATTTACCTATGGGCATGGCACTAGCTCAGCTACACGGCATTTTCATCTTATCGCAAGTCAAAAATGGTCTCATCCTTGTGGATATGCATGCGGCTCACGAGCGCGTGGTGTATGAAAAACTTAAAACCGCCATGGATGCCCAAGGCTTACCCATGCAAGAACTGCTTGTGCCTGTGGTTTTTAACTGCTCTGAGACAGAAAGTGCCTTAGTAGAAGAACACCAAGAGCGACTAGAGGCCTTTGGTTTAGTCATGCGCCCCGCTGGTCCTACTTCTGTTGCGGTGCGCGCCGTCCCTGTATTACTCGCTAACGGCGACACCGAGGCCTTAGCACGTGATGTATTAGCCGACTTAGCCCGCTTTGGCGGTTCAAGTCGTTTAGAAGCACAACGCAACGAGCTGCTATCCACTATGGCCTGTCATGGCTCTGTACGAGCCAATAGACAGCTCACTATTACCGAAATGAATGCCCTACTACGTGAGATGGAACAAACTGAACGGGCTGATCTTTGCAATCACGGTCGCCCTACTTGGTTTTATTGGAGTATGGGAGACTTAGACAAGTTATTTCTACGAGGTCAATAACCATAACCATGACCACTAAGCAAAAGCCTACAATTATTTGCCTAACGGGCCCCACAGCAGCCGGTAAAAGTGCCTCCACCCATGCCATTGCCGCTCGCTGGAATATAGAAATCATCGTCATGGATTCGGCCACTATCTATAAAGGCATGGATATAGGTACAGCCAAGCCCAGCGCTGCAGAACAAGCGGCTATACCTCATCACCTATTAGATATTCGTGATCCGGCCGAGAGCTATTCAGCCGCCCAGTTTGTGCATGACACCGAAAAACTGATTGATGAAATACAGGATCGTGGTAATCACGTACTCCTTTGTGGTGGCACGCTACTGTATTACAAAGCCCTACGCGAAGGTTTAAGTAATTTACCCGTCTCCACCCCCGAAATACGTATCCAGTTAGATGCAGAAGCAGCTCAAAAAGGTTGGCCAGCCCTGCACGCTGAGCTCAGCACTATAGACCCTGAGACGGCGGCACGCTTAGCCCCTACTGACAGCCAACGCGTACAACGCGCCTTAGAAATTTATCGTATTAGTGGTAGAAGCATGTCGGCGTGGCTACGTGATGCGCCACCTAAGCCGCTATTTGATAGGCAGTACGCCACCATCAGCCTAGAGCCCACTGAGCGCCAACAACTCAGCCCACGCATTGCACAGCGCTATCATCAAATGATTGAAGTCGGTTTGGTGTCTGAGGTTGAAAGACTGTATGCACGGGAAGATCTACATGTTGGGCTTCCTGCAATACGTAGCGTAGGTTATAGACAGATCTGGGAATACTTAGACGGGAAAACTAACCTAGGAGACGCTGTAGAAAAAGCTATTATCGCCACGCGGCAACTGGCCAAACGACAAATGACATGGCTGCGCGCCATGCCAGAACGTCAAACTATTAATTGTATGGATGCACAACGCGTTCACCATGTGGTGGACCTCGTTGCGCATCTTTGGAAATAACTTTGAATTATTTAGGCAATCACTACAGCAGGCTCGGTATCAACACGATTTACCACTTTCCCTAATTGGTATACGGTTTCGCCCTGCGCGGTAAGTGTGGTTGTGATAGCAGCAGCCTGCTCAGCTGGAACCACGGCAATCATACCTATGCCGCAGTTAAAAACGCGCCACATTTCTTCGTCAGACACATTACCGTTTTCTTGTAACCACTGAAAGAGCACTGGCATAGTCCAAGAATCACGATCAATGTGAGCGGCGGTGGTCTTCGGCAAGATGCGTGGGATATTTTCTAATAACCCCCCACCCGTAATATGCACTAAACCTTTAATGGCTTCCTCATGTTGGTTAAGAGCTGCTAGCACTGATTTAACGTAAAGACGCGTAGGAGCCATCACCACATCAACAAAAGGCTGACCGTCTAATTCATCTGTGGGTCGTACATTGGCATGTTTTAAGATTTTACGAATGAGTGAATAACCATTTGAATGGGCACCACTGGAGGCTAAACCTAAAATCACATCACCCTCAGCAATGCTTTCACCCGTAATAATTTTAGACTTCTCTACTACTCCTACGGCAAAACCAGCTAAATCGTACTCGCCATCTGGGTACATACCCGGCATTTCAGCAGTTTCACCGCCAATTAATGCACAACCTGAAAGTTCACAACCTTCAGCAATCCCTTTCACTACATTCGTAGCTGTCTCTAAATCTAGTTTGCCACAAGCAAAGTAATCCAAGAAATAGAGAGGCTCAGCTCCTTGTACTAAGATGTCATTGACGCTCATAGCCACTAAGTCTATACCCACTGTATGATGGCGCTGCCACTCAAAGGCCAAGCGCAGTTTAGTACCTACGCCATCTGTGCCTGAGACTAACACTGGCTCACTAAGGCCTTTGGGCAACTCGAACATGGCACCAAAACCACCTAAACCAGCCAAAACACCAGGGCGCATGGTACGTGCGGCTAAGGGCTTAATGCGGGAGACCAGCTCATCGCCAGCCTCAATATCTACACCGGCATCGCGGTAAGTCATAGAGACAGATTGTTTATTTGTCATGAATAAAGGCCTAAATAACGCCGTAAAATGAGTAAAATTACTAAACGCCCAAATTGTACCGCAGCTTTGTATAATTAGCCCATATCCTCGTTTCTTTTTTGTGAGCCCCCATGTCATCCCCTCAGTATCTTGCTTTGTTTGACTTAGATCACACCTTACTGCCACTTGATAGCGATTATCAGTGGGCTGAATTTTTAGCCCGTTCAGGCCGAATTGGCGACCCTGTAAAAGCCCAGCAGCGTAACCAGGAGCTGATGGACAGGTACAATGAAGGCAATCTTAGCGCCGAAGAGTCCTATGCTTTCATGTTGGGACTGATTGCCAACCAGCCACTAGATACCTTAATGCAATGGCAAGCTGATTTTATGCAAGAGGTGATTTTGCCTGCTATTACTCCGCAGGCCCGCGAGCTAGTAAATGAGCACGTTAAACAAGGTCACCTTTGCGCTCTGGTGACTGCCACAAATGAGTTTGTAACAACTCCTGTAGCCAAAGCCTTTGGTTTTGAGCATTTAATCGCTACCATTCCTGAAACTAAAGATGGCATGTATACCGGGCGTCCTCATGGTGTACCTTCTTACCAAGAAGGTAAAATTACACGTGTAGATCAGTGGCTCCATGAGCTAGGTCTGAAGCGTGATCACTTCGATAAAATCTGGTTTTATAGTGACTCCCCTAATGATCTACCCCTAATGGAGGTAGTTTCCCACCCGGTTGCCACTAATCCTAGCAACCATTTACGGCATATTGCCCTAGAGCGAAACTGGCAAATCATTGATTTATTCGATGATCTTCTAGACGCTAAATCCTAATTGACTGCATGCTAAAACAAACAATAAAAAACTTCGTTTCCCGTTTATTTAACCAATCCGCACCGCGCCCTACCGGCCCAAAACGTCTTGCAGTAGAGCAGCATCACATTGATAGGCGGTTAGTATCACGCCACGCGGTAAAGGTATGCGAAGTTTTACAACAACACGGCTTTGAAGGCTACATCGTAGGTGGAGCCGTGCGTGATTTAATCGCCGGCCTAGAACCTAAAGATTTCGACGTATCCACAAATGCCACCCCCGAGCAAATTCGCCCGCTATTTAGACGGGCGCGCATTATTGGTAGGCGTTTCAAACTGGTGCACGTGGTTTTTGGGCGTGAGATTATTGAAACCTCTACGTTTAGAGCCGATGGTAAAGATGAAGACATCACAGATAATCATGGTCGCCTATTACGCGATAATGATTACGGGGAGCTTAAAGACGATGCTAAAAGGCGTGATTTCACCCTAAATGCTCTGTACTACGACCCCACTTCTGAAACCGTTATCGACTTCCATAATGGTTTTGATGATTTGAAAAATCGTATAGTACGCATTATAGGAGATGCGGAAACTCGCTATAGAGAGGATCCGGTGCGCATGCTACGTGCTATGCGTTTTGCAGCCAAATTAGACGCAACCATAGATCCAGACACGCACGCACCTATTGCTACTATGGCTGAACTCATCGCGAATGTACCTGATTCTCGTTTATTTGATGAAAGCATTAAACTCTTAGGTTGTGGGAATGCCCTCATGTGTTTAAAGCTGATTCATGCTGAAGGACTACATTCACATTTATTTCCTTTAATGGATGAGTTGCTAGCTAATGAAGAAGACTTAGACTTTGTAGAGAAAGCCTTAGCACGTACCGATAGCCGTGTGCGTACAGGTAAAACCATTAGCCCAAGTTTTTTATTCGCCTCTCTGCTTTGGCCGCAAGTACGTAAAAAATGGCTAGCTTATCAAGCGCAAGGCCAACACGGAGCGCAAGCCATTGCCTCTGCTAGTGATGAGGTACTCGCCATCCAAGGGCGTGCCATGCCAATCCAAAAACGCTTTCAGTCTGATATGCGTGAAATTTGGTTTACGCAAACGCGTTTTGCCCGCGTAAATAATCGCGCTATTTGGCGCATGGTAGAGCAGCCTCGTTTCCGCGCTGCGGTGGACTTTTTACAGTTACGCGCTGCTACAAAAGAGGTCGATAGCGTAGAAGCCCAATGGTGGATGGACTTAGCTGATGCTAATACCGATAAACGCGCTGCACTCATTGAAGAGCGTACGCCGCCTAAACGCAGCAGTCCCGCTAAACGTTCTAGATGCAGACCGCGTCGTAGGCCACGTAAATCAACCAACGGAGAGAATAATTAATGCCTACTCCTGTTATTGCATATATAGGTTTAGGGGCTAACTTAGGTGACACCATCAGCACCTTATTAAACGCTTGTGATGCCCTACACGCCTTACCTAAAAGCACAGATGTTTGTATATCTGGCTTTTACCGTAGTGCTCCGGTAGGTGCCGACGCTGAGGGGCCCGATTATGTTAATGCCGTTGCGAGTCTAAAAACCCAACTGAACCCACACGAGCTACTCGCCCAGTTACAGCATATTGAAGAAATCCATGGCCGTGAACGTAGTTATAAAAATGCGCCTCGCACCTTAGATATGGATTTACTACTCTATGGTAATGAGAAAATACATACTGAAGACCTAACTGTGCCACACCCACGCATGCATTTGCGTGCCTTTGTACTACAGCCCTTAGCTGAGCTTAACCCGCACATTAAGCTCGCAGAAGGCTCTTTAGAAAAACTGCTTGAAGCTTGTTCAGATCAAGATATACAGCTATTAAATTAACCATAACTCGTTACACACTTTCTTAAAGGATAGATTTATGAAAACAACATTTCCCTTAAAACGCCTTTCAGCCGTAGTATTACTAGGCTTATTAGCCGCCTGCTCTGATAGCGACGACAAAGCCACCGCACAAACTCCTGTAATCTCAGAAAACACGGAAGTTGCCGTGGTTGAAAGTGCAGACAAAGACGGTTTAGACGCACGTTTTGTAACCATTGCCACAGGAGGTGCCTCAGGCCCTTACAACATTATTGCCACGTCTTTAGCTGAAATTTATAACAAAGCTTATGGCGTAAATTCCAAAACCCAAACCACTGGTGCTTCAGTAGAAAACATCAACCTGATCAACCAAAATAAAGTGGAAATGGCTTTCTTAATGAGTGATGTACTCAGTGATGCCATTGCGGGTACCGGCAGCTTTCCAAATAAAATCGATAATGTACAACAAGTCGCGGCCCTCTACCCTAACTACGTACAAGTGGTGACCTCCAAAAAATCCGGTATCAAAACACTTGATGACTTACGTGGTAAACGAGTAGCAGTGGGAGCCCAAAACTCAGGCGTAGAAGTCAACGCTCGTAACCTACTAAATGGTCATGACATTACTTATGACGATATTAGTGTGGACTACTTAGGCTATGCGGAAGCCGCTGATGCGCTTAAATCCGGTAAACTCGACGCGGCCTTCCTAACCAGTGGCTTGCCCAATGCCTCACTCATGGAACTAGAGCAAGGATTTGACCTACAGCTAGTCACCATTGAGCCCGAACGTATTGCAGATATTGCCAAAGATAAAGCCTATTTTATCTCTTTAGAAATCCCCGCTAACACCTACGGTAATGCTGAGCCTGTACCTACTGCGGCCATTATGAACGCATTAGTCATTCGCTCAGACGTTAGTGAAGCAGACGGCTACAAGCTCACAAAAACCTTCTTTGACAATCTCTCCGAGCTTGAAAACTCACACCAAGCTGTGAAAGACGTCTCACTAGAAGCCGCTCAAGAAGGCCTAGTGGCACCATTACACCCTGGTGCGAAGAAGTTCTATGATGAGCAAAGCAAATAGGTTTCGCTCAATGAGGCATTGGCGTATTGTTAGTGCCTCATTATTATTTTTGGCTATAATTAGCCTCTTATTTTTTAGACCTGTGATGCTCACCACTATACAATTAGGTGAGCATCATTGTTTTTTTACTCAACCGCAGTTTTCACTATCCTGGCAACACTCTGTAGAAAAACAACCTTGGTTAGAACGCTATACGCGCCGTAAGCACGATTTTTTATTGCTAGACACGCAATTCAAAGCCTTTGGCGCAGGTACACCAGATCAAGGTCAGCTACTGCCAGCCCCTGCTGGCTATGTACGCATTGCTGTGCAGCAACCAATCGCTCAAATCAGTTGGGTCGTTTCTAATAATGTGCAATCCACCTTATGGCTAGACAGCCACCCTATATCTCTATACACATGGAGCACTGATTACGATGCTGCCGAATTTCAGGTGCAAAAATGGCCTTGGTGGAAAACCCTCTTAAAGGATCAATGTGATGACTACGCGCTCAGACTCTGAAGCAAACGTGCTAGAAACCACAGCCCAGCAAGAAGTGCTGGAAAAATTTGATAAAAGCTCTTTAACCCGTCACGTAACTAATAAAAGCGTTGCTTTATTTATTTATGCAGTGGCGGTGTGTTATTCGCTCTTTCATCTTTATATTACTTACAATCCCATGCCTGAGCTGTTGCAGCGTGCTGCCCACGTTAGCATTGGTTTGGTGTTGATTTTTTTGCTCTATCCAGCAAGAAAAAGTTCCAGCCGCACTCAAGTCAGTCTTATTGACTGGGTTCTCGCCTTTGCTTCGGTGGCTTCTTTGGTTTATTTATTCAGTGAATATCAAGCCATCGTTACCACTCGTGGTGGTATTCCAAATGCTTGGGATATTGGTTTTTCCATTCTTACCGTAGCATTGGTATTTGAAGCCACGCGCCGCATTATGGGGCTTATGTTACCCGCCTTAGCCATGGTGTTTTTGATTTATCCTTTCATCAGTGGCTACAGCTTCATGCCCAATAGGCTACAAACTAGGCCTTTTGATTTGGGAGACATCTTTGGGCAGATGTACTTAAAAACAGAAGGTTTATATTCTTCGGCCATTGGTGCTTCGGTCACTTTTATCTTCTTGTTTATTTTATTTGGTGCTTTTTTAGCCAAATCAGGCATGGGGCAGCTGTTTAATGATCTGGCCTTGGCCTTGGCCGGTCATAAAAAAGGCGGTCCAGCTAAAGTAGCGGTCATTTCCAGTGGTTTTATGGGTAGTATTAATGGTACTGCGGTAGCCAACGTAGTGGGTACTGGCGCCTTTACCATTCCTTTGATGAAAAAAATTGGTTATAGCCGTAACTTTGCTGGTGCTGTAGAGGCCAGTGCCTCCGTGGGCGGGCAAATATTACCCCCTATTATGGGTGCCAGCGCCTTTATTATGGCCGAAACCACCGGTGTTAAATACAGTACTATTGCTTTAGCCGGTTTATTGCCAGCGTTGCTATATTACTTAGGGGTGATTGCACAGGTGCATTTCCGCGCGGGCCGCGATGATCTGCAAGGAGTGCCCAAAGATCAGCTGCCTAAAGTCAAAGAAGTGCTTAAAGAGCGTGGGCATTTGTTACTGCCTATTGTGGCTTTGGTGGTGTTTTTGTTTAGATCTGTGCCAGTAAGTTACGCGGCCTTCTATACGATTTTAATCACTATTGTTATTAGCTCTTTACGTAAAACCACACGTATGTCATTAAAAGACATTGTGGATGCGCTTAATGATGGTGCCCGTCAATCCTTATCCGTGATGGCAGCTTGTGCCATGGTGGGTGTCATTATTGGTAGTGTGAGTCTCACCAGCTTTGGGACAGTGATGACCAGCTCCATTATGAGCATTGGTGCCGGGTCTTTATTTTTAACTCTGTTTTTCACCATGATTGCCTCCATGATTCTAGGCATGGGGTTACCGTCTATTCCAGCGTATATTATTACTGCCACCATGGCGGCGCCGGCCTTAGCCGCTTTTGATATTCCTATCTTAGTGGCACACATGTTTGTGTTTTATTTTGGTTTATTTGCCAATATTACACCACCTGTGGCCCTAGCCTCTTTTGCCGGTGCAGGTATTGCCGGTGGGGATCCAATGAAAACTGGCTTCCAGTCGCTAAAGCTGGCATTGGCTGGTTTTATTGTGCCGTTTTTATTCGTTTATAACCCGGCCATGCTCATGATAGATGTGGACGGCGTAGCCACCACTGCTCGCACTTTTGCTCTCCCTAGCTTTTGGTCTATAGTCTCTATTACTGCTACCTCAATAGTAGGGATTATTGCGCTCAGTGCTGCCGTAGAAGGTTACTTAAAATCCTCACTGTCTTGGTGGATGCGTATTATTTTCGCTGTAGGCGCTCTTTTCCTCATTGTGCCAGAAGGCAGCACAGACCTGGTCGGTGCCGCCATTTTAGCGATTGCGGTCGCCCTACATTGGCTTAAAAAGTAGCGCAATGACCGCCTGAGGGCGCTTGACCTGAACCTACGGCAATAATAGGAGCCTCATGCCGTAGGTTCACCGGTTTAGCACTGTGCCAATCCCACACAAAAAACCCAATCAATACTAGCCAAAAAATAATAATACGCACGGCAACGGGCTTTTTTGCTTTCGTCATAATTTTTTCTCCTAATGCTTAATAACCAAAATGACGACGCAATCGTACGCCAAACAAGGAGCCCATAAAGGCCATAGCTACCCAAATCCAGCCATGCACACTACCCGTAGAAATTCCACTCACCATCGCACCTACATTACAACCAAAGGCCAAACGGGAGCTGTAACCCAGTAAGAAACCAGCAATAATACCTATTACCCACTGTTTAGCGGTTAAAGGATTGGTATCCCCTGTTTTCTTACGCGCGGCTATCCATAATGCACCGGCTAAAATGCCAATATTGGTAATAGAGGTTAAGTCTAAAAATACTGACTGTTGTAATGCTGTGGCATTCACGGGCTGGCTCCAAAACACATTGGTAGCGGGATCAAACAGATGCGTGGCTTGCGCTATTTTTGCTGCCCATAATCCAAAACCATACACCACACCCCATGGTTGCCCGCCTATAACCAACACTAAGACCGCCAATAAGGCCAGAACCACAGCAGCCCCCAGTAGCTTTTTATTAAATAAGGTTCTGGGTGCGGTTGCTGTTTTAGACCAACGCCATGCCGCAAAAGCAATGGCAAAGAGCCCCAAATAGGTAATAATCAAAGCACCACTGGCGCCAAATTCTGACACCAAGCCTATGGGTTGAATACTTCCCAAGCCTAACCACCAAGAAAGATGTGCTGAACCTAAAAAGCTCCCCAAAGCAAACATCGGTAATATCGCCATATTTAAGGAAATACCTAAACCGGCTTTATACAAGGTGCCTGAGCCACAGCCATCCGCAATCTGCATAGCCGCCCCAAACACCAGCGCACCAATTAACAAGCTAATGCTGGGTGGTCCTAAGGCCGCGTTTAGCTCACCGGGAAAGGCTGCCAGTAATGGCATAGAAATTGCAGCCGCTACCGCTAATAGCAATAGCTGCGCCAACATACCACTGGCATCTCGCTGATCAATTAAATTGCGCCAACCCGTGGTAAAACCAAAGCGGCCACCGGCTAACATCCCCCCTAAACCTATGCCCACTATAAAAAGCAGACTCTGTCGTATGGAGACAAACCACAGTAAAAAAGCAGCAAATAGTACAAATACCGCCCCCAATAATAATCGTTGATTCATTTTCTTTACTCGGATTTTAATAGTTGCTGAAATTTAGCGCGAATTTGTTGAGCTCGATTGGGCGTATTATTCATGGGTAAGGCTTCTTCAGCTTGGGTCCACTCTGCTAACGATGCCGGATATAAACGCACCTGTGGGAGCCCCCCTATTTCCGACAACACAAACCAGTTGGTAGCAGCCCAATGACCGGTATTACAAAAGGAGACAGTTTGTGGCGCATGATCTAAACCTTGTTGGGCAATCTGCTGCCTAATCTGATCTGCTGGCTTTAGTGTGGCACTTTCTTCATTAAACCACTGCTGATGCTGGGCATTTTTAGCGCCGGCAATAGTGCCTGGGATACTCGCAGTGGGCGCTTTGACTTTACCTTCATAAAAAGCCTGCGGCCGTGCATCAATCAGCTGATAATCATTATCTTGATTATTATTGTTGGTATTTATTTTTTGTAATAACTCCTCTTTGAAAATCACAATGCTTTCATCTGGTTGTATTTCAAAGCGGCTGGCTGTAAGGGTGGGCACTTCCACACTTTCCGGTAGCTCGGCACGTTGCCATTGCTGGTAACCACCATTTAACACGCTTAAATGCGGTAGACCTGCATACTTTAGCGTCCAATACACCCGCGCTGCCGCTCCAAAATCGGTTTGACTATCCCCTGAGGAATACACCACTAGATGTTGATCGCTATCAACTCCTAGACTACGTATTAGCTGTTGTAAGTCTTCAGTGCCAATGAGTTGCCCCGGATTGGTGGCCGGACCACGCCATTGGTTATAAGGAACAGAAACAGCCCCCGGTATATGTCCCGTCGCATAATCACTAGATGGGCGAATATCGATCACACGCACCGAAGGCAGTTCAACTAAAGCCGCTAATTGATGCTCATCCAATAGCGGTTGTGTTTGTGCATAGGCATTTGCTGAGATAACGCTTAGGCTTAAACTTAGTATTAGCCATAAAAAAAACGCCCTCGCGGCGTATAAACCTTCCATTTCCACCTCTACCCAAAATAATCAGCATGAAACTGTATTTTGGCATAGAGGGGAATTGAGCAAAAACAACCTATGGCTATATGCTTATATGACTTTAAGATATATAAGGTAGCTAATACGATCTAAGCAGAAACAATGGGGATGTTTTTAATCATTTGCTGCCAATGCGCCGGGCCAGTGGTATGTACGGACTCACCGGTAGAGTCCACCGCTACTGTTACTGGCATATCTTTAACATCAAATTCATAGATGGCTTCCATGCCTAAGTCTTCAAAGCCCACCACCTTAGCGCTTTGAATGGCTTTAGATACTAAGTAAGCCGCACCCCCTACGGCCATTAAATAGGCCGATTTATGCTTTTTAATAGCTTCGATAGCTACCGGGCCACGCTCGGCTTTCCCAATCATGGAAATTAATCCGGTTTCAGCTAGCATCATTTCGGTGAAGCTATCCATACGCGTAGCAGTCGTCGGGCCTGCCGGGCCAACCGCTTCATCATTTACTGGATCAACCGGCCCTACGTAATAAATCACGCGATTTTTAAAATCCACCGGTAATTCTTCTCCCGCAGCGAGCATGGTTTGGATACGCTTGTGCGCAGCATCACGGCCAGTGAGCATTTTTCCGGATAGTAATAAGGTTTCACCTGGCTGCCAACTAGCCACTTCTTCGGGAGTTAATGTATCTAGATTCACAGCTTTGGATTTATTGTAATCCGGCGCCCACTCCACATCAGGCCATATATCTAAAGAAGGAGCCGTTAAAGTAGCGGGGCCAGAGCCATCTAGAACAAAATCCACATGACGTGTAGCCGCACAATTAGGAATCATCGCAATAGGCTTGGAAGCTGCGTGCGTGGGAAAGGTATTAATTTTCACATCTAACACTGTGGTTAAACCTCCTAAGCCTTGCGCGCCTATACCTAAGGCATTGACCTTTTCGTATAGCTCTACACGCAGCTCTTCTAGTGGGTTTTGAGGGCCTCGCTGTAAAAGATCGAACATATCCATCTCTTCCATTAAGGATTGCTTTGCCATGAGCATCGCTTTTTCTGCGGTGCCGCCTACACCTATACCCAACATGCCCGGAGGACACCAACCCGCGCCCATTTCTGGAATTTGCGCTAAAACCCAATCCACAATAGAGTCACCCGGATTGAGCATAGCAAAGCGGCTTTTATTTTCAGAGCCACCGCCTTTAGCCGCCACCCCCACTTCCACCTTATCACCCGGCACTAGTTCAACACTGACTACACAAGGGGTGTTGTCACGAGTGTTTTTACGTGCAAAGATAGGATCATCAAGTACAGAAGCCCGTAGCGGATTTTTTGCATTAGTATATCCTTGACGTACCCCTGCATCACAAATGTCTTGCAACGAGCGGGCAGAATCAAAGCGCACGTTCATCCCCACTTTTAAAAACACATTCACCACCCCGGTGTCTTGACACATAGGTCTATGACCTTCAGCAGACAGTTTAGAGTTGGTGAGAATTTGGGCAATAGCATCTTTGGCCGCAGGGCTCTGTTCAGACTCATAAGCGCGCGCTAAGTGCGCTATATAATCCGCCGGGTGATAATAGCTAATAAATTGCACTGCATCGGCAATGGATTGTATTAAATCGTTCTCTTTAATAACTGTGCTCATAATAATGAAAAATTCATAAGGTGAATAAAAGAAAAATCAAAAAGAAACTATACTTCTTCAATCGGGGTTTCTTTGTTATTCGTTATATTACTTACTTTTTCTATACAATAGAGCCTTAGAACTAGCAATTAGCTAGTTATCACACCTCATACGTTTATTTGGTCTTCTTGCACATGCTTAGTTTTCAACAATTAATTCTTAATCTCTCACACTACTGGGATCAACAAGGCTGTACCTTATTACAGCCCTTTGATATGGAAGTGGGTGCTGGCACCTCGCATACTGCCACCTTCTTACGCGCTATTGGCCCCGAACCCTGGTCTGCCGCCTATGTGCAGCCTTCTCGTCGCCCAGCTGATGGCCGTTATGGTGATAACCCCAACCGTCTACAGCACTATTATCAGTATCAAGTCGTACTGAAACCGGCTCCTGAGAATATTGTTGATTTATATATAGGTTCCTTAGAAGCCATCGGTATTGATCCTAAAATCCACGACATCCGCTTTGTAGAAGATGATTGGGAAAACCCCACACTTGGTGCTTGGGGCTTAGGTTGGGAAGTTTGGCTCAATGGCATGGAAGTCACACAATTCACGTACTTTCAGCAAGTAGGCGGCCTAGATTGCGTACCCGCCACCGGTGAAATCACTTACGGCCTAGAGCGCTTAGCCATGTATTTACAAAGTGTAGAAAGCGTGTATGACTTAGTCTGGACCAAAGACGCCCAAGGTAATGCCATCTATTACCGTGATGTATTCCATCAAAATGAAGTGGAGCAATCCACCTATAACTTCGAGTACGCCGATACCGACATGCTATTTGCGCATTTCAACAATCACGAAGCCGAAGCCAAAAAACTCATTGAAATCCCTCTAGCCCTGCCTGCCTATGAGCAAGCGCTTAAAGCCGGCCACACTTTTAATATGCTCGACGCTCGTGGCGCCATCAGTGTGACTGAGCGCGCCACCTATATTGGTCGTATTCGTAATTTAGCCCGTGGCGTGGCGCAAGCTTATTATAACTCCAGAGAAGAACTCGGTTTCCCTATGCTGCCTAAACATAAAAATCAGGCTGCCAAGGAGGCCAACTAATGTCAGTACAATCTATGTCTAATCGCGCCTTACCTTTACTCGTTGAACTACAAACTGAAGAACTCCCCCCTAAAGCCTTAGAGAAAATGGGCCAGGCTTTTGCCGATGGCATAAGTAAAATATTGAAAGAGCAGCACCTTATCAGCCCTGATGCTGTAATTACTCCTTATGCCACGCCTAGGCGTTTAGCCGTACATATTGATGCCGTGGCAGAACAGGCGGTTGATCAAGCCTTTAGCGAACGACTCATGCCCACCAAAGTGGGCATAGATGCTGAAGGCAATATGAGTATGCCCTTAAAAAAACGTCTGGAAAGCAAGGGCTTAGGCCATTTATCTTTGGCCGATCTTGAAATCAAATCCGATGGCAAACAAGAGCATCTGTATGCCAATGGTATGGCAAAAGGCGCTGCCCTAAAAGATGTGATTGATGAGGCCATCAACTATGCCGTTACGCACTTACCTATTCCTAAAGTCATGCGTTATCAGCTAAACGATGGCGTCACCAGTGTGCGTTTTGTACGCCCAGCGCATGGCTTAGTCGTATTGTGGGGAGAGACCGTCTTAGCGGCCCACACCTTAGGTTTGGATTCCAGTAACACCACCCTAGGGCATCGGTTTATGTGTGATGCGCCTATCGTATTAACGAGCGCTAACACCTATGTAGAACAGATGGAAAATACCGGTTGGGTGATTCCTTCTTTTACAGAGCGCAAAGAAAACATTCGTAAGCAGTTAGAGGCGGCGTGCGAAAAATTGCATGCAAGCCTAGGTTCAGACCCGGAAGTTCCTGAGCTCTTAGATGAGGTGACTGCCTTAGTTGAGCACCCCACGGTGTATGTGGGTGAGTTTGATCCGGTGTTTTTAGAAATTCCTAGCGAATGCCTAATCTTAACCATGCGCCTTAATCAGCGGTACTTCCCTCTTTTCAATCCTGAAACTCAAGCCTTAACCCATCAGTTTTTACTCGTCAGTAATATGCAGGTAGATGATCCTTCACATATTATTGAGGGTAACCAACGGGTGATCTTACCGCGCTTAGCAGACGCTCAGTTTTTCTTTGACACAGATCGTAAACAGCGTTTAGTTGAACGAGTAGACAGCTTAGAAAATAGTGTCTATCACAATAAACTGGGTTCACAACGCGTGCGTGTAGAGCGTCTGCGCCGCTTAGCCGTGTATCTAGCCAAACAGCTAGGGGCCAGTGAAGCGCTAGCTGACCGTGCAGCATTACTAGCTAAGGCCGATTTAAACACCCTCATGGTAGGTGAATTCCCCGAGTTGCAAGGCATTATGGGTGCTTATTATGCCCAGGCTGATGGTGAAGACGCTCAAGTGGTTAATGCACTGCGCCATCAATACGAGCACCGTATCCACACCCCCGTCAATGAAGAAAATCTTATTGCCACGATTTTATTTCTAGCCGAACGCGCTGAAACCTTAGTGGGCATTTGGGGCATCGGCTTAGCCCCCACCGGGGAACGCGATCCCTATGCACTACGCCGAGCTGCTCTGGGTGTTATTAGCGCCTTTGAGCAACTTAATAATGGGGGCTACTTTACGGATCATGTTTTAGATTTAGAGGCTCTATTGCACTATTCAGCAGCAGGCTTTGACGCGGATGTACTCAGCACTGAAGCGGTGGATGAAGTCATAAACTTTATCTATGAGCGCTACAGGAATCAGCTGGTACAAAATCAAAAACTGGACCGTAAGGTGGTAGAGGCTGTCTTAGCTGTACACCCCCCATTACAACAAGTGAATGCCCGTATTGCTGCTTGTGTGACTTTTTCCCAGCGTCCAGAGGCTGAAAGCTTAGCTGCTGCAAATAAACGCATCAGTAATTTACTGCAACGTCATACGGATCCTATTTCTCTATTAAATCCTCAGCTATTTACTGAAACAGCAGAAAATCAATTAGCCGCTACTATTAACGAACTGGCTCCTATTGCTGAGCAACAGTTTCTACAAGGGGATTTCAGCGGTTCTTTAGCCACTTTAGCCGGTGCCAAAGAGCCGGTAGACGCCTTCTTTAATGATGTAATGGTGATGGCTGAAGACCCGGTTGTGCGTAATAACCGCTTAGCTTTATTGCAGCAATTACACTTGTCTATGAACCAAGTGGCTGACTTATCGTTACTTGCTTAAACCATGCTTACTGTAAAAACTGCTATTCTGGATCGAGATGGTGTCATTAACTTTGACTCCAGCGAGTTTGTTAAAAATCCAGATGAGTGGATTGCCATTCCCGGTAGCCTAGAAGCCATTACCCGACTCACTCATGCCGGTTGGCGAGTGGTTGTGGCTACCAATCAATCGGGTTTAGCACGCGGTTTTTTTGATATGGATACCCTAAATTCTATTCATAACAAAATGCACCAGCAGCTAGCAGCGCTAGGGGGGCGTATAGACAGTGTGTTTATTTGTCCCCATGGCCCTAATGATGGCTGTAGCTGTAGAAAACCATTACCAGGGCTGTTTTTAGATATTGCAAGACGCTATGAGTTAGATCTGAGCCATTGTGTTTCTGTAGGGGACTCCTTAAGAGACATAGAGGCAGCGCATAATACAGGCTGCCAAACGGCTTTGGTTTTAACTGGCAATGGCACTAAAACTCAACAACACCCCCTCCCCGATGGCTGTAGTATTCACGCTGACTTAGCCACCGTGGTGGATTACTGGCTCAAAAATTACTAATGCTGTATTTACGTGCGGTTATTTACCAATTGTTCCTTATTGTTACGGTTATCCCGTATGCCATAGCTTGTCTATTGTGGTCTCCTTTGCCAATAAAATGGCGCTATAAACTCACCATAGGCTGGCCGCGTCTGGCCATTTGGGGCGCTAAAGTCATTTTAGGTATTAAGTGGCAAGTTATTGGTAAAGAAAACCTACCCAATCGTCCAGCGGTGGTCTTATCTAAACATCAATCCGCCTGGGAAACTATGTTTTTAGTTTCTCACTTTCCTAATGATCTGTGTTTTGTATATAAGCGTGAATTACACCGCATCCCATTTTTTGGCTGGGGTTTGGCGTTATTAAACATGATTCCTATAGATCGCTCTAAAGGTAGAGACGCGTTTGAACAGGTGGTGCAAGTGGGTCAACAGCGCCTTGACGAAGGGCGTTGGCCCATACTTTTTCCCGAAGGCACGCGTGTGGCACCGGGTAAATCAAAACGCTATAAGCAAGGTGGCGCTGCTTTAGCTACCCGCTGTCAGGTACCCGTTATCCCCATTGCGCATAATGCCGGTGAACGCTGGCCCCGTAATGCGTTCATTAAAACTCCAGGCCTCATTACTGTTTCTATAGGCCCTATTATTGAAACCGAGGGCCGCACGGCAACAGAAGTGAATCAAGCCGTAGAAACTTGGATTGAAACCGAAGTACGACGTTTAAACCCTGAACGCTATTTAGATGACGACCTTACCTAAAAATACCCGCTGGCAACACCGCACACTAAATAACCAAAATGTTCGCTTTATTTTGAAACGCTCTAACCGTAAAAGTATAGGTTTACGTATTAGTGATGAAGGCTTGATTATTACCGCGCCCACTTGGGCAGCTAACACTCATATTAATGAGGCCTTAGAAAAAAAAGCTAACTGGATCACCACAAAACTACACGAGCGCTCTGAGCGTTTAGCGCAACAAGCCATGAGCCATACCCTATGGCAAGAAGGCGGTAAGCTGCCCTATTTGGGTGTGCCTATTACATTGCAGTTAAATCCATTATTAACAGAAATCGTCTTTAGTGGTGATGTGAGCACCCCTACGCCAACAGACCGCTTATGTTTGCACCTAGACACCACGGCAGATAGTCAGCGTGTTCAAGACCTATGTCATAGTTGGCTGCAGCAACAAGCCAAGCGGGATTTAACCCTACGCCTACAGCTTTTTTTAAGTAAATGCAGTTATGGTGAACGTTTTAAGAAGCTACGCTTAGCAAACCCTGCCAAACGCTGGGGCTCTTGCTCTAGTAATGGCACCATTATGTTAAATTGGCGTTTGATTCATTTCCCCCCTGCTATTATTGATTATGTGGTGGCTCATGAGGTGGCGCATCTCAAAGAAATGAATCACAGCCAGCGTTTCTGGCAAGAGGTGGAACGCTTACTGCCTGATTTCTATACAGCCAGGCAGCAGCTCAAGCAATTTGACCCCACCAGCCTCCCCCTATTTTAATTTCAATTACCCTTATTCTCTCATCCCTAAGGAGTTCTTATGCGTATTCTTCATACCATGCTTCGCGTTGGCAACTTACAGCGCTCTTTAGATTTCTACACCGATGTACTCGGCATGAAATTACTACGCCAAAAAGACTACCCAGATGGCAAGTTCACCCTTGCCTTTGTGGGTTATGGCCCTGAAAGCGAAACCGCCGTACTTGAACTCACCCACAATTGGGAAACAGACAGCTACGATTTAGGTGATGGCTATGGTCATATTGCTCTAGAAGTGGAAGATGCTTATAAAGCCTGTGAAGACATCAAAGCCAAGGGCGGTAATGTAGTGCGTGAAGCGGGCCCTATGAAGCATGGCAACACCGTGATTGCCTTTGTGGAAGATCCCGATGGCTATAAGATCGAACTTATACAAGCCAAAGGCCGCCAAGACTAATTTAATCTTACCTCCATTTTCGGCGTTTTCTCATCATGCTTAATACCCTCTGGTTACTTTTTTTTGTGTTCGCTGCGCTCAGTGGTGCTTACCAGTGGTTAGTATTAGATAACGCCGAAATTTTTGCACAAATGGTGCAGTCATTATTTGAAATGGCTGAATTGTCTGTGCAAATTATGATTGTGCTCTTTGGTACGCTTAGCTTGTGGTTGGGATTTTTACAGATTGCGGAAAAGGCGGGGATTATTGAAAAACTTGCTAAGTGGCTAAGCCCATTATTCACCCGACTTATGCCAGAAGTGCCTAAAGGCCACCCTGCTCTAGGGCTCATTACCTTAAATTTTGCGGCTAATGGCCTAGGTTTAGACAATGCCGCCACGCCTATTGGCTTACGGGCTATGCGGGCCTTACAGGAACTTAATCCAAATCCTAAGTCTGCCACTAATGCGCAGATTTTATTTTTGGTACTTAACACCTCATCCTTAACGTTGCTGCCCATCAGTATTTTTATGTATAGGTTGCAACAAGGGGCAGCTGACCCCACGATGGTGTTTTTGCCTATACTTTTAGCGACTACCGCCTCCTCATTAGCCGGACTCATTGTAGTGGCTATAGTGCAGCGTATTAAGCTGTGGGATCCGGTATTACTGCTTTGGCTAGGCAGTGCCATCATCGGCTTAGGGCTATTTATGGCCACCTTAGCCACCATGAGCGCAGCCGCACTCAATCACTTCTCTTCCCTATTAGGAAATCTCAGCTTACTCAGTATTATTTTTGTATTCCTATTTATAGGGTGGCGTAAAAAAATTCCGCTCTATGACAGCTTTGTAGAAGGCGCTAAGGGTGGTTTTGCTGTGGCTAGGGATTTATTACCCTATCTTATTGCTATGTTATGCGCTATAGGGCTATTGCGGGCTTCAGGGGCCTTAGATGTGGCTTTAAACAGCATACGCTGGGTTGTAGATGGCCTAGGCTGGGACAACCGCTTTGTGGAAGCCTTACCTACGGCCTTGATGAAACCATTTTCTGGTGGCGCAGCGCGTGCTTTACTCATAGAAACTATGCAGCACCACGGCGTAGACAGCTTTGCAGCGTTATTATCTGCGACTTTTCAGGGCAGCACCGAAACCACTTTTTATGTATTAGCGGTATATTTTGGCTCGGTGGGCATTCAACGCGCTCGGCATGCTGTGGGCTGCGCTTTAGTGGCAGACTTAGCTGGCATAATGGCAGCCATTGCCGTGAGTTATTGGTTTTACGGTTAAGAAGATGTGCGTAGATGCGGCGTTAATGCATCACTTAAAGCGATGTATTGCTGCAGGCTTATGGCTTCCGCCCTATCTGTAGATGCAATCCCCACCGCCTCCCAATCAATGTGCTCAACCCACTGCGCTAAGGCTCTACGCAGCATCTTACGGCGCTGGCTAAAGGCTTGCGCCACCACAGTTTCAAAGACTGCAGCATCCTTTGCTTGAGGCCGGTCTGCTCTTAAAGGACGCATACGAACTATGGCCGAAGTGACCTTGGGTACGGGATCAAATGCTTCAGGATCTACCTCAAACAGCTTTGTAATACGATAACGTGCCTGCAACATCACAGAGAGCCTGCCGTACAAACTATCACCCGGCTTTGCTGCCATACGCTCCACCACCTCTCGTTGTAGCATAAAGTATTGATCTTGCACTTGATCTGCATACTGCATGAGGTGAAATAATAAGGGCGTGGAAATATTGTAAGGAAGATTACCTACAATACGTAAATTATCACCAAACTGAGAAAAATCGACTTTTAATACATCAGCAGAAATAATAGTTAGTTTGTTATCTGGGTATTTTTTTTCCAAAAACTGCACTAAATCTCTATCAATTTCAATCACTGTGAGTTGCTCAACCGCTTCTACCAATGGTTGAGTCAACGCTGACATACCTGGTCCAATTTCTATCAACGTATCGGTATATTGAGGGTCTATAGCGCGCACAATTTGGTGAATAACTCCCTCATCGTGCAGAAAATTTTGTCCAAAACGCTTACGCGCCTGATGTTTTTGCATGTGCTTCCTATTTACGACGGCCAGAGCTGGATTGCGAGTCTAAACGATTATCGATAAATGCTTGGCTACGAACTTGATTAAACCAGTCATCAAAAGCAGGCTCTATTCGTTGCTCGTGTAGCGCTTGACGAGCTTGCATACGGTAAAACTCATTACCCACATCGCGCTCTCTACGGTCCTCTACACGAATAATATGCCAACCAAACTGTGAACGAACTGGCGCACTAATTTCCCCTACCGCTAAACCATCCATCACTTGCTCAAAAGCAGGTACGGTTTCACCGGGATGTAACCATCCTAAATCCCCACCTTGTGGGGCGGTAGCGTCATCAGAATGTGCTCTGGCCAACTCTTCAAAACTTTCACCATTCTGTAAACGCCTCGCGATTTGATTAATGCGTTCCTGCGCTTTCTCATCGGTGGTAATGGCATCTAAAGTAATCAAAATATGACGAGCTTTTGTTTGCGTAACAATTAAGGCGTCCTTAGCATTGCTCCCAGTAGATGCCGTCTGAGCTTGGCCTTTATTAAGCACTTTTAATATATGATAGCCAGCGCCACTTTGTACTACATCAGTCAGCTGGCCGGGAGTTGTGTTTTCAATCGCTTTGACAAACACATCTGGCCAACCTTCTAAGGGTCTAGCCCCCATCACTCCCCCCTGCAAGGCCTCAGGTCCATCAGAAGAGGAAGCAGCTAAACCCGCAAAATCTGCACCTTGACGCGCTTGCTGTAATAAATCTTCTGCCTTTTGCTTTAATTCAGCACGGGTGCTGCTGCTCGCGTCTTCAGGGACGCGAACTAAAATTTGTGCTAATTCTATGGGCCCTGTTGCTGGGCTAGCTGCGCCTTTGGTTATCTCGGGACTTATACCCTGAGTTTTAAGATAGATATCAATCTCTGAGTCGGAAATACTAATGGTCGGATCAATCACACGCTGCCGAATCTGATCAACAATCACTTCCTGACGTAAGCCTTTAAGATAATCATTCCAACTCATGCCACTTTTTTCTATTTCTTGGCGTAACTGTGAAACAGTGAGGTTATTATTTCTAGCCACAACCTCAGCGGCCTCCTCAATATCAACATTATCAGGAGACAATCCCATATTCGCTGCCTCTTGATAAAGCAACCGCTCATCAATTAAGCGTTGCAACACTTGCTTTTTCAAGACCTCAGGTTCAGGGATGGGGATTTTTTGCGCCTGCAGATTTTTAGTAACGGACTCTACCTCCAACTGTACATTTCGAAGGGTAATCACTTCACTATTAACTACGGCAGCAATTCCATCTGCTGAAGTTGTGCTTTGAAGAAAAGAATCATCTGCTTGACTTTGTGCTTGCACAAGGCCGCCACCCACCACACTTGCTGCTAGGAATACAGCAAAGCTGAAATGACGTGTTAGTTTTTCTACCTGCATTTACTCGTACCTCTCGAAAGTGGTTTTCTCTGGTATAGGTGAACTAATGGACTCATAGCCTATAATGCGTTCACGTAATAAATTCATCGGATCAGTACCTAAAGAGCCCAAACCCGTTAATTCCAATTGGAAAAACACCGCACTATTACTCTTTTGTGCCGATACGGCATAACGTTGCACCACAAAACGACTAGTCCAACAGCACTCACCCTTATACTCCAACCCTAAAATGGTTTGAGTGCTGCGTTTATCTTGTAAAGAGTAATCTACTCTCCCTAAGGCATACACCTTTTGAGTCAAGGGCCATTGTGTGGTTAATGACACCTGCTCTTGGGTGCGGTTTTCTTCTGCGGATGTGTACTGGTAATTTGGATTATCAAATGCACGTGGATCCCGCTCATATCTATAGGAAGCAGAAATAGTGGCTAAACGTTTTGGACTCCAACGCACATTTGCTGTCATACGATTACGATCGCGGGTTTCTGGGTTCAGTTGCGCATCAAAACGCACTGTAAAATCATCCGTAAGCGCTGCCTGAGCCCCAAACAAATAATCAGAACGGGTGCGCTCTGCAGGATGCTCAAGCGGACCAAAACTACCTAAAAATACCTGTTGTTCATCAAAATGAAAACGTTGTGCTGCCTGCAAAACAATACGCTCAAACCCCGTATCCGCATCTAACCAGCGGGTACTTAAACCCAAGGTTAACTGGTTGGCATTCGCGATACGATCCCAGCCGCCACTATAAATATTTTCACTAAACGCTTGAGAAAAATTAAAGCTAGCTACACTAGTATCTAAATTAGGAATCGCATTTTGATTATGATAGGGTACGTATAAATAATAAGCTCGTGGTTCTAGGGTTTGAATAGAATCTATACCAAATAAGGAAGTATCACGTTCAAAAGTTAAGCCCGCATCTATTGAAGATATAGGCACCACACGACTCACACCACTTTGTAAGTTACGTTGTGCCACATTACTGACTGATTTCCAATCGGTATCATAATGACTCAGATGCAATGCTACCTTCGGCGTTATATACCAGGCAGGTTGCACAACAGGATAAGCAATGGAATTATAAGACTTAACGCGCGTGCTATTTGGAGCTAAACGATTTTTTCTATATAAATCAAATTCGCTTAAACTACCATTATAATAAGGCATGACAAAATGCGTGGCGTAATTTTGGCTTTGCACATCAAAGCCATGCCAATTATAACGCGCCCCGTGCAATTCAAACTGCGGTAAACGATCATACTGAGGAAGTCTATAAGACGAACTGCCATCTTGTAGAGTTTGATATTTTGCTACTGATACCGCCGCATTAAAATACTTAGCACCAGACCAAGTAAAACGTGCGTCACTCAAAAGCTCGGTAACTGAAGCCTCATTAATACCAAAGGTAGAAAAATCACGGAAGTAGTTATCATCGGAAACGCGATGGTAATTATATGAAAAACCTATGCCTCGTCCTAAATACTGACTATGTGTGGTGTTTAATGACCAACGATCTGTTTTGGTTAGTTTGTCATTAGATAAATAGGAGCCAGACACTTGCCCATTGTAGCGGGCACCTAAATACCTAAACTCACCTTGCATCTGTAAGCCCCGTTTGCTTAAGTATCGGGGGGTTAAAGTAGCATCATAATTTGGCGCTAAATTAAAATAGTAAGGAACCGCCAACTCCAGGCCACTATTGGAAGAATAGCCATACGTCGGCATTAACAGACCACTTTTACGCTCTTCGCGTAAAGGAAAGGTTAAATAAGGCGAATAAAGAATAGGCACATCTTTGAAATAAAGTACTCCATGCTTTGCTACCCCGGTATTATCTTCATTATAAAGATCGATGGTGGGAGCTTTAATAAACCAAGAGGGTGCAGGGCAAGGACAGCCACTGTATTCAACCGTTTTTAAACGCAGATGATCATTTGACAAAATCTGCGCCTCACTGGCCGTACCTGAGCCACCGGCACCACCAAACATAAAAGAAGGCTGATCTATATGGCCAGTCTCAGCCTGCATGTTGTAATCAATAGCCTCACTACGGATAATAGTGCCTTCACGTATGAGGCTTCCGTTACCGCGTATTTTTACGCTACCTTCAGTTGGGTGGTAATGAATTTCATCCCCTTTAGAAATAGCATCGAGGCGGCGCACTTGGGCTTTGCCAAGTAAATGAATTTCACCATCTTCGGTACGCGACAACTCATCTGCAATAAAATAAGCAGTAAGATCATCATCTGCTACGTCATGCACACGTAAATGCGAGGCCATTTCAAGCCGTGGCTTACGTGGCTCAGAAGATAGAGCGGTATTTAATGCTGCATCTATACCTAAACCCGCTAAAATTGTGAGGGCTAGCCCAATTGATCGCACACCCATTGCGTCCTTTATCTATATAAATCTCGCCTAAACTTGTACCTACTTATATGATAGGCAAACCGTGAACCGCTATTATAGTGATATTTATTTGCTTAATGCTTTTTAAAGTTTTTTTATGTCTAACTCTACTGCTCAAATACGTCAAAAACACCTACTTACTTGGCTCAACACGCTGGTTGAAACCTATCAACTAAATCTCAACACCCTAGAAAAAGCCTCTAGCGATGCCAGCTTTAGAAGCTACGAACGCATCCAAGGAGCGAATGCTTCTTATATTGTGATGGATGCCCCACCTAGCCAAGAAAACAATGCTGCCTTTATTGATATACAAGTGCGTTTAGCGCAGGCAGGTATTAAAGTACCAGAAATCTTTGCCTATGAAGAGCAGTATGGTTTTTTGTTACTTAGTGATTTAGGCAGTCAAAATTATTACATGGCTCTGCAAGAAGCTCTAGATCCTCAAGCTCTACAAGCTATGTATAGACTGGCCATCGATGAATTAGTACGTATGCAACAAGCAGACACTAAAGGTTTAGCTGTTTATGATGCTTCGCGTATGCTGGCTGAGCTACAGCTTTTTGAAGAATGGTATATAAAGCAGCACTGCAAAACAGAACTTAGCGCTACAGAAAAGCAAAATCTTCACGCCTTGTTTACTCTTTTAGTGGAAGACAATGTACAGCATGGCCAGGTATTAGTGCATAGAGATTTTCACTCACCTAATATTATGATGCCTACTGACGCAAGCTTACAGCCTGGCATCATTGATTTTCAAGATGCCATCATAGGACCCATTACCTATGACATTGCCTCCTTAGTGATGGATGCACGTCACAGCTGGGATGAAGACCAGCAACTAGACTGGGCCATTCGCTATTGGCAAGCTGCACACCAAGCCGGCCTAGACATTGATACCGACTTTGCTAATTTTCACCGCGCTTATGAATGGATGAGCGTGCAACGTAATCTACGCATCTTAGGAGTGTTTAGCCGTTTGGCATTACGCGACAATAAACCGCATTACTTAGATCACATACCTCGGGTAACGGAGTATTTACGCCAAGTCTTTGTACGCTACGAAGAATTCAAAGCCTTACGCTATCTGTTTGATCGTTTGGAAAATAAGCAAACCGTATTGGGAATCACTATCTAATGCCTACTCCAGCTCCCTTATCCGCCATGATTTTGGCCGCGGGGCGCGGTGCCCGCATGCGTCCCTTGACTGATCACACCCCAAAACCTTTATTAACAGTAGGTGATAAAAGCCTTATTGAATGGCACCTAGAGCGCTTAGCCCAGGCTGGCATCACACACGTTGTGATTAATCATGCATGGCTGGGTTCGCAAATAGAAAAGCATTTAGGTGATGGCAGCCGTTATGGGGTACAAATACAGTACTCAGCTGAAAGCTCTGCCCTTGAAACCGCCGCTGGCATCAAAAAAGCTCTGCCCTTAATAAGCAGCTCACCTTTTTTAGTTATTAGCGCTGATGTATGGACGGATTGGAATGCGACCTTAGCGTTTTATATGGCTGAGCGCTTACAAAGAGAAAATGCCTTAGCCCATTTATTACTCGTGCCTAACCCAGATCACAATAACGAGGGTGATTTCAGTTTTGATACTCAGACTGGTTTATTACAGCATAAAAGTCCAGCTAATACGCTTAGCTATACCTACAGTGGTATAGGTGTATTCAAGGCTGAACTTTTCACTGAGGTATCTGCTTTTATCCCCACCCCTTTACGCGATCCTCTGCATGCCGCGATAAACGCTCAAAGCGCTATAGGAACCCCTTATAAAGGGATATGGGCCGATATAGGCACTCCCGAACGATTGCAACAAATAGAACAAAGCTTGGCTTAGAAAGACTAACAGGCTATTATTTTTCTTTTACCCTATCTACCTACAGGATCGATTTATCTCATGTTAGGTTCTAAACGCCCCGTATTTAAACCCACCGCTTATGGTCATAGCCGTCGTAAGCGTCGTATTCCTCGTTGGTTAGTATTGATGATTACCGGTATGGTTTTAGGTGCTGGAGGCTTGCTGTTTATTCAAAAAAGCTACGGTCCCCCAAAACTAACCGTAGAGCAATCGCAAAAGCTACACGATGAAATCAACAGCGTAAAAGCTGAAAATCAACGCTTACAATCACAAATCACACTTGCTGAACGTGAACGTACTGAGAGCTTAGCCAAAGTGGAATCCATTCAAGGCCGTCTAGAAAATCACGACAGCATTGTTAATGCCCTCAAAAATGATATTTCCCTTTTTGCTAAGTCTATGCCTGCGGACCCGCGTAACACTTCACCAGGTATTCGAGCGGCAGACTTACTTAATGATGACGGCAAACTGGACTATACCGTTTTACTCATGCAAGACAGTGAAGATGCCTCTGCCTTTAAAGGTACTATGAACTTTAACGTCATGGGACGTTACCCAAATGGCCGTACTGGCCATGTAGATTTAGACCCTATAGAGGTAGATTTCGGTCATTATGTACACGTCCAGGGCGTGGTAGAGCTGCCTTCAGGGATGGTGGCACGCCAAGTGACCATTCAAGTGTTTCCTGAAGGCAGTCAGCGTGCTGCAGCCAAACGCATAATTAATGTGCAATAACCATTGAAGCCTAAAAAGCCGGTACTATCGCCCCTTGGTATTTATCGGCAATAGCTTGACGTATGGTGTCAGAATGCAGGGCTTCAACCAGTTTTTTGATGTCTTCGTCATCTACTTTATCGCTATTAGTGACGACTATATTGGCATAGGGCGAGTCAGCGCCTTCAATGAATAATGCATCTTCTAATGGGTTTAGACCCGCTTCTAACGCATAGTTAGTATTGATGAGGGCTAAATCCACATCCGCTAATACGCGCGGTAAAGTAGCGGCTTCTAGCTCTTTAAATTTCAACTTTTTGGGGTTTTTAGCAATATCTCGTGAAGTGGCTAAGATATTGGTTGGGTCTTCCAATTCAATTAGACCTTGTTGCTGCAGTAGCAATAAGGCCCGTGCACCATTAGACGGGTCATTAGGCAAAGCCACTAAAGCACCATCTTTAAGCTCAGCGAGCTCTTTAATCTTTTGTGAATAAGCGCCAAAAGGCTCCACATGCACTAAGCCTACAGACACCAGTTCGGTTTTATGCTCGGTATTAAAACTATCTAAATACGGCTTATGCTGAAAAAAATTCGCATCTAAATGGCCATCAGCCACTTGAGCATTAGGTTGCACATAGTCGGTAAACACCTTCACATCTAGCTCTACCCCCTGCTCAGCTAGTATAGGCTTCACAATTTCTAATAGCTCAGCGTGCGGTACAGGTGTGGCGGCTACAGATAGTTTACCAGCATGGGCAGAGCCCACAGCTAAAGCGGCCAACGATAATGCAAAAGCGGGGAGTAGTTTTTTAATTTTCATCTATATATCCTTTAGTTTTTACTGCGTTTTACTATGTAACCAAGCGGCGAGTCTATCGCCAAACATTTGTAACAACTGTACCAATACTACCAGTATTAAAACGGTAACTAGCATCACATCGCTTTGATAGCGTTGATAACCAAAGCGCAGGGCTAAATCTCCCAAACCGCCACCACCAATTACACCAGACATAGCCGAATACCCTACTAGGGTAATGGCAGTCACCACCACAGCAGCTAAAATACCTGTGGTGGCTTCAGGTAATAAGGCCATTAATACCGTTTGGCGGGAATTCGCCCCCATGGCTCTACAAGCTTCAGAGACGCCGGGGTCTAGCTCACGTAATACATTCTCAACCAGACGGGCAAAAAAGGGCGCTGCACTCATAACTAAGGGAGGAATAGAACCTTGCACACCTAAAGATGTACCTGCCAAAATCCGGGTGAGTGGAATCATCACAATCAAGAGAATCAAAAACGGAATAGAGCGCAGCACATTTACCACCAACGACAAACTTTGGTAAGCCGCTCTATTTTGCATTAATTGCCCTTTAGCAGTTAAAAACAAAATAATGCCCACAGGCAAGCCAATAATAACAGTAAATAATAACGAAAACCCCGTCATCAATAAGGTATCTACTGTGGCTTCAGCTATCAGAGGCCAGTCCACATTATCAAAACTCATCATGCCCGTAGCACCTCATACTCCACATCATGCTCAGCCAATAAGGCTTCCACCTCTGACCAGCGCGCTTTGTCTTCTTTTACCGCTAACACTAGCTGTCCGTAGAGGGTGTTTTTCATGTCACCCTCTGCTAATAAGGATTGGGTAACCGTGTGCTGTGGATTAGAAAATATCTGTTTCACTGCTCCCATCTCCACCAGCTTGGCAGCTTCTATCACAGCGACTCTATCGCAAATAGTACGAATCACATCCATACTATGCGTAATTAAGACAATAGTTATACCCAAGCGCTCATTAATTTCGGCCAGTAATCGTAATATAGATTGTGTGGTTTCAGGATCCAATGCTGAGGTGGCTTCATCGCACAGCAATAGCTGCGGGTGATTTGCAAGCGCGCGTGCAATGCCTACACGCTGCTGCTGGCCGCCTGAGAGCTGGCGAGGGTACTTATGCACATGATCGCTTAGCCCAACCAGCTCCAACACCTCTAAAGCACGCTCTTTTTGCGCTTTACGGTTTAAACCAGCTAGGCGTAAAGGAAAGCACACATTATCGAGCACAGTACGCATCTGTAACAAATTAAAATGCTGAAATACCATGCCTATTTTCTGACGCTCTTGACGTAAGCGTGCTTCAGATAATAGGCAAAGATTTTGCTCTTGCAGCCAAACAGCCCCTTGAGAAGGCCGCTCTAATAAATTGAGCATACGGATTAAAGTGCTTTTACCCGCACCTGAGCGGCCAATAATTCCAAAGATCTCGCCAGCACGAATTTCTAAGTTAATATCATCTAAGGCAGTAATGATTTTATTACCTGAGGTGTAGGTTTTAAAAATGTGTTCTAAACGTATCAAGGTATAATTACCAATAAAAATTCATCAGAAGGAAGGTGTTTTATGTACAAAGTTATAACTGCCCTGCAGCATACTTGGTCTTTACTGCACCAAAAAAACGTCACAGTGCCCTCTGACGTAGTTCAGCGCAGCCTAGCTATTGTAAAGCAACTCAAGCAGCAATCTACCAATAAGCAAATTACTGAACGCTTAGTTTTACTACAGCAGCAGCTAGTACAAATGTATTTACATCAGCTTTTAAGAACACTAGACCTAAAACTCTGCGCAGAAAAAACACCTTGGCTACATATGTCGCCAAACTCGCCTCTACCACAAGCTTTAGAAAGCATGGGTGCAGAGTGGCGTGAGGCCATTAAAAATAGTAAAGAGAACCCCCATGAGCGCCTGAGATTAGCATTGCAGATGCTACCTTACAGTACAGCATTTAATGAAGCTGCCATTGCGCTACGCGCTATTTTACGCGAAAACTCAACAAACACAGAAGCAGCCCTACATTTACTATATTTATTAGCCGTTATGCATTCTTTTATTGCCCTAGAGCCCGAGACGCCTAATGGTGATAAGGTAGTTACAGCGATTAGCGGCACTGAAATACTGGCTTTGGATTACCACTATAAAACCTTAGGTGCGGAAGCACTACCTTTGCTAACTATTACCGATAAAGCACATATAGAAGAAGCTTGGGGGCCTGCTCAACAGCATTTGCGTCTTAGCGACTTACACCCTGAAAGCTGGCAACACTATCAAGAAAAACTACTCTAAGAAACCAATCCCCCATAAAAAAAGCCCAATGGCCTGCAACCATTGGGCTTTTTCTTTACTGCTTTGCTATGTCATCAGCAAAAATAAAAACGCCACCTAGTATAAATAAGTGGCGCCTTTGAATTTTGGTTGGTGGGTCGTGCGCGATTCGAACGCGCGACCAACGGATTAAAAGTCCGCTGCTCTACCGACTGAGCTAACGACCCAACCGAAAGATGTAATTATTGCATGACTAATAAGTCTTGTCAATCATTATTTATAAGAATTTTATAAATAACTGCACCTTTTGATTTTTGCTCTAAAGCAAAGACGTAACTATAGCACGTTTTTTTATTATGTACACAATTATTTTCATGCCGATTTATAACTGTATACAAACATGCACAAACTTAGTTTAGCGCGCAGGAGAAATACGTACTTCAGCACCTCTACGTTTCACCTCTAACCCTTCGGAAGGCAATATTTTCAAGCCTTCTAAACCTTTGATATAGCTAGAACCTTGCATTTGCATCACTCGAATTTTATTGCGCATAACAGCTGGACTTTCTTCAGGCATACCAAACATCCATACTTCTTCTAATAAGCGTGCTGAGTTAAACTCACTAGTATTTAAAGCATCTAAACCTAAACAAAGCATATAGCCATCGCGTCCAAACACCGGTAAACGGTCTAAGCCTGCCTTCACTTTCCAAGTGGTGCCGCCTTCATAACGCCAGCCAGTAGAAATATCCCACCAATCGCTGCCTGCCGGCAAATAGACCTCAATCTCATCACCGGGGGTTACAAAAGGCGCAATAAGTAAGGTGGAACCAAACATATATTGATGCGGCCAATTAGCCACTTCAGGATCTTCAGGAAACTCTAAAGCCAATGAACGCTGCACCGGTAAACCACAACGTACTGACTCTTCGATAATGCCCAACACATAAGGTACCAAGCGATAACGCCAACGTAACCAATGCGCAATTAACTCTTGAGTTTCCTCGTCAAAAGATTGGGGCATAAGGCCATCTATGGCTTGGATATGGAAATTAGCCGAAAACACCCCCATGGCTAACCAACGCAAATACAGCTCAGGTGTCATTACTTTAGGATCTATGGGGTGATTAACGGATCCCAACTGGTGGCTTTGTGCGGTTATACCGCTATTACCGGCGGCTAACGCAGCCTGTAAAGTGTTAGCTAGACCTTCCCAATCATTGGTGACATCAGGCCCTAACTGCCAAGCAAATCGATGTGCTGAGGGGTATAAATCACGACTAGCCACTAGCCCTTCTTGGGGCGTTTTATGACCGGCAAAGGCATCAAAAATCGCTGAGCGAGCAAGTAAAGGATAGACCGTACGCAACTTTGCGCCACTCTCGCCACTGCGTGCGGTAATGTGATCAGGTAAATCATACTGCACATTACAAATCACACCGCCTAGTTCCTCTTCGTAAGACTGACTTAAGCGCTCCACCCACAACTTATAGGCATCTTTATGCGTAAGATCCAAGAGCGCAAAATCTTTGCCTCCTGTGAGCTCATTACCCGGGAAAACAAAGGCAGAACCATCATCATCGTTAATTAAGAGCCAGCCTCTATCTTCCCACTCGTCAAACATTCCCGTGCCCACCAACACGCCAGGGAAAGTGGAAACCACCAGTTTAAACTGCGCTTCATCAGCCGCTGCAATGGTGTGACGTATTTCACCGATACGGTTACTGTCCCATTCAAAAAGAGGACGATCAGCGCTAAAACCTAAAGGAGCGGGCGGCGCCATGTGTACTACATCAATACCCACCTGTAACGCTTTAAGCTCTGCGATATGAGTGTGCGCCTGCTCTAAGTCTTGACCTGCAATTTGATCTAGCCAAACCCCCATAGGCCACAAGCCTGGCTGCCCGGCTCTACCAGTAAGCGCGGTGTACTGATTAAGAATATCTAAAGGTCTGCCCACAAAAATAAACAAATCCAATACGGTGTCATGAATGGTTAAATTGTAGTGTTCAGCATCGGTATGCGCCACATCGTGTTCTACACGCTCAAAGGTATTGATATAAATACCCCAACCCCGATTGCTCCAGGCCAAAGGTAAAACGCGATGACTTGGGTTATCAGACACTAATAAACTACCGCGACGGTTTAAGTCGCCTTGGGTTTCACCCAACCCATAAATACCTTCTTCGGTCTCTAGGTTTATGGATAACTTCCAGTTGTCAGCGTCATCTTGTAGTGATTGGCTTTGCCATAGCAACTGCTCAGCCGTATAAACGCGCAAGGCGAAGCTGTTTTTATCTATCTCTACAGCCGCTTCGCCTTGCTCTATGCGCCAGCCCGTGGCTTGCTCAATCACCTCCAGCTCCCCAACGGGATCGAGGCGTGTGAGTAGCATTTCAGCATACTGCTGATCACGTGGCCGCACGCGCTCAGGCTGTATATGTTTTAGCGACCCGAAGCGTAAGCGAAATACTCCTGGGGCATGGGCTTCTATACGAAGCAGTTGATCATCCGTAGCAGCAAAATCAGCGCTAGACGTTTTAGTAGAAATAGAGCTTAGAAGATTAAACAATTGCGTCACATCATCAAAGTGAGTTTTGGACGGCACAGTGCGATCCTCAAGGGCAGAGCCCAAAACCTTGGGTTAAAAACACTATTCGGCAGCAGTATTTACTACCACCGAATAATTCATCATTTATTACTGTATTACTATATGTATTGTATGTATTAAGCATACGTACTAAGTTGGGCGCAGAGACAATACACGAGCCAAATCACGCTCAATAACAGCAGGCTCTGCACTCAACTGTGTAGTTATTATATCAGCAGCTAAGGCCGCCCAACTAAAACCGTAAGACCCATAGCCAATATTTAACCACAGCCCCGGTAAAGCTTGACTCACCATAGGCAAATGGTCTTTAAAAGCGGCTCGCAAACCAAACCAAGAACCTAAAGCCACCGGCTGAGTTTGCTGTAATGACAGAAGTTGAGATACTTTTTGCATAATCTCAGCCTGCGCCGCACTGCTAATGCCCAATTCTGGGGCGCTGTACGTACTCCCTACTATACATTGTGAAGGCGTGAATGGAATCACATAGCCAGACCCAGCAATAATCCCTTGAGGCTGCTGGCGCAAAGCTGATGCACTAATCACATTACTTTGCCCACCTAATACATCCATGTTTAAACCCGGCAATGCAGACGACGCCAATACGGAAGTCAATAAAGCAGGCGCTTGAGCCGCATTAGCTACCACCAAATGCTCTGCTTCTAAATGCTGACCTTGGTCTGTAACCACCTCCCAACCTGACTCCTGTGCAGATATAGTCATCGCTGACTGGGCCAGCGGGGTAATTAGTGGATGCCGTAATAACTGTCGTAATAACTGCTGCGGGTACACACAAACACCACGAGGGAAATGCAAAACCCCATGAGCAAAATCAGCTTGTGCCAACTGGTTTGCCGTTTGTGCATCCCTATATTGTACCCAATCTGTATCGAAACCGAGCATTTGTACAGTTTTTTGCGCATTTTCAGCTTCTGTGGCACTTAAACTTGCCACGAATGAGCCACAAGCAAATAAGCTATGTCCTAAAAAAGGCTGCCAGCGCTGTAAAGCCCTCTGTATACCCGCACGGCTCAAACGGGCACGGGGTGCATCATCAGGTGTAATAATCGGCGTCATAGCCACGGCCGCATGGCCTAAATGCGCACCACCTAAGTCTTGAGCAAAAACAGGGTCGATAACGGTAGAAGCAATACCACGCTGTGCTAGCGCATACGCCGTGGCAGCTCCAGCAATACCACCTCCCACAATCAACACCGGCTGAGTGGGCTTAGCTAGGTATTTATGACCTAAATGAGGTCGTAAACGAGCACGAATCATATGACGTTTATAGGCAAATCCGGGATGACGCTCCACGATAAAACCAGCATCTTGCAAATCTTGACGTACTTGCGAGGCCGAACACCATGTGGCTGCCGTGGCGTTTGGTGCGGCCATACGCACTAGCTGTCCAAACACCTCTTTAGACCACATGGCGGGATTTACGCGCGGCGCAAAGCCATCTAAATAAAAAGCATCGGCATAACACTGCATACGGCGCGTGGCTTGATGAATATCACCAAAAAATAGCGTTAGGCTTAGGGCTCCTTTCTCAAGTTCTAAGCGATGAATACCAGGTAGCAATAAAGGCCATTGCGCAAGCAAGGTATCGGCCAGCTCACGTAACTCAGTCGGCGTATTTTGCAACATACGCTTCAGGTCTGCTCGGGTAAAAGGATGCGCTTCAAAAGAGACAAAATGCAGCCGCTGACTGCGCTTAGGATCCGCCTTCCATGCGGCCCAAGTGGCCAGAAAATTATTTCCTAAACCAAAACCGGTTTCTAGAATAGTAAACTGATCTCGGCCCTGCCAACGTTCAGGTAAGCCGTTACCTTGCAAAAACACATAATGCGCTTGCTCTAAAGCACCTGATGCGGAATGGTACAAATCATCATAGCGATCACTGCGTGCTATACCTGTATCATTAAATGTAGGAACGGCCGGTACTAATGGCTCAAAAGCTCGCGTCATATTTTCTTTATCAATTAGAATTAGTTATAGGTGTATATATTTATATAAATATATTTATTACAGTTTAGGTGGATTTATGCAGCACACATCCTTAGCATTAAGTAGCAGCCTAGAGACGGCGGTACACGCCGCTCATGCGGGTGCCGCTATTTTACAATCGTATGCGTCTAATCGCAGTGAATTAGTCATTGACCTCAAAATGAAAAACGACTTAGTCTCACAAGCCGACCACGAGGCTGAAGAAGCCATTATTGCCTTACTACATGAACAAACACCCGATTTTAGCATTGTGGCCGAAGAAAGCGGGGGCCAAGCTTCGGGCTTAGCGCATTGGTGTATAGACCCCCTTGATGGCACCACAAACTTTTTACATGGTATACCCCACTATGCGGTTTCTATTGCACTCGTAGCCCACGCGGGAACAACGGTTAATGGTGAAGTCTTAGCAGCAGACACCCCTGTGATTGGCGTAATTTATGACCCAAATCGCGAGGAAATCTTTACTGCTATGCACGGCGTGGGCGCTTGGCTTAATGGTCATCGTATCCAATGCGCCTGCACTGATGTCCTTAATGAAAGCGTCTTAGCTACCGGCTTTCCTTTTCGAGATTTCAGTTTTGCTGAACAATACATGCCAGGCTTTGAAAGCGCATTGCAAAAAAGCCGTGATATACGCCGCTTTGGTTCTGCTGCACTAGACTTAGCATGGGTAGCTTGTGGCCGGTTGAATGGTTATTGGGAAATGGGCTTGGCCCCGTGGGATGTGGCTGCAGGTACCGTACTAGTACGCGAAGCCGGTGGTATTAGCGAAGACATGTATCAGCAACTGGCGTGGCCCAGTAATGGTTATGTGTATGCAGCTAATCCTACTTTGGCTAAGGCTTTATTAGAAATGATTCAACCTCATCTAACTGCCCCTTCTACTTCCACACAAAGGTAATACCATGACTACACTACCCCCCTTTACTGCTTGGCAAGAAGAATTCATCGCTATTCGTCGTGATATACATCAATACCCTGAGCTGGGTTATGAAGAATTCAAAACCGCTGATAAAATTGCACAACTTTTAGAAAGCTGGTCTATTCCTCTGCATAGAGGTTTAGGTGGCACAGGAGTAGTGGGTATTTTAGAAGGTAATCAAGGCCCAGGTGGTCGCATTGGTTTACGAGCTGACATGGACGCTTTACCTATGCCTGAGCAGAACAACTTCCCTCATAAAAGCCGCCACGAAAACATCATGCATGCGTGTGGGCATGATGGCCATGTGACCATGTTACTGGCTGCTGCCAGATATTTGGCAAAGCACAATGACTTTGCCGGTACGGTGTATTTTATTTTTCAACCGGCTGAAGAAGGCTTAGGGGGCGCCAAAGCTATGATAGACGATGGGCTTTTTGATTTATTCCCTATGGACGCGGTTTTTGGCATGCATAACTGGCCTAATATGCCTGAAGGCCATTTTGGTCTATGTAAAGGCGCTATTATGGCTTCCAGTAATACCTTTGTGATTGATATACAAGGTAAAGGTGCGCATGGCGCCATGCCGCATTTAGGCGCCGATCCCGTGATGGCGGCTCTACATATAGGCCAAGGCTTACAATCTATTATTTCCCGTCATATAGACCCTTTAGAAAATGCCGTATTAAGCATTACGCAAATCCATGCAGGCTCAGCAGACAATGTAATTCCTGACACAGCGCAGTTACGCGGTACTGTACGTACCTTTAGTACAGAAACCCTAGACCTCATTGAAGAAAAACTGCACACTATTACCCAACACAGCGCACAAGCCATGGGTTGTACTGTAAGCATTGAGTTTGACCGTCGTTACCCACCCACTATTAATCATGCTAAAGAAACCGAGTTTTGTGCTGGGTTATTACAAGATTGGCTAGGAGCGGCAAAGGTCACATATCCAGTTACTCCTTCTATGGGAGCAGAAGACTTCTCTTTTATGTTAGAGAGCGTTCCTGGCTGTTATTTATTTATTGGCAATGGCGAAGGCGATCATCGCATAGCCGGTCACGGTTTAGGGCCTTGCACCTTACACAACGGCAGTTATGATTTTAACGATAATTTACTCCCTATAGGTGCTACTTACTGGGTGAAAGTGGCAACGCAATGGTTGAAAACCGTATAATTGATTTTTGATTTTCATACAATAATAAGGAGCTCAGCATGAGCACTGCTTTAGTATCCGTTCCTCAACACCTTGATCCCGTCATCCGTGTGGTTCCTATGCCGGGTGATTCTAATATGCATGGCGATGTTTTCGGGGGCTGGATTATGTCTCAAGTTGATATAGGAGGTTCAGTTGCCGCATCAAGGCGTGCCAAGGGCAGAGTGGCCACCATTGCCGTTAACTCGTTTACTTTTAAAGAGCCCGTTTTTGTGGGTGATTTAATTAGCGTCTATGCAGAAATTATTAAAACAGGCACTACCTCCATTACTGTCTCAGTAGAAGTCTATGCCGAGCGCCCCCTTATGAAGGGTGAAACCGTTAAAGTCACTGAAGCCGTACTCACTTACGTTGCTACTGACGATGAGCGTCGCAGCCGCCCTCTACCACCGCTACCCACCTCCTAAAAAAATGACTCACTTAACAGACTTAATAGAAAAGCTGTCGCACAACCCAGACCCTACGGAAATACGCACGGTTATCAACAAGCTACACCCCGCTGATATTGCTTTTGTTTTAGAATCTTTACCTGAAACCGAACGTCAACTCGTCTGGGATCAAGTAGCCAAAGAACATGATGCCGATGTATTGTTAGAAATAGAAGATTGGGTACGTGAATCACTCATTAAGTCTATGGACTCTGATGAGCTTATTGCGGCCGCCTCCAGCATGGATGCTGATGAAATCGCTGATCTAGCGGCTGATCTACCGCTTAGTGTCATGGTAGAGGTGCAAAAAGGCCTCTCTGAAACCGAGCGAGCGCAGCTGGTGGCGGTAATGGGTTATCCCGATGACACCGTGGGTGCCATCATGGATTTTGAGATGGTGCGTGTACGCGAAGACGTGAGTTTAGAAGTGGTACTCCGTTATTTACGTCGATTACAGAACTTGCCTAACCACACAGACCAAGTGTTTGTGGTGGATCGTGAAGACCGTCTACGCGGCACTTTATCACTCGCCACCCTGCTGGTTTCAGACCCTGAAAGTCTAGTCTCGGCAGTAATGAGCACTGAGTATTTGAGCTTACATCCCTTAGACCCAGACACCGAAGCGGCAAACGCATTTGAGCGTTATGACTTGGTTTCTGCTGCGGTGGTGGATGATTACGGCAGATTGATTGGTCGCGTGACCATTGATGAAGTGGTGGATGTGCTCCAAGAAGACTCCCAAGAGCAAGAGCTATCTAGAGCAGGCCTACAAGAAGAAGATATTTTTGCTCCTGTGCTCAGTGCTTTACGCAACCGCGCACCTTGGCTTTTAATTAATCTATGTACCGCTGCAGTGGCCTCTTTTGTGGCTTCACGTTTTGAAGACACCGTTAGCCACATTGTAATTTTAGCTTTTTTAATGTCTATAGTAGCGGGGATAGGAGGTAACTCAGGCAACCAAACCATGACGATGATTATTCGTGCCATGGCCATGGGACGTATTAAAGGCGTTAACATTTGGCCTTTAGTTAAACGAGAGCTCTACGTGACTTTTTTAGTGGGCATGTGCGGTAGCGTAGTAACCGCCACCTTTGCCTGGTTTATTTCACGCTCTATTCCTATCGCTTTGGTGATGATGACCGCCATGATATGCAATATGCTGGTAGGTGCCACCTTAGGTGTGCTTATACCTACCTTGCGTAACCATTTTGGCAAAGACCCCGCCGTGGGGTCTTCGGTACTACTCACTTTTGGTACTGACTCCCTAGGCTTTTTTATTTTCCTAGGTTTAGCCACTATTTTTCTACTGTAATTCAGCAGGCCTTAGGCCAAACGCCCGTGGCAGTGTTTGTACTTTTTACCACTGCCACACGGGCACTCTTGGTTACGCCCTACTCTAGGGATGGTTTCATCAGACGACTCTGAAGCCGCTGCGATCTGCTCGGTGTTTGAGGTTTCACCACGTAAAGCGGTGTCATAATCAGCGTGATGAAAAGCCACTCCCTCTAGCTCTGCAGGTTCTGGTATTTGCTCTGTTTGGGGTGCGGCTTGAATTTGTACGGTTAATAAGGTCTTAATTACCTCATCACGCACACGATCAAGCAAATCAGCAAAAAGTTCAAAAGCTTCGCGTTTATACTCTTGCTTAGGATCTTTTTGAGCATAACCGCGCAGATGAATACCTTGACGTAAATGATCTAAAGCTTGGAGGTGACCACGCCACTGAGTATCTATAGATTGCAACATAATGCCACGCTCAAAATTAGCCCATTGCTCAGCTCCCACCACTTCGGCGTTATGATCTAAAGCTTTTTTAGACTCGTCTAACACTCGGTCTAAGATATCTTCAGCGGTAAGATGGGTTTCTGTTTCTACTAGAGTAACCAGATCAAGATGTAATTGATAATCACTGGCTAGAGCCGCCTGCAAACCATTGATATCCCATTGCTCTTCCATGCTGTCTTGAGGCACATACTGCTGGAAAAAATCAGTTAACGATGCCTGACGCATAAAACTGATACTTTCACTAATATCAGCCGACTCCAGCACTTCATTACGCTGAGCATAAATCACTTTACGTTGATCATTCGCCACATCATCAAATTGCAGTAACTGTTTACGTATGTCGAAATTTCGCGCTTCAACCTTACGTTGTGCTGACTCAATAGAACGGGTCACCATACGAGCCTCAATAGGTTCACCTTCAGGCAAACGCAAACGCTCCATAATGTTACGCACCCTATCTCCTGCAAAAATACGCATGAGGGAATCATCTAAGGACAGATAAAATCGCGAGGAGCCAGGATCACCCTGACGGCCTGCTCGACCCCGCAACTGATTATCAATACGGCGTGAATCATGACGCTCCGTACCAATAATACGTAAACCGCCCGCCGCTTTAACTTGCTCATTAATGGGCTTCCACTCTTCACGAATCTGGGCAATACGTTGCTCTTTTTCTTCGGCACTTAGATTGTCGTCAGTTTGCACCTCAAAGAGATGACGCTCTATAGATCCACCCAACACAATATCCGTACCACGACCTGCCATATTAGTGGCAATGGTAATACTGCCTGGTTTTCCGGCATTTGCTACGATCAGTGCTTCACGCTCGTGCTGCTTGGCATTGAGCACCTCATGCGCGAGGCCTTCTTTGGTTAACAACTCGGAAAGCAACTCCGAGTTTTCGATGCTAGTCGTACCCACCAACACCGGCTGGCCACGCTCCGAACAATCTTTAATATCAGCCAAAATAGCTTGGAATTTTTCTTTATCTGTTTTGAAAACCTGATCGTTTTGATCTACGCGTACCATGGGACGGTTAGTGGGAATAATCACCGTCTCTAATCCATAAATCTCCTGAAACTCAAAGGCTTCAGTGTCTGCAGTACCTGTCATGCCGCCCAGCTTTTCATACATGCGGAAGTAATTCTGAAAGGTAATGGACGCCATGGTTTGGTTTTCTTTTTGAACTTCCACCCCTTCTTTGGCTTCAACAGCTTGATGCAAGCCTTCTGACCATCTGCGCCCCGACATTAAACGCCCTGTAAACTCATCCACAATTACCACTTCATTATTTTGTATTACATAATGCTGGTCGCGAGCAAAAAGATAATGGGCTCGTAAAGCAGCCATCACGTGGTGCATTAAAGAGATATGGCGCGGTTCGTATAAAGACTCCCCTTCTGGCAATAAGCCTAAATCACGTAAAATTTGCTCAGCTTTCTCATGGCCAGCTTCAGATAAATGAATTTGCTGAGCTTTTTCATCTACCCAAAAATCACCTTCCGGCTCGGGCTCTTGAGGTTTAGGCTCTTCCGTCATACGCGTGAGCATGGGAGGCACGGCATTGATGGTTTTATATAGTTCGGTGTGGTCATCAGCTTGACCAGAGATGATCAAAGGCGTACGTGCCTCATCAATCAAGATGGAATCCACCTCATCCACAATAGCGAAATACAAACCACGCTGACGGCGCTCATCTGCTTGATATTCCATGTTATCGCGCAGATAATCAAAACCAAATTCATTATTGGTACCGTAAGTAATATCCGCTTGATAAGCGGCTTTTTTCTCTTCGTTATCTTGATTAGGTACCACTACCCCTACACTTAAACCCAGGAAGTTGTACAGCTTGGCCATGGTTTCAGCGTCACGCCTAGCGAGGTAGTCGTTAACGGTAACCACATGCACGCCTTTACGCGTTAAGGCATTTAAATACACCGCTAAGGTGGCCATGAGGGTTTTACCCTCACCGGTACGCATTTCAGCAATTTTGCCATTATGTAAGGCAATACCACCTAGCATCTGCACATCAAAGTGGCGCATAGCATAAACACGCTTAGAGCCCTCACGCACCACAGCAAAGGCTTCTGGCAATAAGGAGTTTAAGGATTTACCGCTCTCTATACGCTGACGAAATTCGTCTGTTTTGGCTTGTAAAGCCTCATCACTGAGGGCTTCGTATTCGGCCTCAAGCGCATTAATTTGTACAACTTGTTTGCGGTACTGTTTTAGCAGCCTGTCATTGCGGCTACCAAATAGCTTTCTGAGCAAAGAAACCATTCTTGTATCGTCTAGGTAAGATTCACAGTATCCACCACAAGGGGGATACCCACTCCCATTCCTATTATTCGGGTTAAGGGAAAACTGGCAACATAACAATACAGTTTATCGTAGGTTATGGCCAATAGGATTATTCTGTTTTTTCAGCCTGTGCGAGTAGACTCTCAGAATGATCTTGGGGTAGAAACAACATGGGGTCTAAAGGTTGATCTTCAAGACGCACTTCAAAATGCAAATGTGCGCCTGTGGTACGCCCTGTAGCACCTACACGGGCTATGAGTTGGCCTTTTTCAACCACATCACCCACACTCACTAAAATAGATGAAGCATGTGCATAACGTGTGGTTAAACCATCACCGTGGGTGATTTCTACTAACTTACCATAACCTGTTACATAACGCGCCTCAGTTACTATACCACCAGATGCAGCTAAAATTGGGGTACCTACAGGCGCAGAAAAATCCATGCCTTCGTGTAGCTTTTGCCTACCTGTAATAGGATGACGACGCCAGCCAAAGCTAGAAGTGGGATAGCTCACATCTACAGGATGCGTAGTGGGGAACTTAGCCTGACTTCCTAAGCGATGGCTTAAAACAGTATCTAACATTACCAACCAATCTTGGCGCTGTGATAAACTGGAGTTAATCATATCAAGCTGTTGACCCAAATCTTGGGCACTGCTTGAGGTAGGATAATCCTCAATAATATCCATAGCAGAAACAATTTCGGGATCTGTGTATTTAACCCCTGCAGTGTCTGCTACCTTACGGCCTAACAGCTCCATTTCTATCACTTTGGCTTGCAAGCTACCTACCCGTTGAGCAAGCTGCTGTACACTTTGCTGCATGTATAAAGCATCACGCTCTTGGGCCTGATTTAACTCTTGAGCCAGTTCAGGTGATAAATTTTGCTGGCCTAACTTAGACTGCACTAAAGCGCCTGCACCAGCAGATAAACTTAAACCTACAGCCACTAAAACGAGCCGCGCCCAAAAGCGAGGTAATTTGTTTTCTGTTTTATTACTCATTAATCAATTATATCCTTTATGTCTAGGGCTTTTTTTCAACGTTTTAATACTCGATCCTCAGCTCCAGCCAGCCCGGTGATAGGGTGGTTAGAGAAGGATCCTCAACAACTCTTGCAAAAAGCCCAGCGTTATTTGCAGTTAGAGCGACTTGTTCAGCAAAACGTGCCCTCAGGACTACAGCACTGCAAAGTGGCTCATATAGATAGACAAACTATAGTTATTGCAGTTCCTAGTGCAGCCCACGCGAATAAACTACGACAATGCATCCCCACCCTCTTAGCGGTTATTCAAGACCATAATTGGCAGATTAACCAAGTGCAGATACAAATCCAATCCGTACTTTTCACAGGGGTAAAGCCCCTAGGAGAGGTGCGTCAAGGGGGGGCAGGTATAGATGCCAACGGTATTGCGGCCTTTGCACAATTAGAAAAACAGCTAAGTAATAATGATGGCCCGCTAGCTATAGCCGTGCAACGGCTGCTAGCACGCCATAAATAAAAAGCCCCTTGGCTCTTATTTAAGAAAACTTCCATTCTCGCACATACGGCTGTGATGCTGCCTCATGCTCTGCATAAGAAACCAATTCCCAGCTGTCTTCCGCCGCCAATAAGGCTCGAGCCAACTGATTGTTAAGGCCATGGCCTGACTTACATGCCACATAACGCGCCACCAATGGATGACCTATAAGGTATAAATCACCAATAGCATCGAGTATTTTGTGTTTTACAAACTCATCATCATAACGTAAACCATCGCTATTCAACACGCGGAACTCGTCCATAACGATGGCGTTATCTAAACTGCCACCACGAGCCAACCCCGCGGCACGCATGGCTTCTACGTCACTCGCGAAGCCAAAAGTGCGAGCCCGGGAGATCGCTTTCACATAAGAGTCTTTAGCAAAATCAACTTCAGCGAAGTTTGCTGTGGCATTAATAGCGGGGTGCTGGAAATCAATGGAAAAGCGTAAAGCAAAGCCATCGTAAGGCTCCAAACGAGCCCACTTTAACTGTTCACCTTCACCTTCTCTGACCTCTATGGGCTTAAGAACTCGTAAAAACTGCTTCGGCGCATCTTGTTCTGCAAGACCCGCAGAGCGCAACAAATACACAAAGGTACCTGCGCTGCCATCCATGATGGGGACTTCTTCAGCAGAAATATCAATGTGTAAATTATCTATGCCTAAGCCAGCTAAAGCAGACATCAAATGCTCTACGGTAGATACGCGCACACCGTCTTTTTGTAAAACAGAGGCCATAGTAGTGCCACCAACCAAATGAGCTTTGGCTGGAATATCAACCACTTCAGGTAAATCTGTACGATGAAAGACTATACCCGTATTAGGAGCTGCCGGGCGTAGGGTAATTTCTACTAAACGCCCGGAGTGTAGGCCTATGCCTTTAGTGCTAATCGCTTTGGATATGGTGCGCTGACGTAACATACATGAAAATCTTAAAACAGTAATTGATGAACAAAGAAAGAAAAAACACCAGATATATCGGGGCTAGTGTTTAGTCGGCTTGCTTGCGTAAATACGTGGGAATATCAAAACGATCCATGCCAGAAGTTTCTAAAGCGCGAACTTGAGAAGATGCCTCTGTACCACGAGTACGCATTACAGAAGGTGCTGCTGGAACCTCAGGTTCAGCTTCCGGCGCTTTGGTAGTAGCGGCCACTTCATTATCAGTGCCAGTACGCAACAAAGGTTCAGCCACTGGTGTCTCTACTAACTGGGGGCCTTTTTCTTCTTTATGACGCCCTAAACCGGTGGCTACTACCGTAACGCGTAAACTATCGCCCATACCATTATCGTAAGCGGTACCAAATATAACGTGTGCATCTTCTGCGGCATAACCTTGGATAATCTCCATGATTTCACGTGTTTCGCGCAATTTTAAATCGCGACCGGCAGTAATGTTTACCAATACGCCACGTGCACCGTGCAAATCAACCCCTTCAAGCAAGGGTGAAGCAATAGCACGCTCGGCTGCTTCACGAGCACGGCCCTCGCCAGAGGCTACCGCTATCCCCATCATGGCTTGACCTTGCTCACCCATAATGGTTTTCACGTCTTCGAAGTCAACGTTAACATTTCCTTCTACATTAATAATCTCAGCAATACCGGCGCACGCATTATGTAGCACATCATCAGCCACCTTGAAGCAATCCTCTTGGGTAGCATCTTCGTCCATAAGGTCGTATAGGTTTTCGTTCAAAACCACAATTAATGAATGCACGTGTTTAGAAAGCTCTTCAATACCAGCATTCGCCGTCGTGGTGCGACGACGCCCCTCAAAACTAAAGGGTTTAGTCACTACACCTACGGTAAGAATGCCTAATTCTTTAGCGACTTCTGCCACGATAGGGCTTGCACCTGTGCCTGTACCACCGCCCATACCGGCAGTAATAAACACCATATGAGCGCCTTCCAACACTTTACGAATTTCATCACGTGCGGTTTCAGCGGCTGCTCGCCCCTGCTCTGGTTTGGCTCCAGCGCCTAAACCCGAACGCCCTAAGGCTATTTGTATAGGTGCCTCGCTGCTGGATAGAGCTTGAGCGTCTGTATTAGCACAAATAAATTCTACGCCCTGCACCCCTGAATGAATCATATGAGTAACCGCATTGCCGCCGGCGCCACCTACACCGATCACTTTAATTACGGTACCGCTACCACTAGAGTCTAGTATTTCAAAGTTCATCATTTTCTTAGATTCCCTCGCATATTTTTAAACATGACAAGCAGCTAGCTGCTACTTTGTCTCCCCGATTAATCGTATTTCCTGTTACCTTTTTATACAAAACAACTTAGCTCATAAACCATTGTTTGGCTTTAGCCAGCATATTTTTTATATGTCCCTTTTGGCGAGCTACTTTACGGCTTCTATCGTGATCATGCCGTGCTTGGCTTAAAAGCCCCATAGCAGTAGAGTAACGTGGGTTACGCATCATATCAGCCAGGCTACCGCTATAAATGGGCGTAGCGAGCCTCACAGGCTTTAGAAACACATCTTCTGCTAGCTCAGCAATACCCGGCAATAAAGCCGTGCCGCCTGTAACCACAATTCCTGAGGCTAATAGGTTTTCATAACCCGATTCACGCAAGCTGTGTTGAACTAATTGAAACAATTCTTCAACACGTGGTTCAATGACAGCGCCTAAAGTATGACGCTTTACTTGCCTATTAGGGCGCTCACCTAAACCCGGGATTTCTATGAGCTCATCCGTGTTGGCGTTGGCCTCACGTGCTAGACCATAGCGGATTTTAATTTCCTCTGCATCAGGGATGGGAGTACGTAACATAGTAGCGATATCGCTGGTAATTTGGTCTCCACCAATGGCAATCACATGAGTATGTCTGATAGCTCCACCGGTATAAATGGCTACATCGGTGGTACCGCTACCCACGTCAACTAAGGCCACACCTAGCTCTTTTTCATCCTCTGTAAGACACGCCAGACTAGAAGCTAAAGGTGACAGCATCTGTTCTTTCACTTCTAATCCACAACGCCGCACACAACGTTCTATATTTTGAGCTGCAGACGAAGAGGCGGTAACAATATGCACGCGAACCTCTAACCTAAACCCGCTCATCCCGATTGGTTCTTTGATGCCTTCTTGGGTATCAACAAAGAACTCTTGTTCTAATACATGCAAAACTTGCTGCTCTGCAGGTATGTTAACAGCCTGAGCGATTTCAATAACGCGAGCCACATCAGCAGCCGTCACTTCTTTATCTTTTATGGCCACCATACCACTGGAATTAAGACTAGCAATATGGCTTCCAGATAAAGCGGTATATACGCCACCAATTTTACAATCCGCCATGAGCTCTGCTTCTTCTAGGGCGCGCTGAACAGAGTTTACCGTGGCTTCTATACTGGTGACTACACCTTTACGCATCCCCATTGACTCGTGTTGGCCTAAGCCTAAGACCTCAAAATGCCCATTAGGCAGCACCTCGGCCACCAACGCTAGCACTTTACTGGTGCCTACATCTAATGCAACGATAAGATCCTTATTATCACGGGTCATAAGTTTTATAATTACTCAATAATTTCTGGCGGTGCCAAGCGAATGGCAAAGCCGTTGCTATAACGTAAATCAGCACTTTCTATGGTGCGGCCATCAAGCCGCTCTAACAAAGTGGGCCAAGCCTGTACAAAACGCTCAAGCCTTGCTGCAAAACGCATTGCGCCAGACGTTCCATGAAAATCGGCAATATCAGCAGCTGGATCACGCCCTAAATGTAGACGTATGCCATCTGATAACACCACCTCCCATGCATAACGCGGGCTTAAATTTAATTGCTGTATGCTCAAACCAAGTGGGCTCAACCATTGAGCCACTTCAGCATAACGCTGTACTACTAAACGCTCTGAGTTAATCGGACCATTTAGTTGAGGTAAAAAAGTATCATCATCTAAAACCGCTTCATTCGCAGCAAAAGGCTCACCCCAAGTATTTATCATATCGGACTCATTCCAATAAGCCAGTGGCTGCTGCTCTTCTATTTTAACCTGTAGTGTGTTGGGCCACACCCGTTTAACTTGTGCACTGCGCACCCAAGGTGCTTTTTCTATTAGCTCTCGCGACGCATTAAGATCTATAGTAAAAAAATTTCCTTTTAAGCGCCCCGCTATGGTGGCATCTACTGCACTGGGTGTTACTGCTACCAAAGCATCTTGATCCACGCCCTCAATAAGCACTGTTTGAATGGCAAAATAAGGCAAACGAGCCACCCAAACCGCGGCACTCAGCATTAAGGCCACTAACGCCAATACTGTCACCATATTAGCAAATTGATTGAGGTGACGGTAATTAAACGGGGTGAAAGAAAAATAACGGCGCATAAAAGAGAGGAATTAGGTTCTTGCTACCGCTTGTAATTTCAAACTTGCCCCTTGCGTAATCTGTAGGCACAGTTGCTCATAACTCATGCCTTCGGCTTTGGCTGCCATAGGCACTAGGGAATGTGTAGTCATGCCGGGGGAGGTGTTTACCTCTAAAAGCCATGGCTTTTGATTGGCATCAAGCATGAAGTCAACACGGCCCCAGCCTTCACAACCCACCGCTAAATAAGCGAGACGAGCTAATTCTTGTACTTGCAAAGACAAAGACGTGGGTAAATCAGCAGGACAATAATATTGCGTCTCATTACTGTAATATTTATTTTCAAAATCGTAATTACCATCAGGTGCTACGATTTCAATGATTGGCAAAGCGCGGGCGCTGTCTCCCGCGCCTAAAACCGGTACCGTTAATTCTCTGCCTTGAATAAAGCGCTCTGCTAACACGGTTTTATCAAAGCGCGCGGCTAAATCATAGGCGGCTTTTACTTGCTCGGCGCTATCAATGCGACTAAAACCCACCGTAGAACCTTCATGCGGCGGCTTCATAATGAAAGGTAAGGGCAAAGTGTTTGTTAAGTTTTGCAAATCGTTGCTGCTTTGCAACACGAAAAAAGCCGGCGTAGCTAGGTCTTGCTGCAACCATAGGCGTTTAGTCATGACTTTATCCATCGCTAACGCCGAGGCCATAGGCCCACTACCCGTGTAAGGAATTTGCAAAAGCTCTAAGGCCCCTTGTATAGTGCCGTCTTCACCGTAACGACCGTGCAGTGCAATAAATACTCTATCAAAACCCGCTTGAGCTAAATCAGCCAAGCTATTTTTTTGTGTATCAAACAAATGAGCATCTACACCTAGGCTACACAGTGCTTCATGCACGCCAGCACCAGACATTAACGACACTTCGCGCTCGGCAGAAATACCACCGTAAAGCACACCAACCTTACCTAACTCTTTCATGCCAATTCCTTTAATTGTGTAGCCACTCGACTAATAGAGCCTGCCCCCATTAACACCACCACATCTCCATCTCGGACAAAATTATGGATGGCTTTGGGCATTTGTGCAATATCTTCAATAAAAATGGGCTCCACGCGCCCTGCCACGCGAAGCGCGCGTGCTAAGGCTCTGCCATCGGCAGCAATAATAGGTGCTTCACCCGCGGCATAGACCTCACTAAGCAACACGGCATCCGCCTGATTAAGCACTTGCACAAAATCGTCAAAACAATCTCTGGTGCGCGTGTAACGATGCGGCTGAAACACAATAACTAAACGTCTATCTGGCCACGCACCCCGTGCCGCTTCTAAGGTGGCCTGCATTTCTGAAGGATGATGGCCGTAATCATCAACCACGGTGTAAAGTCCACCGCCAGATGATGCGGGTACAGGCAAATCTCCGACTTGAGCAAAGCGACGCCCCACACCCGTAAACACATCCAGCGCAGCAGCAATCTGGTGATCTGCCACACCTAGCTCGGTAGCCACCGCAATAGCCGCTAAAGCATTGAGCACATTATGCTTACCAGGTAAATTTAAACTTACCGACAACAAAGGCAGCTCCCCCACACTACTCTGCCGTCTCACATCAAACAGCATTTTTGTACCCTCGTGGCGCACATTGATGGCGCGCACTTGAGCCTCTTCGTTATCTATGCCGTAGGTGGTGACTGGACGGGATACAAAAGGGATAATTTCACGTACATTAGCGTCATCTATACACAATACAGCACTACCGTAAAAAGGCAGCTTTTGGGTGAAATCAATAAAAGCACTTTTTAATAAAGCAACATCATGACCATACGTATCCATGTGATCCACATCGATATTTGTAATAATGGCCATCACAGGTAACAAGTTCAAAAACGAGGCGTCCGACTCATCGGCCTCCACCACAATGTAATCGCCCTGCCCTAAGCGCGCATTCGCGCCAGCGGAATTTAATCGGCCGCCAATAACAAACGTAGGGTCTAAATCTCCCGCCGCTAAAATACTAGCAACCAAACTAGTGGTAGTGGTTTTACCATGTGTACCGGCTACCGCAATACCTCGTTTTAAGCGCATCAGCTCTGTGAGCATCAACGCGCGCGGCACTACCGGTATACGCTGAGCGCGAGCAGCCAACACCTCCGGGTTATCATTGCCTATAGCGGTAGAAACCACAATAGCCCCCATGCCTTTCACGTTTTCTGCCTTATGGCCAATGACGATATTCGCGCCCAAACGCTCTAAGCGCTGCGTAACGGCTGACTCTTGAATGTCTGAGCCACTAATGGCGTAACCCAAGTTTAAAAGCACTTCAGCAATACCGCTCATTCCTGAGCCGCCTATGCCCACGAAGTGAATATGTTGAATTCGATGTTTCATGCATGTCCTTTGGCTAAGCGTATGCACGCTTTTGCGATTTTTTCTGTAGCTTCTAGCTGTGCGTGCTCTTGGGCATGTATAGCTATTTGTTTTAATTGTTCTCTATCTAACTGCTGCAACCAACGTGCTAGCCACTCTGCAGTTAATTCAGCTTGGGGCTGCAGCCAAGCAGCCTCGCAGTCGCTCAAATAGCGTGCATTAGCTGATTGATGGTCATCAATGGCGTGCGGTAAGGGCACAAATAATGCAGCAGTACCCACAGCTGCCACCTCGGCTACTGTCATAGCACCAGCTCTACAAATAATAATGTCAGCCGCGGCCATAGTCGCGGCCATATCAGCGATAAAACTCACCGCCGTCGCCTCTACACCCAGTGCTTCATAGGCTTTTTGTACCTTAACCAAATGATCGACACCGGTTTGATGCGTAACATGTGGACGTTTGTCTGCGTTAATCCGGGCTAAAGCTTCAGGCAACACATTATTTAAAGGCGCCGCCCCTAAGCTGCCACCAATAACCAGCAAACGTAAAGCGCCTTTACGCTGCTCATAACGCGCTACGGGCGAAGGCTGTTTAGCAAAATCGTCTCGGACAGGATTACCTACCATCACTGCCCCCGGCAACGCGCCTGGAAAGCCCACTAAAGACTGAGCGGCTATTTTAGATAAATAACGATTCGCTGTACCACCGATGGCGTTTTGCTCGTGCACTACCACGGGGACTCCCGCCAGCTTTGCCATTAAACCACCCGGAAAGGCCACATACCCTCCCATGCCAAGCACCACATTCGGGGCACTACGTTTGATGGCTTTACGCGCCTCTAAACACGCTTTCAATAAGCGAAAAGGCAATTTAAGCAGCGCCGCCACTCCTTTTCCTCGTAAGCCAGCAAAGTGCAAGGGCAGCAGCTCAAAGCCTTGCTCGGGCACTATACGCCCTTCCATACGCTCTGGATTACCTAACCAATACACTTGCCACCCTTGCGCTTTTAAATAATGCGCTACGGCCAAGCCGGGCATAATGTGACCACCTGTACCGCCTGCCATAATTAAAATCGAACGACTCATTGTGGCTTGCCTCGCATCAAATTCCGGTTCTCATGATCTACGCGTAGCAATAAAGCAATAGCGATTAAGTTCATCACTATGCCTGAGCCCCCGTAGCTAACCAAGGGTAAAGTAAGCCCTTTAGTGGGTAATAATCCTAGGCACACCCCTATATTGATGAAGGTTTGTATACCTAGCCACAGCCCTACACCCAAAGCGAGCATAGCATTAAATAAGCGCTCCATTGCTAAGGCTTGACGTCCTATTTCGAAAGCACGCCACACCACAAAGGCAAAGGCAAAAATCAATAAGGTCACGCCCACAAAGCCAAGCTCTTCACCGATCACCGCTACAATGAAATCAGTATGTGCCTCAGGCAAATAATGCAGTTTCTCAACACTTGAACCTAGTCCCACGCCAAACCACTCACCCCGGCCAAAGGCAATTAACGAATGCGACAATTGATAGGCACTGCCATATACATTTTCTGGCTTCCACGGATCCAAATAAACAAATAAACGCTCTCTACGCCATGGTGCAAACCAAATCAGTGCAGCACCTGCCGCAGCCAATAAGCCAATCATTCCAAGCATCCAGCGCAGAGCAATGCCACCCATAAAAAGCACACCAATAGCAATACCGCCCACTACTACTAAGGCACCTAAATCAGGCTCTAAAGCTAAAAGACCGCCCACCACAACTAAGACCAACATCAGAGGCAAAAAACCGCGCAAAAACTCAGTCATATACTCTCTATTGCGCACCACATAACTAGCAGAGAAAATAATAATCGCCACCTTCATGAGCTCAGAGGGCTGAAAATTAACAATACCCAACGGAATCCAGCGTCTAGCACCATTGACCTCGCGGCCTATACCCGGTATTAACACCAAAACAAGCAACAATAAAGCAAACACAAAAATCGGAATCGCCAGCTTTTCCCAGACGCGCATGGGCACTAAACTCGCCGCAAAGGCCAGCATGGCGCCTAAACCTAAAAACAAACTATGACGTATGATGAAATAGTAATGCCCATAGTTTTTATATTGCGGCCCATCAGCTAAAGCAATAGAAGCCGAATACACCATCAAAAGCCCAAACATCGCCAATAGAATCACCACGGTTAACAAAGGGACATCTACCGTGGGTATGGTGGTGCGCTCAGGACGCTTAGAACGTAAAAACCGCGGGGCTAACACGCTCATACCACCTCTCCATGATCTAAGGCTAACTCATTAACAGCACTCACAAAGTGCTCACCGCGTTGTATGTAATTCGCAAACATATCAAAACTAGCACAAGCGGGGGAAAACAACACAATATCCCCTCTTAATGCCATGGCAAACGACTGCTCCACAGCAGCTTCTAGACTTTGCAGCACGTGTACGGCCATACCTGTAGAGGCTAGCGCCTTAGCAATAAGAGTAGCATCCTGCCCTATCAAAAAAATCGCTCTGCAAATTCGGTTTTCTATGGCCTTTGCCACAGGGGTAAAATCCTGCCCTTTGGCCACTCCGCCCATAATAAGCACTAAAGGTCGACTCAAACCCTCAATAGCGGCTACCGTAGCACCTACATTCGTCCCTTTACTGTCATTAATAAAATCAACGCCTTTCACTGAACGTATGAACTGACAGCGGTGGGGTTCACCATGATAAGTACGCAAAACATGAATTGCAGGCTGCCAATCTATACCTGCTACTTGAGCCAACGTTAAAGCAGCTAACGCATTGCTTAAATTGTGTTTACCCATAATCACTAAGGCTGCCACCGGCAATAAAGGTGTATCACTGGTGCTTATCCATTGCTGCCCCTGATACTCAACCACCCCTAAATCATTGGGTCTTAACGCAGGATCTAAACCAAAGCTACATGCTGTTGAAGCCTCATAGTCAACGCTAAGCGCTTTGGTTTCCAAATCATCACGATTAAAAACTAACCGCTGACTCATGCTAAACAAACGGCCTTTGGCCTCTGTGTAAGCAGACAAACTGCCATGCCAATCAATGTGATCTTGAGAGATGTTTAAAACCACGCCTGCTAACACTGGCAAACTAAAGGTATGAATCAATTGAAAACTAGACAGCTCTATAACCCAAAGCTCAGGTAAGCTCTCATTCTCTAAAGCCTCAATTAAGGCGCTAATCGCTGCTGGGCTGATATTGCCAGCGGCCATCACTTTTAATCCCGCCTCTTGCCCCATATGTTTTACCATTTGGGTGACGGTGGTTTTGCCATTAGTCCCCGTTACAGCTACTACCTTCGGTAGATAACCGGTATGGGATAAATCCGTTAGGGCTTGAGCAAACAACTCAATTTCAGAAATAACGCGTATATCACGCGCCTGCGCCTCCGCTAATAGCGCTGCTACGGCCTGGTCAGTAATGGCTAAACCTGGGCTTAAAACTACCGTCTGTACACTATCTAAAACAGAAAAAGCCAGCGCTTCGGGACCTAAAACCACCTCAACAGCCGCCACATCATAAGGTTCACATAACGCCTCAATCGCCGACTGGGCGCTAGGACGAGTATCTGCTAGGCGTATGGGCAAGGCTTGGCGCAAATACCAATGGGCAGCCGCAATACCCGTCTCACCTAAACCTAAAATTAAGGTGTAGCCATTAGTAGACGTGCTAAATACAGGTATGATCATCGTAATTTAAGTGTGGATAAGCCAATTAAAACCAGCATCATCGTAATAATCCAAAAACGCACCACCACTTGAGTTTCTGGCCAACCACTTTCTTCAAAGTGATGATGCAAAGGGGCCATCTTAAAAATACGCCGCCCCTCGCCGTAGCGAGTTTTTGTGTATTTAAACCAAAGTACTTGCATCATGACTGATAAAGTTTCAACTACAAAAACCCCACCCATAATAAAAAATACAATTTCCTGACGCACGATAACCGCGATGGTGCCTAAAGCGCCACCCAAGGCCAGCGCTCCCACATCCCCCATAAACACCTGAGCCGGATAGGCATTAAACCATAAGAAGGCCAAGCCCGCCCCCGCCAAGGCAGCACAAATCACCATGAGCTCAGAAGCGCCTGGAATATAAGGAAATAATAAATACTTGGAGTAATCCACTCGCCCCACTACATACGCAAAAATCCCCAAAGCACTGCCCACCATGACGGTAGGCATAATGGCTAAGCCGTCCAAACCATCCGTCAGATTTACCGCATTACTGGACCCCACAATCACAAACCAAGTTAAAGCGGCAAAACCAAACACCCCTAAGGGATAACTAATGCTTTTAAAAAAGGGCACAATTAAATCAGCTTGGGTGGGCAAAGACATAGTAAAACCACTTAATACCCATGACTTAAACAAAGGCCACAGCTCAGCAGAGGCGGGGGCAGATACAGCAAAGGTTAAATATACCGAAGCCACTACACCTATAATGGCTTGCCAAAAAAACTTCTGCCTAGATGACATGCCCTCTGGATCTTTATGTACCACTTTTTTGTAATCATCCGCCCAGCCTATCCACCCAAAACCAAAGGTAACTAATAGCACTACCCATACAAAACGGTTGGTCCAGTCAGCCCACAGTATGGTGCTAACGCCTATGGATATGAGCACCAATACACCACCCATAGTTGGGGTACCATTTTTTTGCAAATGGGATTCTGGGCCATAGCTACGCACAGCTTGACCAATTTTTAGCTCAGTTAAACGACGAATCACCCATGGGCCAAAAGCCAAGCCAATGACTAAAGAGGTAGCACAAGCTAGAACCGCACGTAAAGTAATATACTCAAAAACCCCAAAAACATGAAAATGAGAATCAGCTAACCAACGCGCTAACTCAAGAAGCATGACCCGTCTCCGCAAAATGATTTTCTACTGCCTCAACCACGCGTTCCATGCGGGTGCTGCGTGAACCTTTAACTAGCACTTGTGCTGGTAATACTTTTAACAATTGATCGATGAGCTGCTCTAAGTCATCAAAACTATAGGCGTTTTCACCAAAGGCCTCTGCGGCTTTTTTCGCATCATTGCCCAAAACAAAAAGCGCATCCACCCCTTGGTCAAGCGCATAAGCCCCTACCTCTAGGTGAACGGCGGCACTACTAATGCCCACCTCAGCCATATTACCTAACACTAAGATTTTTTTACCGTCTAGCTGTGAGAGCACATCAATGGCCGCCCGTACGGAATCTGGGTTAGCGTTATAGCTATCATCAATGAGCTGCATACCATTAGGTAAATACTTCAGCTCCATACGCCCTTCTACCGCCTTAAAAGACGCTAAACCTTCGGCTATAGTGGCCAAGGGGGCTCCTGCTGCATAAGCGCAAGCAGCAGCGGCCAGCGCATTACGTAAATTATGCAAACCGGGCACTGGTAAGCTCACATCAGCACTTTCAGTATAAATAATTAACTTGAATCGGGTAACAGTGGCGCCAGCTTGAATATCGGCCGCTCGTATCACAGCGCTTTCATTAAAACCAAAACAAATTGTTTTGCGCTCACCTGCTAAATTTTGCCAAAACTCCGTGTAATGATCATCAGAGGGGAAAACAGCCACCCCATCATCAGCTAAAGCAGTCAGCACCGCACCGTTTTCAGCCGCCACCGCATCTACAGAATGCATATACTCTTGGTGCTCACGCTGGGCGTTATTCACTAAAGCAATAGTAGGCTTAGCAATCGCAGCCAAAGGAGCGATTTCTCCCGGGTGATTCATCCCTAACTCAAATACGGCTGCTTTATATTTAGGCTGTAAGCGCAATACCGATAACGGTACCCCTAACTGATTATTTAAATTCCCCGCGGTGGCTAAGTGATTTTCATAACCTAACCAAACAGTAAAAATCGCAGCAATCATTTCTTTGGTAGTGGTTTTACCATTGCTACCTGTAACGGCTATGACAGGTATAGCAAAACGACGACGCCAAAGGGTGGCAACTTTAGTTAAAACCTGCTGCACATTACCCAACACAAACTGGGGTATATCCACGTCTAAGGCATGCTCTACTAAGACAGCCGCAGCGCCTTTTTCTTTAGCCACATGCACATAATCATGACCATCAAAATGCTCACCCCGAATAGCAGCAAATACTTCTCCTGCCTGAATAGTACGGGTATCAGTAGAAACGGTGACACCACGCAGCCAGGTTAAGGCAAAGCTTGCCCAGTGAGTATCATCAAAAACGAATTGCTCGCCCTTTATTTCTTGATAAGTTTCATGGCCTTTACCTGCCAGCAATACAATATCGTTAGGTTCAGCCGCCCACACCGATTGCATAATGGCTTTAGCGCGATCTAACTCTACCGCCACTTCCTGAGACATCCCGCTTTGGATTTGTTGCGCTATAGCCAGGGGGTCTTCAGAGCGCGGATTGTCATTGGTAATCAACACATGATCCGCTAATTTTTCAGCAATCTCACCCATAATAGGGCGTTTTTCAGTATCTCTATCACCACCACAACCAAACACACACCACAGCTTGCCGCCTCTGACCTTGGCCACTTCACCTAAGGTAATCAAAGCGTGCTCTAATGCATCTGGGCTATGAGCATAATCAACCACCACCAAAGGCAAAGGCTTGTACGTACCTATAGACAAGGCTTTCACTATCTCTAAACGCCCAGCAACTGGGCCTAAGGTAGCAATCAGGCGCGCTATTTTAGTAATTGGCCAGCCTAACTCCAGCAAAACGGCTGACACCAACAACAAGTTTGACACGTTATGATTGCCCAACAGATGCGTTAAAATTTGTGCCGTACCGTGGGCCTCTACCAAATTAAATACCTGACCATCGCCACCGGCATGCACATCATCCGCAAACAAATCCGCGCTTTTATCTTGCATGGAATAACTCAATACGCGCTGTGCTTTAGCATTTGCCAGCAACTCTTGACCAAACGCATCGTCTTTGTTGGCTACGATCAAACGTAGATTTGGTAAATCAAATAAGCGTTTTTTCGCCGCTTTGTAATTGGCTATATTTTCATGATAATCCAAGTGATCATGTGATAGATTCGTTAAAGCTGCAATATCGATGGCCACGTGATCTAAACGCCCCTGCTCTAAGCCTATGGACGAAGCCTCCAATGCGACTAAGTTTGCTCCAGCTGCCTGTATAGCGGCTAGGCTGCGATGCATCGTTAATACATCGGGCGTAGTAAGTACGCCACCTAAACTACTGCCATCAGGCAAATGCACCCCTAAGGTACCAATAGTTCCACACGACACACCGGAATTATTCAGCATATCAGCTAACCATTGCACACTAGACGTTTTACCGTTTGTGCCAGTAACCGCAATGACTGTCATGTGCTCTGAGGGCTTGCCATACCATTCATGGGCAATCTGCCCTAACTGCGAGTTTAAATTCTCCACTACTAACGTGGGTACAGACAAAGCCACATCAGCACCTAAAGCTTTGGCCTGAGCCGCATCCTGAACTATCGCCTTAGCACCTGCAGCAATCGCTTGCTCAATATACTCATGACCATTACTGTTTGAAGCAGAGCCAGCACAGGCAAAAAACACATCACCAGCACGGATAGCACGTGAATCTAAACACAAATTCGCCCCCGCTAAACCATGCTCTTTTAACCAATCAACAACATTTGCTACTTTCATTATTATCTCTTCTCCTGATTGGGGCTCACTGCCGCCAATGCATCTACCGGTTCGTCCGGCTCAATATCTAAACGACGTAAGGTGCTAGCCACAATATCTGCAAACACCGGCGCGGCCACGCGCCCGCCATAATAATGCCCTTTGGGCTCATCTATAGTGACCGCAACCACAATGCGTGGGTTGGATGCCGGTGCAAAGCCCACAAAAGAGCTGCGATAGCGTGACTTACTGTACCGGCCATCCACTATTTTACGGGCCGTACCGCTTTTCCCAGCGACTCTATACCCTTGCACCTGCGCCAGCTTAGCCCCGTCCGGGCCGGCTGCGGCCTCAAGCATATCGCGCACTGCGCGCGCTACTTCGGGTCTAAACACTTGTACGCTGGTGGGCTTGCTATCGCGCTTTAACAAAGACAGGGATACCATATCACCATCACGCGCAAATACCGTATAGGCTTGTGCCATCTGCATGAGTGATACCGACATCCCATAACCATAGGCCATCGTGGCGCGCTCAATAGGCCGCCATCGATCCCACGGGCGTAAACGACCAGACACAGCTCCTGGCAAACCAATTTGCGGTGCACGGCCAAAACCTAATGCCGTAAATACTTCCCACATTTCTTCGGATGCCAGCATCTCAGAGATCATGGTCATGCCAATGTTACTCGATCTACGCAAAATACCTGCAGCATTTAACACTCCGTTGCGACTTACATCGGAGATCGTGTGCCCTTTATACCTATATTGACCATTACCCGTATTAAACTGTGTGTTTAAACCAATACGTTTAATATCCAATGCCAACGCCACCGTAAAGGGTTTCATGCTTGAACCGGGCTCAAAGGTATCTGTTAAGGCTCGATTACGAGTATGCTCAGGTTTAACGGTATCGCGCCGCGAAGGATCAAAAGTAGGTAAGTTTACTAAGGAAAGAATCTCTCCGGTTTGTACGTCTACGACTACCGCACTGACTGCAGCAGCGTTATTTTCTTCCATGGCTTTAGTTAAGGCTGAATACACATCAAACTGAATGCCGGCATCAAGCGATAAATAAATATCTTCACCGTGAGTGGGGGGGATGACTTCACTCACATCTTCAAGCACATGACCTAAACGATCTCGTAATACCTTTCGTGAGCCCGCCCGCCCTTCAAGTGCCTCGTTAAAGGCCAATTCCACGCCTTCACTGCCTTTACCGTCTATGTCAGTAATACCTACAATTTGCGAAACGGTTTCCCCTTCCGGGTAAGACCGTCTAGCCTCATCTTTAGTACTAATACCGGGTACATTAAGGGCCATCACTTTGTCAATAATGTCTAATTCAACCTGGCGTTTTAAATACGCAAATTCACGCCCACCATTAGCGATAGCGCGTTTTACTTCCGTTAATGACATACCCAACAGATGCCCTACCTCTGTAAGCTGCTCATCGGTAGCTCTGGCCGCATTTTTAGGATTAGCCCAAACCGCTTTCACTAATAAAGAAGATGCCAATACCACCTTACCGCTACGGTCAAAGATTTTACCCCGTATGGCGGGCAGACTTAGCTCTTGTTGATAGCGTCTTTCCCCTTGCGCTTGTAAAAAGTCATTATTAAGCCCTTGTAAATGCAGCGCCCTACCAATTAGCGCCAAAAAAGTAAGCATAATAAAAACAAATACAAACCGTGCCCGCCATCCAGGAATGGACGTAGTTGTAGTTTTTTTAGGTTTTTTATGATCACGTGCTCTCATGGCTACGGTTCTATAAGAGTAGGTAGTCTAGACGCTTGACCTTGAATATAGAGAGTACGACTTAAATCTGCTGTACCCAGCTCAAGCTCATGTTTTGCTATTTGATTAATGCGCGCATTACGCGCTAGCTCAGCACGCTCAGACTGCAAATGACGCCACGCAATATCTAATTCTTGGGCTTGTAATTGCAGTTGCTCGCTTTTGATGAAAAGCGCACGCGAATGGTAACGTTTAGTTACTAAAGCCACCGCGGAAACCATCACCGCCACTACAAGCATAGACAATAAAATACGCCCTATCATCGGCGTCTCCGTCGGGAATGCGCTCCTGCATTCGCCGCATGACCTATGGCATCGCTAATATCTTTTTCCCACCCTTCTAACAAAGGCGCTTCGGTGCGCTGTGCCACCCTCAGCACTGAGGAACGAGCACGTACATTGGCTTCTATATCGTTTTTATTAGGTAGAACTCGGCCTAAATTTTCTAGCCAAGCGGGCGGCAGATCTTTTTCAGCTATAGGTAGGCGGGCGTATTGCATAGCAGGTTTGGATGCACCGGTAATAAACTGCTTGACGATGCGATCTTCTAAAGAATGAAAACTAATAACAGCTAGGCGCCCGCCTGGTTTTAATAATTCCAGAATTAACGGCAAGGCCTCCGTAAGCTCTTGGAGCTCGCGGTTGAGGTAAATCCGTATAGCTTGGAAGGTCCGAGTGGCTGGGTGATGATTTTTCTCCCGCGTGCGGACGGTGCCGGCGACGAGCTCGGCGAGATCATGCGTGGTACGCAGCGGACTGGATTCGCGGCGCGTTGTAATCGCCGTTGCAATCTGGAAAGCAAACCGTTCTTCACCATAATCAGCAATAACCTCCTTAATATCATTTAAGCTAGCTGTAGCTAACCATTCAGCGGCCGTAGGGCCAGTAGAATTATCCATGCGCATGTCTAAAGGACCGTCACGCATAAAAGAAAAACCACGTTCGGCATCATCGATTTGAGGTGAAGACACACCCAAATCCATCATCACACCATCAACCTGATCTATACCTAAGTCACTTAAGCGCGCCGCAATGTTTATAAATCCATCGTGCACCACAGTAACGCGAGCATCTTCACGCTGTAATTCGTTGGCATATTGTATGGCAGTTGGGTCTTTGTCAAAAACCACCAGACGGGCATTCGGAGATAAAAACTGTAACAAATAACGACTATGCCCACCGCGCCCAAAAGTGGCGTCCACAAACACGCCATCAGCAAGATCGAAGCTTGCATCAAGCACTGGCCAACGCCGTGCGGTAAAATGGGGAGCAAGTAATGCGGAAACCGTAGCTTCCAACAAAACGGAACGGTGTGTGAGTTCCATAGTGAGCCGACTCGGAGTGAAAAGTGGTCTAAGGTATAGAGGAAAATAAAGCGGGGCAGGTCTATAGGCCGGATCTTGTAAACCTATATAATAGGTTGGCAATCATTCATCTAGGTGTCAAGTTACCCTAACACTCGAGCCATCTACCCGCGTACTTGGACGAGCCGCCCTTTAAGCAGTGCAATACCGCTCACGTACGCCTATTTGATGTTGCTCCAGATAGAGGTTACCGCGTTTCACCCTACATCGCTATAACGGCATGCCGTTAAACAGTACGGAGTGGCCGTACCGGTGCATATACAATGTACATGCCCTCAAAGTAGACTCGTCTCTGTGGCCCTATTCCTTGGCTTGCGCCAGGCGGCTGTTAGCCGCTATCTTGCTCTGTGGAGTCCGGACCTTCCTCGATATACATCGCGATTGCCCGACCTACCCCAGCCGTTATTGTAACCCGCTACACTATAAACATTCACTTTTTATTTTTTATTCGCCTATGTCTATACACCTTGTGACCTTAAACCGAGTGCAACTTGCCTTCGGACACCACCCTTTACTAGATCAAGCTGACCTCATTATTCATAATAATGAGCGCTGCGGCCTGATCGGGCGCAATGGCACAGGCAAATCCTCCTTATTAAAACTGATCGACCAACGTCTACTTCCAGACGAAGGCGACATCATGTTTAAAAGCGGTTTGCGTGTGGCCACAGTAGAACAAGAGCCCGATCTACCCGCCGGCGTATCTATTTACGATTACCTCTGTGATGACTATGCAGAAACCGAGGATTGGGCACGCTTAGGCCGTGTGGGTGCGCTCATCGACCAGCTCAATCTAGATGCTGAAGCCTTAACCGATGCCCTTTCTGGCGGTACGCGTAAACGCGTGGCCTTAGCGAAAGCCATGGCAGATCAGCCCGATTTATTATTACTCGACGAACCCACTAACCATTTAGACTTTGAGGGTATTTTGTGGCTTGAGCAGCAACTCAAGCAATTCAGGGGCTCTGTGGTATTAATTACCCATGACCGCGCCTTTTTGGATTCCGTTGCCACGCGCATTATTGAGTTGGATCGAGGGCAGATCTTTAGCTTTCCGGGCAATTTCACGCGCTGGCAAGAGCTCAAAGCCGAATGGTTAGAATCTGAAGCTCAGCAAAATGCCAAATTTGATAAGTTTCTTGCCCAAGAGGAGGTTTGGATTCGTACCGGCGTACAAGCCCGTCGTACTCGTGATGAAGGTCGCGTTAGACGCTTAGAAGCTTTACGCCGCTCAAGGGCTGAACGCCGTGAGCGCTCGGGTAATGTAAATTTTGCGATTGCCGAAGGCCGTAAATCTGGCAAAATTGTGATCGAAGCTGAAAACCTCTGTCAACGCTTTGATGAAAAAATCCTCATTGACGATTTCTCTACCGTAATTATGCGTGGGGACCGCATTGGTTTTATTGGCCCTAACGGTGCCGGTAAAACCACGCTACTACGTATTTTATTAGGTTTACACGAACCCGATAGCGGTACCATTAAACACGGTACAAAATTGACTATTGGTTATTTTGACCAAATGCGTGCCAATCTTGATGAGGAAGCTACCTTAGCGGAAACCATTAGCCCGGGAACCGAATGGGTAGAAATTGGCAGCCAACGTAAGCATATTATGAGCTATTTGGAAGATTTCCTTTTTCCTGCCGCCCGTGCTCACTCCCCCGTTAAAACGCTTTCCGGTGGAGAGCGTGCCCGCTTGGCTTTAGCACGTATGTTTGCACAACCCACCAACGTTTTGGTTTTAGACGAACCCACAAACGACTTAGACATCGAAACATTAGAACTACTGGAAGGCTTACTCACTGAGTATACCGGCACCGTTATGCTAGTCAGTCATGACCGCGCCTTTTTAAACAATGTGGTCACCCAAGTGATTGCCGCCGAAGGCGATGGCCAATGGGGGGAATACGTGGGAGGCTACGACGATTGGCTAGAGCAGCGCCCAGAAACCCCTACACCCGCTCAAGCTAAGGCTAACGAAAAAGCCAAAGCAGAGGCGGCCGCAGCCGCAGCACGCACAGCAACCCCCGCTGCCAAAACCTCAGCCCGCAGCCGCTTGGCATCTTGGGAAGAAAAAGAGCTCAAGGAAATACCGGAAAAAATTGCCGCCATGGAAAAGCAGCAAGTGGAATATGCCGAGCAGCTAGCTGACCCCAGCATTTATGCTGATGGCAACGATAAAGCCGAAGCCATCAACACCAAACTCTCTGAACTCGAAGAAGAGTTATTAGCGTTGTTTGAGCGCTGGGAAACCCTAGAAGATAAAAAATAACGTATTGAAACAGTAAGCTTATTTTACGAAGCGCCATTTAAGGCGCTCACCGGCTGCTAATGGCACAATTTGATCATTAGCCATTGGCAGCACTTCAGGGATGGTGTGCTCTACGCGCTCTAAGGTAACGTAATCTTCATTTACAGGTAAACCGTAAAAGGCCGGCCCATTCAAGCTAGCAAAGGCTTCCAGTTTATCTAGCTTTCCCACTGACTCAAAAGCTTCTGCATATAACTCTAAGGCGTGATAGGCCGAATAACAGCCGGCACACCCACAATCCTTTTCTTTTTGCCCTTTCACGTGCGGCGCGCTATCGGTGCCTAAAAAGAATCTATTACTATCACTAGTGGCCGCAGCAATCAGGGCTTGGCGGTGTTTTTCACGCTTTAAAATGGGTAAACAATACCAATGTGGCCTTAGTCCACCATTAAAAATAGCATTACGATTATATAATAAGTGCTGAGGCGTAATGGTAGCGGCTACCGGGCCTTCTGCCGTAGCCACATAATCCGCACCCTCTTTAGTGGTGATGTGCTCAAACACCACTTTTAACTCCGGAAATTGCTGGCGCAATGGTAGCATCACTCGATCTATAAATACCGCCTCACGGTCAAATACATCTACCGCAGGGTCTGTCACTTCGCCATGTACTAACAGCGGCAAATCATGCTTTTGCATGGCCTCTAAAGCGGATCCACAATGCTTCAGAAGGTCAGTAACGCCTGCATCCGAGTTTGTGGTTGCACCCGCTGGATATAGTTTCACCCCGTGCACGATTCCTGACGCTTTGGCCTTGGTTATTTCCTCTGCTGAGGTATTATCTGTTAGGTATAAGGTCATTAAAGGTGTGAAGGCAGGTGAGCGTGGGTCTTCACCTAAAGCCATCACAATACGATCTTTATAAGCAATTGCTTGCTCAGTGCTGATAACCGGGGGTGTTAAATTAGGCATAATAATAGCTCGACCAAACTGCTTTGCTGTATGCGCCACCACCGATTGCAATACCGCACCATCACGCAAGTGCACATGCCAATCATCGGGACGTAGCAATCGTAATTGCTGAGTCGTTACTGTCATAACTAATCCTCTTCTATAATTTTATATAAATGCCTAACTATTTACCGCAACACATTACCGTTAGCTGGGACGGGAAAAACATAGAAATTGAATACCAGTGGGTAGGTTTAAACGATTCTAATGCACCTCTTATGATCTTCTTGCATGAAGGCTTGGGTTCTGTACGCCATTGGCAACAATGGCCAGATCAACTGTGCCAGCAGCTAGGCTATAGAGGCTTAGTTTACTCTAGATATGCCTATGGCCACAGCACACCACGGCCAGCAAACGAACTCTGGCAAAGCAATTATTTACATACAGAAGCACAACATGCTTTACCTGCCTTGCTTAAAGCCTTAAAGATACAACAACCTTTTAGTTTATTTGGCCATAGTGATGGGGCAACCATCGCCCTGCTTTATGCAGCTATGCCAGAAAATCTCGCTAAAAACATAATTATCTTAGCCCCGCACCTGTATGCGGAACCTGAAGCCATTGCCGGGGTGCAGCAAGCCATTCATTGGTATGAAAAAGGCGACTTGAAGTCTCGCTTAGCACGCTATCATGCGGATGTGGATTCGGCCTTTTGGGGTTGGGCAGGCGTTTGGGGTAACGAGCACAGCCTAAGTGCTTGGAATATAGAAAAAGAAATTCAAGCCATACGCTGCCCTGTACTAACCATTCAAGGTACTGATGACGAATACGCCACCTTAGCACAAGTGCACGATGTGAAAAAAAACATCCCTCACGCTGAACTGTGCATATTAGAAGCGTGCCGCCACTCTCCCCACATTGATATGCCTGAGACAGTGATTAAATTGGTGCAAGATTTTCTACGTAAAAGCGGCAGCGGCACGCCCTAAACGATCATTTATCGCGGCCCAAGACGCAGACTGCGGCGGCTGCTGCACATAAATGGCCTCATAGCCTTGGGCATCTAGCTCACGCAGCATGCTGTAGAGCTTACTGGCGTATAAAGCAGCCTCTTTGGGTGCTTGATAACAGGACACACCTTCTGGCACAGCAGCGTCTAGGGTGATGACCACAGCAAACTGCGCAGGCAAAGCGGAAATTTGCGCTTCAGACAACAAATACAAAGGAGTACGAGGTGCATAATGCGCTTTTAAAGAGCCTGATACCCTAGGCGCAGATGCATCTTCGGTGTGGCTTTTGTCTGCAAGCCCGACCTCTACACCTAATACACCTGCAATCTGCTCTGCCGTAATGCTTCCGGGTCGCAATATAACAGGGCCTACGCCCTGTTCTATACGTGACAAATCCACAATGGTGGATTCAATACCTACATCCGCACTCCCACCTGATAAAATATAAAGCTCATTTGGATTTACCTGAGGAAACTCATCTCGCACATGCTGCGCTTGGGTGGGTGACACTTGGCCAAAACGATTAGCCGAAGGCGCTGCCACCCCCGCCCCTGGCCCTTTAATTTGAGTAAAAGCTTTCAATAAAGCTTGGGCTACGGGATGCGAAGGACAACGCAAGCCTATGGTGTCTTGCCCACCACTAATGGCAGCTAAAGCCTGCTCAGCACGCGGCAAAATTAAGGTTAAAGGGCCCGGCCAGAAAGCATCCATCAATAACTGAGCCTCAGGCGAAATAGGTGATGCCCATGCTGAAAGATCGGCATTAGGAGCCACATGCACAATAACCGGGTGGTTTGTAGGCCGGCCCTTAGCAGCAAAAATAGCGGCCAAGGCTTCAGGGTTAGAGGCGTCCGCCCCTAAGCCGTATACCGTCTCTGTGGGGAAGGCGACTAGCTGCCCCTTTGCTAAACGCTGAGCAGCATCATTAATTTGTGCAGTTATATCAGCCATACCATTTTAATCCTAACACCTCAGCGGCTTTTTGTGCCCTGTGTTGAGCTTCATGATGATTAGCGCCTACTACGGTAACATGACCCATTTTACGGGCTGACCGCGCTTCGGCCTTGCCGTATAAATGTAAATAAACACCCGGTATAGCTAATAACTGTGCCCAATCTGGCTCCCGGTATTGTTCGCACTCATCAAACCAAAGATCGCCTAATAAATTGAGCATGATTGACGGTTGCACTATTTGGCTACTACCTAAGGGTAAGCCTGCCATCACACGTACTTGTTGTTCGTATTGACTGCTTAAACACGCTTCAATGGTGAAGTGGCCACTGTTATGTGGCCGCGGCGCCACTTCATTCGCTAACAAAGAACCATCTGCCAGCACAAAAAACTCTACACACATCACGCCGTAATAGTCTAAGGCTTCTGCAATGGCCACCGCAGCCTGCTGGGCTTTCTCATGAAAAGCAGAGAGATTTTCTGGGTTTGCCGCCGTGGATATAGCCAAAATACCGTCTCTATGCTGGTTATGCGAGGGCGTATAAATAGCCGTTTCACCGTCTAACCCACGAGCTACCACTACAGAAATTTCATCTTCTAAAGGCTGTAAGGCTTCCAAAACACAATCCACTTCCCCAAACTCGGCAAAGGCAGCTAAGGCTTCTTCTTTGTTTTGTACTCGGGCTTGGCCTTTGCCATCGTAACCAAAACGGGCGGCTTTTAAGATAGCAGGAAAAAGCACATCACTGGCTGCGTGTAAATCAGCAGCATTACGCACTGCCACATAGGGCACAACTGGTACACCTGCTTGGGCAATAAATTGCTTTTCAATAATACGGTCTTGCACTATGGCTACAGCACCACCACTAGGGGTGACTCGCGTATGTTTTGCTAAAAAGTTCAAGCTTTGTGCGGGTACATTTTCAAATTCAGTGGTAATAGCGGGACATAATTTGGCTAATTGCTGCAAAGCGGTGGTATTGTCATACGCCGCACAAATATGTTTATCTGCCGCAGCACCAGCAGGGCTAAAGCGATCAGGGTCTAAAACGGCCACCTTATAGCCCATACGTTGTGCCACATGACAAAACATACGCGCCAACTGCCCACCTCCGAGCATACCTAGCCACTGACCGGGTAAAAGTGATTTTACTGTAGACATTATTCTGTACCCAAGGCAGGTAAATGCATAGCACGCGCCGTTTCAGTTTGAGCGGCCCTAAAGGTATTAAGCTTTGCTTTAAGGCTACTGTCATGTACCGCCATCGTGGCAATAACGTGTAAGGCTGCATTGGCCGCACCGGCTTCGCCGATGGCAAAGGTCGCAACCGGTACCCCTTTAGGCATTTGTACTATAGAAAGCAAGGAATCCTCACCTTTAAGATACCGTGAAGGTACAGGCACACCAAACACCGGGACCTCTGTGAGCGCCGCTAACATACCGGGTAAGTGAGCGGCGCCACCCGCTCCCGCAATAATAGCGTGATAACCTTCGGCGGAAGCGTGCTCACCGTACGCCACCATATCATGCGGCATACGGTGAGCGGACACAACTTTAGCCTCAAAAGGTACACCAAAATCGGTTAAAACTTTCGCCGCCTGCTGCATTACAGGCCAATCAGACGATGAGCCCATAACAAGACCAACTTTTATTTTTGCTGTGGTCATTTCAACTACGCTCCTAAACGGCTTACAGCTTCAGCATATTTTGCCGCTGTTTTTTCTATGATGTCTGCAGGTAAGCGGGGTGCGGGTGCGGTTTTATCCCAATCTTGGGCTTCTAACCAATCGCGCACAAATTGCTTATCAAAAGACTCTGGATTATGGCCTACAGCATACGTAGCCGCATCCCAGAAACGGGAAGAATCAGGTGTTAATACTTCATCCATCAAATGTAGTACGCCCTCGTCATCTAAGCCGAACTCAAATTTGGTATCAGCAATAATAATTCCTCGCTGCGCCGCGTACTCAGCCGCCGCACTATATAAAGCTAATGTAATGGCACGCAACTTTTCAGCTAGCTCTAAACCCAGCTCATTAACCACATATTCAAAACTGACGTTTTCATCATGAGCCCCTACTTCCGCCTTAGCCGCTGGCGTAAAGATGGGTTCATCCAACTTTTGTGCTTGCTCTAAGCCAGCGGGTAAAGCAATGCCGCAAATAGCACCTGTTTTTTGATAATCCGTCCACCCTGAACCCACTACATAACCGCGGGCTACGCATTCAACCATAATAGGTTTTAAGCGCTTGACCACCATAGAGCGATCTTTTACCAAAGCGTGTTCAGCAGCAGGCACCACGCTAAGTGGGTCTACGCCCGTAGCGTGATTGGGAACCATATGAGCGAGCTTTTCTAACCAAAACTCAGTCAAATGCGTTAACACCGCCCCCTTACCGGGGATAGGATCATCAAGGATCACATCAAAGGCAGAAAGACGGTCTGAGGCAACAATCAAAAGATGTTTGTCATCGATCGCATACATATCACGTACTTTTCCTCTACCAAGTAAAGGCAGTGATTGCAGCGTGCTTGAGGATAGAGCAGGCACAGTTTTTGATCCTATGAATAATTATTCGACGCGCTGAGCAAGCTCACCCGCTGCGTATTTAACCGCCATTTCGCTCAGGGGAATGGGCTTAATCTTAGAGGCGTTACCAGCCGTACCAAACTGCTGATAACGCGCCACGCAAATGGCTTTAGCCGCTTCACGTGCTGGCTTCAAAAACTCACGTGGGTCAAATTTCTCTGGGTTTTCAAACATAAATCTACGCACAGCAGCCGTCATGGCTAAGCGAATGTCGGTATCAATATTGACTTTACGTACGCCAAACTTAATGGCTTCTTGAATTTCAGCTACGGGCACACCGTAAGTTTCTTTGATGTCGCCACCAAACTGACGGATCTCTGCCAACAGCTCTTGAGGCACACTGGAGCTACCATGCATGACTAAATGCGTATTAGGTAAACGAGCGTGAATTTCTTTCACGCGATCTATAGATAAAATATCGCCAGTGGGTTCACGGGTAAATTTATAGGCACCGTGGCTAGTACCAATAGCAATCGCCAAGGCATCGAGTTGGGTACGGCGCACAAACTCAGCCGCCTCTTCGGGACTAGTTAAAAGCTGATCCATAGTGAGAGTGCCCTCAAAACCATGACCGTCTTCTTTATCGCCTTGCATGGTCTCTAAAGAACCTAAGCAGCCGAGCTCTCCCTCAACGGTAACGCCTAACTTATGCGCCATTTCAACCACTTTACGGGTCACTTCAACGTTGTATTCGAAATCAGCAACCGTTTTACCGTCTTCTTTAAGAGAACCATCCATCATCACACTAGAGAAACCCAGATCTATCGCGCCTTGGCAAATAGCAGGAGACTGACCGTGATCTTGGTGCATGACCACTGGAATATGCGGATAAGTCTCAACTGCCGCTTGAATTAAATGTTTAAGAAAGCCTTCGCCAGCGTATTTACGCGCTCCAGCGGATGCCTGCATGATGACAGGACTATCTGTCTCATGGGCTGCTTCCATAATGGCCTGGACTTGTTCGAGGTTGTTAACGTTAAACGCTGGGATACCATAATTATGTTCAGCGGCATGATCGAGCAACTGACGCAGGGAAACCAAAGCCATGATGAATTCTCCTTGTAGCAAATAGTGAAAATACGCACTGTCTAGTGCGTATAGAATATCTTGATTTTAGCACTAACGACGTGCTGATTTAGGCCTAAATGCGGCCACTACGTTTTCATTTGTTTCTATGTATGGCCCACCGATCAGATCTATGCAATACGGTACAGCGGCAAATACGCCGGCCACTACCGATTTACCATCTGCATCTTTTAAGCCTTCGAGCGTTTCCGCGATAGCTTTGGGCTGACCGGGTAAATTAATAATAAGTGCTGCGTGATCGGCGGTTTCACGAATCACTGCCACTTGGCGCGATAAAATAGCCGTGGGCACAAACTGCAAACTAATTTGACGCATTTGCTCCCCAAAACCCGGCATTTCCTTAGTGGCCACATCTAAGGTGGCCTCAGGGGTAATATCTCTGCGCGCGGGGCCGGTACCACCGGTAGTTAAAACCAGATCACAACCCAATTCATCTACTAACTCTATTAATGCGGCCGACACCTGATCAGGCTCATCAGCTACTAACCGCGTGGCGTATTGAGAAGGTTGTACTAAGGCTTTATCTAACCATTCTTGTAAAGCAGGAATGCCTTCGTCTTTATACTCACCGGATGAGGCACGGTCTGATACGGAAACCAAGCCTACGAGTAATTGATCGGGGTGTTGACGTTCTAAACGTGTAGTATCCATTATGTATCCTAAATATTTTTATATTTTAGACGGCAATAAATTTAGAGGCATCTAATTGACTTTCACCATCAAAGCGATAGGCTACGAGCTGCCCACCTCTGGCCACGCTGTAATCTAAACAAGCAATTTGTGCCGTCAAGGGCTGCGGTTTGCCGCTAAACCAATAATGACCCACAAAAGTCGGCCTATCAACCGCTGCATAAGGCGCTAAGACCTCATCAACCTGAATAATAGGCAGCTGGGCCGCCACGCCTGAGGGTAAAAAAGCCACTTCTGCCAAGGTGCCTTTATCTTCCCACCACTTCAAACGGGCTTCAACCCGTTTATGGCCACTTTTGTCTTTAAAATAATGGGGTGCAGTGCTTGACCTTGTGCATCATAAAAGGTCCAACCAATGGCATTAAGTTCGTGGTTACCCATTACCGTACGCGCGGAACCTGCATCTATCATGTTTTTTACGGTGCGTAATACCTCTAATTGCTGCGGCCCCCTATCAATCAAATCCCCTAAAAACAAGACCTGACGTTGAGCGGGGTGAATGAAGGTATCGTTTTGCTGTTGATAACCTAATTTATACAATAACTCATGCAATGCGTCCGCATGCCCGTGAATATCACCAATAATATCAAATTTTGCCGTCACCACTCCTCCCATTGCCTAGAATAGAACAATCCCACACTAACAACCACTATTACAATCATAACAGGAGCGATTATGATCAATCTCTTAGTTTGGATAGGTGCCGGTGACTTAGCACAACGTACCCTACCCTATTTAAATCAAAAAAACTGGCAATCCACTGCGGTTAATCGTAGTGGTCAAGCCACAAACTTTCAATCTACTCTGGCGGCAGACGTAACCACGACGGCATCTTTAAGCACACTTCCTGCAGCCACTCACATCGTTTATAGCGCTACGCCGGGGGGTCGCACTCCTGAAAACTACGCCGCAGTCTATGAAACGGGCTTAATAAATCTTTTGGAAAACATAGATAAAAACACCTTAAAACACTTTGTGTTCATTTCTTCCACTGCCGTCTATGGCCCACATCCAGATGCCCAAGATGAACTCTCCCCCCTCAGTCCGCCAGCATTTAATGGCGAAGCGCTGCTTAAGGCGGAAGCGTTTTTACGGGCCGAATTAGGCGATAAGTTAACGGTTATTCGATTTACTGGTCTGTATGGCCCAGGGCGTAATTATTTATTTAATCGTTTACGTGAAGGCAAAGTGACTGTTAACCCCGCGGCTGATAATTATGCCAACCGTATTCACATTGAGGATGCCGCCCGTGTATGCGCGCATGTGCTACAACTGCCTGCGCCGGCAGACTGTTACCTAGGCACTGACAATACCCCTTTAGCTATCAGTCAGCTTTATAAGCATATAGCACAGCGCTTAGGCGTCACTGCTCCTACGTTAGATAGTAATCTAGCTTATGATAGCAAGCACTTCTCTAATCAACGTTTACTCCAGAGCGGCTTTGATTTCCTATATCCAAACACTCTGCAAGGCTATGATGCACTTTTGGATTAACTGTCTTCTTGTCTTTTCTTAATGTCTCCGAATAATTACTTACGTCTTATACGTTTAGCCTTACCCATTATCTTAGCCAACTCGGCCGTGCCTATTTTAGGTTTAGTAGATACTGCTGTAATTGGCCAAACAGGCGATGCTAGCGATTTGGGAGCAATTGCCTTAGCCGCGTTAGTATTTAGCTTTGTGTACTGGGGTTTTGGTTTTTTGCGCATGGGCACTACGGGGTTTATGGCACAAGCACACGGTGCCAATGATCACGATGAAATGCATGCTTTAGTTTTTCGTACGATTTTGCTAGGACTGCTCATAGGTATTAGTCTCATCGTTTTGCAAAAGCCCATTGAACTCATTGCTACGCATTTCTTAAATGCTAGCCCAGCTGTGAATACCGGCGTACGTGATTATTTCTATATACGTATTTGGGGTGCACCTGCCACGCTTATGACCTTTTCCTTATTAGGAACGTTTATAGGCATGGGTTGGACCACCCATTTACTGTGGGTGCAGCTACTATTAAATGGCCTCAATATGGCATTGAACGTAGTGTTTGTCATGGGTTTGGATATGGGGGTTAAAGGCATAGCTTTAGGCACAGTCTTAGCTGAGTGGCTGGCTTTAACCTTTGCCTTATTTTTACTATTGCCAAAAATGGAACTCCATCAACCGTGGCAACGAGCTAAAGTTTTACAACATCGAATATTCGATAAGCTACGCATGTTAGCGTTATTTCAAGTGAATCGGGATATCATGATTCGCACGCTAGCATTAATTACCGGTTTTGCTTGGTTTGCGAAACAAGGCGCTAACTTTGGTGATGAAACCCTAGCGGCGAATCATATTTTGCTGCAGTTTGTTTCTTTATCCGCTTTTTTCTTAGATGGCTATGCCAATGTGGCAGAGATGCGAGTGGGCCATGCTTATGGAGCTAAGGACAAAGTGCGCTTTCAACGTGAAGTTACTGACACCACTGTCTTAGCTGCCGTCACCGCCTTATTACTAGCAATACTGGTATTTCTCTTTGCCAATGTGTTTATTACCTGGTTAACACAAGACGTAGACGTGCAATATACCGCCTCGCAGTATAAAAACTTAGCGGCGATTTATATTTTTGTGTCTTTTGCCGCCTTTCAGCTTGATGGAATTTTTATTGGAGTGACTCACACTAAGGCTATGCGTAACTCCACCTTAATAGCTCTAGGTGTGCTTGTAGGCTTAGGGACTTGGTGGGCCAATCAACATCAAAATACCGGATTGTGGTGGGCCTTAATTATGTATGTAATAGCCCGGGCGGTGGTATTAAGCTGGTATTACCCAGCCATTATGAAAAAAACTTAGCTTTTCTCTTACTGCAGAGTCATAACGTTTTCTTATAGTACTCCCCATATTTACTATAACTAGTATCTCTTTTTTTCCAGCTATACTTTATTTCACTATATGGCAAGCTTGTTTTAAGAAGGGTAAAGCGCGCACAACCATATAAATAAAAATTCGAACTATTACTCACTAGATAGAGAGAAAAAGAGAGAGACATGAATATAACTAAATTATCCAAAGCCTTAACAGGTATCGCTTTAGCTATTTGCTCAACTAGCCTACTGGCTGGTGATTTCAAAGTCACATTATTAGGCACCGGTGTACCTAATCCTCGCCCAGAACGTTTTAGTCAAAGCACTCTCATTGAGGCGGGATCACAAAAACTTATTATTGATGTTGGTAGAGGAACCGCTATACGTGTATGGCAAGCTGGCGTACCTATGGGTAGCATTGATGCTCATTTTATTACTCATTTTCATTCTGACCATACCAGTGGCATTCCTGATTTATGGCTTACCGGCTGGTTACGTCCTCAATATGCTCAGCGAACCTCTCCTTTTGTTATTTACGGACCTACCGGCATTAAGAAACTCATGGATGGTTTACAGCTCGCGTATGAAGATGACATTAAAATCCGCTTAGAAGACGAAAAAAATCCTCCTGAAGGTATTGCGGTAGAAGCCCATGAATTTGAAACCCCTGCCGTGGTTTATGAAAAAGATGGTGTAAAAGTCACCAGCTTTGAAGTGGATCATGGTGACGTAATTAAACCTGCCGTTGGTTATAGAGTTGATTATGATGGCCGCAGTGTAGTTATCTCTGGCGATACACGTCTAAGTGATAATGTCATTAAACAGGGTAAAGATGTAGACATACTTATACACGAAGTTGCTGCCATTAAGCCCGAGCTACTCAAAAAATCCTCTGCCTTCCAACGAATTTTTGCTCACCATGTTTCACCTGAACAAGCTGGAACGGTATTTGAGCAAACCAAACCCAAAATGGCAGTCTATAGTCATATCGCTCGTTATGATGATGCGGAAATCTCCGCTCCCACTGACGAAGATATTATCAATGCCACCCGAAAAACGTATGCAGGCCCATTAGTAGTAGGGGTGGATTTAATGCAGTTTGATATTGGTAAAGAAGGAATAAGCATCAGCGTATTACCCGCCTCCAAATAAAGCAGCCGCTTGGAACCCGTGATAGATCAGATAAAAAAAAGCAGAATAATACTATTCTGCTTTTTTTTAGACTACAAATTCAATTTATAAACTCAATTTATAAACTTAACTACGATTTACTCAAAGCGCGCTGCTCTAACACCGCCACTGCAGGCAGTTTTTTACCTTCTAAAAACTCCAAGAAAGCACCACCGCCCGTGGAGATATAGCCCACCTTATCCGCAATGCCAAACTTCGCTATGGCCGCTAAGGTATCACCACCACCGGCTATAGAAAAAGCGTTTGAATCGGCAATGGCATTGGCTAAAGTACGCGTACCGCTGGCAAATGCAGGAAACTCAAACACTCCCACAGGGCCATTCCAGACGATGGTGCCGGCATTGCGCAAAATATCCGCTAACTGTCGTGCAGACTTCGGTCCTATATCTAAGATCAGATCATCGTCCTCTACATCGGTGGCGGCCTTAGTGGTGGCCGTGGCATCGGTCGAAAAGCTTTTAGCACAAATCACATCAACAGGTACAGGAATGGCTGTCCCGCGCTGCTTCATTTGCGCTATAACTGCCTTAGCCTCATCAATTTGATCGATTTCAGCTAAGGATTTACCAATGGCTATGCCTTCTGCCGCCATGAAAGTATTAGCAATGCCGCCCCCTACAATAAGCTGATCCACCTTATCGGCTAATGCGCTTAATATAGATAACTTCGTAGAGACCTTCGCCCCACCTACAATGGCTACTAAAGGACGCGCTGGATCTTTAAGGGTACGCCCCAATGCCTCTAACTCAGCCGCTAACAAGGGTCCCGCACAAGCAATAGGAGCAAAACGGGCTATGCCTTCTGTGGAGGCCTGCGCACGGTGAGCTGTGCCAAAAGCATCGTGTACAAAAACATCACACAAGGCTGCCATTTTTTTAGCTAAGTCTAAATCATTGGCCTTTTCACCCACATTGCATCGGCAATTTTCCAGCATAACCACTTGCCCAGGCTCTACCTCCACACCATCTACCCAATCACGGCGTAAGGGCACAGGCCACGCCAGCATCTTTGCTAGACGTTCTGCCACAGGGGCCAGCGAGTCTTCAGGCGTAACCACACCCTCTTTGGGACGCCCTAAGTGAGAGGTAACCATGACTGCTGCGCCCGCATCTAAGGCCATACGTATGGCCGGTAAAGAGGCTTTGATGCGGGTGTCTTCGGTAATCTCGCCATTACTCAGGGGCACATTCATATCAGAGCGAATAAAAACCCGCTTACCTTCCAACTTTCCCGCTGCAGCCAGCTCAGCCAACGTAATAATTTGATGAGTACTCATAGCAATTATTTAGCAGCCATCATCGCAGCAGTGGTATCTAACATACGCACAGAAAACGCCCATTCGTTGTCATACCAGGCGGCGACTTTAACCAAGCGACCAGAGACCTTCGTTAATAAGGAATCCACAATACTGGAAGCTGTGCTGTGATTATGATCAATTGAAACTAAGGGCTCATCACAATATTCCAATACGCCTTGTAAACGACCTTCAGCGGCTGTTTTCAAGATAGTATTCACTTCTTCTACCGTGGTGTCACGCTCTGCCACAAAAGTGAGATCAACCATAGAGACGTTAACCGTAGGAATTCGTACGGCATAACCGTCTAGCTTCCCGTTTAACTCCGGCAATACTAAACCAACCGCGGCCGCGGCACCGGTTTTAGTAGGAATAATGCTTTCTGCGGCAGCACGCGCACGGCGTAAATCTTTATGCGCCACATCAATCAACACTTGATCATTGGTATAAGCGTGAATGGTAGTCATTAAGCCATTAACCACACCTAGTTCTTGGTGCAAAGGTTGTACTAAAGGTGCGAGACAATTTGTGGTGCACGAAGCATTTGATACCACAGTATCAGTGGCTTTAAGCACATCGTGGTTTACACCGTAGACCACGGTAGCGTCTACATCCTTACCGCCAGGGGCTGAAATCAGCACTTTTTTAGCCCCCGCTTTAAGGTGAGCACCGGCGGCTTCTTTAGTGGTAAAACGGCCGGTACAATCCAATACCACATCTACGTTAAGCTCACCCCAAGGCAATTTGGCGGGATCACGCTCAGACAATAAATGGATGCGATCGCCATCTACAATTAAAAACTTATTGTCTTCAGACAAAGCCACATCTGCATTAAAACGACCATGCACGGAATCATAGCGTGTTAAATGACGGGCCACTTCATCTTGGCCAGGAGCGTTAATGGCCACGATTTCAATACCGTGCTTTTTACCGTACTCATAGTGAGCGCGTAATGTCATTCGGCCAATGCGACCGTAACCGTTAATAGCGACACGAATAGTCATTAGAAAATTCCTTTACAAAATTTGCTCTACGGCTTGAACCAGCTTAGCTGCCGTAATCCCAAAATGCTCGAATAATATTCCTGCTGGAGCCGACTCACCGTAAGTATCTAAACCTATTACAGCGCCGTCTAAGCCCACGTACTTATACCACCCAGAAGTGGATCCTGCTTCTATAGCCACACGCGGCACATGTGGTAATAGCACACTATTACGCCACTCTGCGGATTGCTCATCAAATACATTAGTGCACGGCATAGACACCACACGCACGGCAACCCCTCGATTTGCTAACTGTTGCTGGGCATCTATAGCAATCCCTACTTCAGAACCCGTGGCAATAATAATGGCTTGAGGGTCTTGGTTTTCAACATCACTCAACACATAACCACCCCGAGCAATAGCAGACACTGTATTTGCATCACGGGCCACAAAGGGTAGATTTTGACGAGATAATAACAAGGCACTGGGCCCACCGTCTTTGACTTGCATACCCACACTTTGTGGACGTGATAAAGCTTCCACCCAAGCCACTGCGGTTTCCGTGGTATCACACGGACGCCATACGTGGAGGTTTGGAATTAAACGTAAACTGGCAGCATGCTCTACAGACTGATGCGTAGGGCCATCTTCGCCTAAACCAATGGAGTCATGCGTAAACACGTGCACCACACGTTGCTTCATCAGCGCTGCCATGCGGATCGCATTACGGGAGTAATCAGAAAAGGTCAGAAAGGTGCCGGCAAAAGGAATATAGCCGCCATGTAAGGCGATGCCATTCATAATGGCGGCCATACCGAATTCGCGCACACCATAATTAATATGACGCCCAAACTCCAGCCCATTTTCATTCACCCGTAATGGGGCAACCCCTTCCCAATTGGTAAGATTTGAACCGGTGAGATCAGCGGAGCCCCCTAGCATTTCTGGCACATGTTGCACCAAAGCGGTAATGGCTAACTGAGAGGCCTTACGTGAAGCTACGGTTTTTGCTTCGTTATTAGTTTGTGCGATGAAATCTTGGGCTTTTTGCGCAAAATCAGTTGGTAACGCGCCACTCATACGACGATTTAACTCGGCTGCTAGCTCAGGGAATTCAGCTTTATAAGCACAAAAGCGCGTATTCCACTCGGACTCCATTTCTGCTCCAGACGTTTTAGCATCCCACAGCTCGTAAACCTCAGTCGGGATCACAAACGGGGCATGAGGCCATTCAATGGCCGCGCGGGTGAGGGCAATTTCATCATCACCTAGGGGCGCACCATGCGACTTTTCAGAGCCAGCTAAATTAGGCGAACCTTTACCAATTTCAGTGCGACAACAAATTAACGTAGGCCCTAAGTTTTTAGCCGCATCCGCTTTAGCTTGGGCAATGGCTGCATCTACTGCTTCAGCATTATGACCATCCACATCCGGAATCACATTCCAGCCGTAACTGCGGAAACGTTCTGGAGTATTATCGCTAAACCAAGGCTGCACCTGACCGTCAATAGAAATACCGTTGTCATCATAAAGCACAATCAGTTTAGACAGCTTTAAGGTACCAGCCAAAGAACAGGCTTCATGGGAAATCCCTTCCATAAGACAACCATCGCCAGCAAACACATATGTGAAGTGATCAATCACCGTGTGATTTGGGCGATTAAACTCTTTAGCCAGCATGGCTTCAGTTAAAGCCATACCGACCGCGTTAGCCAAACCCTGCCCAAGCGGGCCTGTGGTGGTCTCTATGCCTGCGGTATACCCGACTTCGGGGTGCCCAGGCGTACGCGAATGCAGTTGACGGAAGTTTTTAAGCTCTTCTATGGGTAGATCATACCCCGTTAAATGTAACAAAGCATAAATCAACATGGAACCGTGACCATTTGATAGAACGAAACGGTCGCGATCAAACCAATCAGGGTTGGTGGGATTGTGTTTTAAGTGTCTATGCCATAAGACTTCGGCAATTTCAGCCATGCCCATGGGGGCACCGGGGTGACCGGATTTGGCTTGTTGAACGGCATCCATGGCCAAGGCGCGAATTGCATTAGCCATAGTTTTAGCAGTGGAAGATGGAATATCCATGAGGTGCTCACCAGCAATCAGAAGTTCTAAAAGGTTTGATTTTAGCATTATTGCGCCGCACTAGGCGTCTCTGTGTTTTCTAGCTTAAAATCAATACCATCCCTTTCTTTTTATACGACTCTTTGCTATGAATCTGCCCCGTTTCTTTTGTGAAAATAACTTAGCCACCGCCTTAGAGCATGGGCTAGCTGTGCGTTTAGATAAAGCTATTGCCCACTACATGCAGCGCGTTTTACGGCTGCCAGATCAAAGCCAAGTGCTGTTGTTTAATGGTCAAGGCGGAGAGTACCTAGCGCACTTGCACTACGAAGCGAAGACTGTACAAGCTCAACTACTACAGTTTCACGACATAGAGCGTGAACTGCCTTGGCAGATTTCTATAGCCCAAGGTTTAGCCACTGGCGATAAAATGGACTGGATTTGTGAAAAGGCGGTGGAAATGGGAGCGAGCAGCCTTATTCCTATTGCCGCCAAACACAGCACCTTAAAACTCAGCGGCGAACGCTTAGAAAAGCGCCTAGCTCACTGGCAACGCATTGCACAAGCAGCCAGCGAGCAATGTGGCCGCAACCGTTTACTGAAGGTAGAGCCTCTACAAACCATGGCTCAGTTTACGCAAAATGTAGATAACAATACACAACTGTTATTTTGTGATCCTGATGCCAGCCAAGACTTTACTGCCGCCTTTGCACAGGCAGCAGACATAAATAGTACTCATTGGGTATTACTCATAGGCCCTGAGGGCGGTTGGTCTGAAGAGGAAAAGAAAATGGCACTAACTAAAGGTGCCATTGCTATGCGTTTTGGTAGCCGAGTATTACGTACCGAAACGGCTGCTATTGCCCTACTGGGCGCTATACGCGGCCAGTTAGCTTGGACCGATTAAGATTAATCGTCAAAACCACCCGCATACGGTGCGGGACTCACTCCAGGCTCTGGGTCTGGGTGTTTACCAGCATGTACTATGCTATAGCCAAAGTAACGACCTTTATTACTAGAAAAATCCGTTACATCATTACAAACACTAAGAATTGCCTCAGCCCCTTCTGCTAATGCGGGATCACCCGTGTGGAGTTTATTAAACCATAAATACAACCCTGTTTTTTGATCTAAAACCGTGTCACATAGGCAATCATAAAGTGCATCTAAGTCTTTACCAATAAACTCAGGGTACTCAACGGCTTTAACAACAGCACGCAACACAGCAGACAGACTGCGTGCACGATCACATTCTACTACTATGGCAGTAATATCTGCCGCTTTAGCTAACTGAAAAGCCTCTTGGTACTGAGATTCGGTGACATCAATCAGGCCACCTGCCTGCAACAAAGCCTGCAGCGACTTAGGCGCTTGATTCATTAACCTGCCTCCTGACTTAGGGTGGATAATAACTGGATTTTAACTGTAATCATTGCGATATATGTTTATGCAATTATGCAGCTAAGGCTGTTTGCAGCCTTGCTTGCATAATAAGATTTTAATAAGGTTTTAATAAAAAAATAATTAGGTATTGATTGGGAAATTACGCTTTGACATTCGCCTCTAATATTGTCATGGCCGTCATGTTAATAATACGACGCACAGAAGAGGTAGCTGTCAAAATACTAATCGGCGCATTCGCACCGAGTAAAAATGGCCCTATGGCAGCTTTACCACCCCCATCGGTTTTCAGTAAATTATAGGCAATATTTGCCGCATCTGCGCTAGGGCAGATAAGTAAATTTGCAGAACCTGATAAAGTGGTATTAGGCAAAATGCTTTTGCGCATTTGCTCATCTAAAGCACAATCGCCATGCATTTCACCATCTACTTCTAAATCGGGGGCTTGCTCACGTATGATAGCTAAAGCCTCACGCATTTTTACACTATTAGGTGTAACCTCTGTACCAAAATTAGATCGTGATAACAAGGCCACTTTAGGCTCTAAGCTAAAACCTTTCATACGCTCAGCGGCTGCTATGGTAATTTCAGCTATTTGCTCAGCAGTGGGATTGTCGTTTACGTGAGTATCAGCAATGGCCACCGTGCGCTCACCTAATAGTAGTATGTTCATCGCGCCATATGTTTTGGCGCCCGGAGCTTTACCAATCAGCTCATCCACATAACGTAGATGATTTCCGTAGGTGCCTACCGTACCACAAATCATGCCATCAGCTTCACCTAAATGTAGCATCATGGTGCCAATAAGAGTAAAACGTCTGCGCATTTCTACCCTGGCCATTTCTGGCGTTACCCCGTCTCGGCAGCGCAACTCCCAGTAATTATTCCAATAGGTATTAAAGCGATCATCTTGCTCAGGATTAGTGATCTCTACATCCACACCAATGCGAATGCGTAAACCATAGCGTTTAATACGCTGCTCAATGACTGAGGGACGACCTACTAAAATGGGCTTTGCTAGCTTTTCATCCACCACAACCTGCACAGCACGTAATACCCGCTCATCCTCACCTTCAGCATAAACAATGCGCGCCTTACCGCCATCTTTAACCAAGCCTTTAGCAATCCCATAGATGGGTTTCATAAAGGCGCCGGAGCGATACATAAACTGTTGCAGCTGATAGATATAGCTGGTGAAATCACTAATAGGACGAGTGGCAACCCCATCCATCATTCCTGCTTGAGCTACTGCAGGCGCAATACGTGAAATCAGGCGTGAATCAAAGGGTTTGGGAATAAAATACGTGGGACCAAACTCATTATTATCTAAACCATAAGCGGCTGCAACCAACTCATCTTGCTCTTCTCTAGCCAACTGACATATGGCATGCACTGCGGCTTTTTCCATACTACGTGTAATGGTAGTAGCTCCAATATCCAAAGCACCGCGGAAGATATAAGGGAAGCACAAAACATTATTCACTTGATTGGGGTAGTCTGAGCGGCCTGTGGCCATCACCACATCATCACGCACCGCATGAGCCACCTCAGGCAATATCTCTGGCTGTGGGTTAGCCAAGGCTAAAATTAATGGCCTAGGCGCCATTTTCGCCACCATCTCGGGCTTTAAAACATTCCCAGCAGATAGACCTAAAAACACATCAGCTTCTGCTATTACATCGCCCAGCAAACGTGCCTCTGTACTTTGCATATACTGCGCTTTTTTCTCGTCCATTAAGACAGTACGGCCCTCGTAGACCACCCCTTCAATATCGGTAAGCCAAATATGCTCTTTGGGAAGGCCTAGGTCCACCAGTAAATCTATGCAAGCCAACGCCGCTGCACCCGCACCTGAAACCACTACTTTTACTTTTTTTATATCTTTTTCAACAACAGCTAAACCATTTAAACAAGCAGCGGCTACACAAATAGCTGTACCGTGTTGATCATCATGAAAGACGGGAATATTCATACGCTCCCGCAGCTTGCTTTCCACTTCAAAACATTCAGGGGCTTTAATATCTTCGAGATTAATGCCGCCAAAGGTAGGCTCTAAACCTGCAATAATATCTACGAGCTTATCAGGATCATTTTCATTGATTTCAATATCAAACACATCAATGCCGGCAAAAGCTTTGAATAACACCGCCTTGCCTTCCATGACTGGCTTAGAAGCCAAGGCACCTATATTGCCCAAACCTAAAACAGCAGTACCATTTGTAATAACACCCACTAAATTGCCGCGCCCCGTATACCTATACGCATTTTGAGGATCAGCTACAATTTCCTCACAAGCCGCAGCTACCCCTGGTGAATAGGCCAACGCTAAATCCCGCTGGTTTGCTAACTGCTTAGTAGGAACCACTGACAGCTTACCCGGGCGCCCTTGCTCATGATATTCCAGCGCGGCTTTACGAAAATTTTCATCCATTATGCTAACTACCCCACAAGAGTAAATACTGATTAGAAAAAAGCAGACATGTAACTATCTTACTCGCTCGCACCATTTTAAACATGCTGCGGCACAACATTAAACAACCCAACCTAGGCGTTTTGGCTAAAGGAAAACAACCCTTCAGGATCAAAAAGCTGTTTGATAGCCGCATCTAACTCCTGAGCGGCCATTTGCAAAGTGGGGTCAGGATTAATAGAGGGGGCAAAAGGCACTGGCGTTTTGCGCTCTTTTTTATTAATAACTACCCACTCTAAAATACCTAAATCGCCACCATGGCCTAAAAGCAAATGGGCTAAATTCAATTCGGTATTTTTAGTAGTAAATATATCTAATCGATAACGTCCTAACCATTGGGGTGGGTCTAATAACACCTGCGCTAGCTCAGAGTTTGCAAGCTGAAAGAGCTCGGGCACAATACGCCGTAAAAATGCCGTATTTAACGGTTTAGTGTTTTTCTCTCCAAATAAACCCAAGCTATTAACTGAACCATCAGCCGTCATTAAGGAAGCATGAACTAAGCCACTTTGTGGTAATTGCGCTAAGCTATAGGATTGCCATTGTGGATCAGCGAGCCAGTTAGCCACGCTAAGTTCATCAGGTAATGAAGAGGCTAAATCAAAACCTACTTCTCTGAGCTGGCCTAGACAAACACCTGCCTGCACGAACCACTGATTTTTTTGTGGGTCTATAGGCATCAACTGATTAAGTGCAGTTAAATCCAGCCACACTATCGGTTTAGTGCCATCACTGACGGGAGTATGCTGGCCCAAAACATAGAGACTGGCATCAAAGGCGTGGCATAATTGCCTAGCATGATGTAGATCAGCCAATATGCTTGGTCTGTACACCACTTGTTCTTCATGGTCTAGTCCACGCAGTTGCCCTTGGGTTTTACGTTGTAACTGCAATAAAAGTTGATCCCACTGGCTGACTTCTGGTGCTTTGGCACCGAAAAAGGCACGTCTAGATGCATCTTGCATTTTGCCCCCTTTTTACCTATTTACTATTACTTTTAATTCTTGAGACATCGTTTATGCCCCGCCTTGCCCACCGTACACAACTAGTTATGCCTTTTAGAGCGGTCGATCTTTTTAAAGAAGCCCAAGCCTTAATGGCTCAAGGGATGGATATTATTAGCCTTGGCATTGGCGAGCCTGATTTTACTGCGCCACCCTCGGTGGTAGAGGCCTTAAAAAAAGCGGCTGCTGCTGGCCATACACAATATACACCACCCTCTGGTATTACTGCACTCAAAGAGGCTATTTGCCATTACTATGTCGATCATTTTAATGCCACGGTAGATCCGGATCAAATAATGATTACTGCTGGAGCTTCTGGCGCCCTAAGTTTAGCAACCCTAGCTTTAATCAATGAAGGAGATGAGGTATTAATGCCTGACCCTTCTTATCCGGCCAATCAAAATTTCATACTCGCAGCAGGTGGTGTGCCTACTCTTATCCCTAGTACAGCTGCAAACCGCTACCAACTCACTGCCGCCGATATAGAAAATCACTGGACAGATAACACTCGCGGTGTGTTGATTGCCTCACCTAGCAATCCTACGGGCGCCACCATTGCCCCCGATAAGCTGAAAGCCTTAATTAAAGCCGTCAAAGCACGTAATGGTTTCATCATTATGGATGAAATCTACTTGGGTTTATATTATGAGGATCAACCGCAAAGTGCACTCTGTTTAGACCCAAGTCTTATTATTGTTAATAGCTTTTCCAAGTACTTCCATATGACAGGCTGGCGCTTAGGCTGGTTAATTCTACCTAAAGAGATTCAACCTGCCGTAGAAAAAATGGCGGCCAGCCTAACCATATGTGCCCCCTCGCCCGCTCAGCACGCGGCTCTCGCCTGTTTTGAGCCTGCGGCCATGGAAATTTACGAGCAGCGCCGTTTAGCCTTTAAAGCGCGCCGTGATTTCTTACTGCCCGCTTTTGATTCTATGGGGCTGCACGTGCCTGTAAAGCCCGATGGCGCTTTCTATATTTATGCTGACATTAGCCAACACAGCGATGACAGTCAGGACTTTTCTCATAGGCTGCTGCACGAAGCACAAGTTGCTGCTGTACCAGGTTTAGATTTTGGCCCGGCTTACGCCCAACAAATGATACGTTTCTCTTACGCCACGTCTTTAGAGCGTTTAGAACAAGCGGTGGAGCGCATGCAAAAATTTTTGGGCTAATGCCATCTTTTTTGCATTAATCTTTAACTGCAATCCCGGACGCCAACGCAATGCGGCGGCGTTCGGCCAGCACCTTAGCACCATACCCGCCATCACTGGGGCCTATGGCACCCACATAACAAGACAGTGCCCCGGTAATAGAACCTCTACGTTTACGACAATCCGCTAAGATCTGTGTACCTGCTCGTATATTGGCTTCAGGACTAAACACTGATAAATCGCCTTCGCTATACATCTCTAGCTTGTCCTGATGCACCCTAGTCATCACTTGCATTAAACCTTGTGCACCGGCATGACTTTCTACAAAGGGGTTATAAGTGGATTCAATAGCAATCACCGCCAATATCAGTAAAGGATCTATGTTCTTTTCACGCCCATTGGTATAAGCCATATGAATCAAGGCGTTAGTAATTTGCGGCGCAACTCTATATTTGCGTGAAATATAGCTGCGCAACGCTTGCAACTGCCCCGCAGACACTCCACTTATTTTTAAGCCTGCCGAAGACTGCTGTAATACTTGCGCAAAATCAGTATAGGCTGAGGGAGGCGGCAAACTCAGCGATTGCTCCGCTTCCTCTAATGATAACGTCGTAGTACTACCGGCATTTTTTTGCGTCCCAAACCAACCCAAGGTGGCGTATTGATCATTGCTTATCACTTGAGGGCGCAAAGCTTCAACCACCACATGATAAATTAAACTAGCTTGATCTCGCATAGACGGCACTACCGCACCCGCAGCAATGGTCACAATAACCGCTATGCCTAAATAAATGGCGCACAGATGTATAAACTCTGCCAGACGTGAGTTAAGTGCATAAAAGCCCTTAGCTATCCAAGTTTGTTGCTGTGCAGACATCGCATACACCTCAAAAAAAACATAAATTAATGATACTGCTTTAATCGTTATAATAGTCGGTAAAGTGAAATTGGAGCTTGTTACTACTGTGAAATATCGTGATCTCAGAGATTTTATTGCCCAGCTAGAAAAAGCGGGTGAGCTAAAACGTATTACTCAGCCCATTTCTAGTCATTTAGAAATGACAGAAATTTCTTCTAGAGTACTGCATGCCGAAGGCCCGGCATTGCTTTTTGAAAATGTAACGCATTTAGGCAAGCCTGCCAAAATGCCCGTACTGGCGAATTTATTTGGTACGCCTAAACGTGTAGCGTGGGGCATGGGGGCCGAAGATGTTAGTGCCTTACGTGATGTGGGTGAATTACTCGCCACTTTACGTGAGCCAGAGCCACCTCGTGGGTTACGCGATGCTTTTTCTAAAGTGTCTATGCTGAAATCCGCGCTCTGGGATATGGCTCCTAAAAACATCAAAAAACCGGCTTGCCAAGAGATAGTTATTGAGGGCAAAGACGTTAACTTAGACGATATTCCTTTACAATATTGCTGGCCGGGCGATGCTGCTCCTTTGCTCACTTGGGGCTTAGTAATTACTAAAGGACCAGCTGCTAAACGCCAAAATCTCGGTATTTATCGTCAGCAGCAGATTGGGCACAACAAGCTTATTATGCGTTGGTTATCGCACCGTGGTGGCGCCTTAGACTTTCGTGATCATGCGCTTGCACACCCGGGTGAGCCTTTTCCCATTGCAGTGGCTTTAGGCTGTGATCCCGCCACCATCTTAGGCGCGGTCACCCCGGTACCAGACAGTCTATCTGAATATCAATTTGCCGGCCTATTGCGTGGCTCACGTACGGAACTCGCCAAAGCCATTGGTAGTGATTTATCTGTACCGGCTTATGCTGAAATTGTCTTAGAGGGGCATATATTACCGGCAAATCACCCCGATGCCATTCGCCCAGAAGTCCCTGAAGGTGTAAATCCTTTGCCCGCTTCCGATTACGAAATGGCGCTAGAAGGTCCATACGGCGATCACACAGGCTATTACAACGAGCAGGATTGGTTCCCGGTCTTTACTGTTGAACGCATAACTATGCGCGAAAACCCCATCTATCACAGCACATACACAGGTAAACCGCCTGATGAGCCTGCCGTTTTAGGTGTGGCGCTAAATGAGGTGTTTGTACCATTACTAAAGCGTCAATTGCCGGAAATTGTGGATTTCTATCTACCACCCGAAGGCTGTAGTTATAGACTAGCGGTAGTATCTATACGCAAACAATACGCCGGTCATGCCAAACGGGTGATGTTTGGCGTGTGGAGTATTTTGCGTCAGTTTATGTACACAAAGTTTATTGTGATCGTAGACGAAGACATTGATACGCGTGATTGGAAGGAGGTGGTATGGGCAATGACCACGCGCATGGACCCGGTACGTGATACCGTATTAGTGGAAAACACACCTATTGATTATTTAGACTTTGCCTCACCCGTATCCGGCCTAGGCGGCAAAATGGGGATGGACGCCACTAACAAATGGCCCGGCGAGACGAACCGTGAATGGGGTCGCGTCATTGAAATGGACGCAGAAGTCGTAAAAAGAGTGGATGATCTCTGGCAGGATTTAGGACTTTAAGATCAGGCCACTACGGCCCAATAATACGGCCACTTTGAGGCCGCTTAGCTTGAAGCAAGCGGTCTCTTTTGCGCTGCTGCATGTTTTGATAAGCACTGTATAAACGCCACGTAGTTAAGGCAAGAGCACCTAATCGCCATTTCTTTTTACCCACTACCGTACTTGCCACCGCCGAAGCCCCTGACAGTAATAAGGGGTAGCGTTGGCTAAAAGAGAGAACAAAATCTATCCAACCGCCTGCTTTGGATGAGCCAAAATGTGAGCCAAAACCACGCGTAACCTGCCCTTTAAGGAGGGCTAAAATATTTTCTGGCTGTACAGAAGCCCCAATTTGACGGCTAATAAAGCACAACTCCTGACGTTCCACTGCAGCGCGAGCTCGTAGAAGTTCTATGCGAACTTGGCGTTCAACTTTATTATTTACTCTACTCATGCCCAGGTCCTTTTTTATCATCAGAGCGCAAGCTATCTAGCATTTGGATATCACGCCCTAACTCTTCCAGCGTAGCGGAGAAAGGCATAGGCCCCTTACTGAGCTTATTGGCAATGCTGATAAACATAATGGCACCCAAGCCTCCATAAAAAATAATCAAAGCGCCTATAGCCCAGTAGCGGTACTCAGTAGGCCAAAAAATAAGGGCTATGAGTAAACTAAACACTAAGAGCGCTAAGGTGGAAAACAACAGAGCACCAAACAATAAAGCTAATAGCTTAAGTAAACTTGCTTTTTGCTCACCTGCTTCTAGTGCAAACAACTCCAAACGTGTACGAACTATAGAAATAGCCGTAATGCTTAAAGCCCCCACTCGTTGCCTTAATGACATAGTCATGCCCTTATTTCTTATTTTATGGTTTTACGGTTTTACGGTTTTGTCTTATTTGCGACTTACAAGCATACCAAATAACAGTCCCACAATACCGGCTACGCCAATAGCCTGCCATGGGTTGTCATGCACATAATGATCAGTAGCTTTAGCCGCTTGACGGCTACTTTCAACAATTGCCTCTTGAGTGTCTTGTAGGGTTTCACGCGTTTGACGCAAAGAGCGCATGGCAGCCTCGCGCATTTCTGTGGCTTTGTCACCAGTAGCTTCAGCGGCATCACGCATTAAGCGCTCGGCTTCATCTAGGCTGCTGCGTACTTCTTTCATGAAATCTTCGTCGCGTTGTACATTTTTCTTTGTAGCCATGGTTAATCTCCTTGATTAAAAAACAAACTTCTTACGTCAATGCTACCTGATTTTTACATTTTGCGTCTGTTAGCAGCAGCAAAATTTGTAAAAAAATTACTATTGAAGCTCAACTTTCTGCCGGGTGCCAAAGATACGATCGCCCGCATCACCTAAGCCTGGCACAATATACCCTTGTTCATCTAAGTGATTATCCACCGATGCAGTATATAACTCCACATCAGGATGTGCATCTTGCAAGGCTTTTATGCCTTCAGGGGCTGCCACCAGTACTAAGGCACGTATGGTTTTGCATCCCGCTTTTTTTAGTAAATCAATGGTAGCAATCATAGAACCACCCGTAGCCAGCATAGGGTCAATTATCAAAGCAAACCGCTGATCTAACTCTCCTACTAAACGCTCTAAATAGGTTTGTGCCTCGAAGGTTTCTTCGTCGCGAGCAATCCCTATAACAGAAACCTTGGCTCCAGGTATTAAGCTTAAGACCCCATCTAGCATACCAATTCCTGCACGCAAAATGGGGACCACTGTAACTTTTTTACCGGCAATTTTTTCTACATCTACCTCACCACACCAACCTTCAATCACCGTAGGCTCTAGGGGCAAATCTTTAGTGGCTTCATAGGTTAATAAAGCCGCAATCTCTTGGGACATTTCACGGAAATTCTTGGTACTTAAATCAGCTCGTCGCATGAGACCAATTTTATGACGGATTAAGGGGTGTTTTATTTCATGTATCGCCATGTTTATGCTCTTTTCTTTGAATTTTGTTTAATTTTCACTACTACTGCTCTGCAATCCATTTTACCAAGGCATCATCAAAAGGACGCACGGCAGCTGTGTTTTCACCATTGACCATGGTAACCATAATATAACGCTTACCACTGGCGCCTAACACATAGCCCGCCAAGGCGCGCGCATCACGCAAAGTACCGGTTTTTAGATGAGCGCGGCCTTGCACCTCATCGTCTCGTAAGCGTCTACGTACGGTACCATCCACTCCCGCTATGGCTAAGGAAGACATAAACTCAGGCATATAATTAGATTGCCAAATCACGTCGAGCATCTGTGCCATACCCCCGGCAGTCACTCTAGCTACTCTAGACAAGCCAGAGCCATTATCTATACGCCAACCACTGGTGTTTACACCTTGTGATTGAAGGATCCGCATAGCGGCGTTTTCACTGCTGGCTGTGGTGGCTCCTTTACCATTAATCTGATTACCTAAACGCAGTAATAATAAAGTGGCCATCACATTATTACTTTGCTTATTAATCACACGGATTTGATCAGCCAAGGGACGAGAATCATGCCACACCAAAGCTTCTGCTCCTCTAGGCACTGCGCCCGTACTAATCCCATGCGCCAGCGTACCGCCTAGCTCTTTCCAAATCATTTTGAATACGCTGTCAAAAAAGGCTTGTTGGCCGGTAGTAAGCCTATACACACTAAATTCACCGCAAGAACCAGCAGCGGTACCTGAAGCCTGTACTGTTATTCCACCGGGGGTGTTTTGAATACGAGTAGCCACTGCAGGAGATCCTGGACAGCGTTGATCACTCCAACTCACATTGTTCTCTACACGCATGCCGGCAATGGGAGGATCCACAAAGCTAATCCATTGTTTGTTTTTTGCGTCGGGTTGAAACACTAAACGTGATGCGCCAAAGCCCACCATCATGGCATCAGGACTGGCATTATAAGGACGATCCCCTGCTCCATCAAAAGCATAGGTGTCGGTAGTAATATTGCCAAATACCGAGCGGTCTATGACTACTTCACTGAGGTTTTTAATGCCTCGCATACGTACATCACGCAGTAAACTCCACAAGTCTGATACGGAGAAAAAAGGATCTCCGGCCGCATCTATATATAAAGAGCCTTGTAATGTCCCCTGGGCATCGATTTTTGCGTGAGCTTGGGTGTACACTGTAGTACGCCATATATGCTCAGGGCCTAAACCTGACAGCCCAGCCCATGTGGTAACCATTTTCATAACAGAGGCTGGATTGCGAGGAGTGTTGGCGTTATGTTCAAATAATATCGGACCCTCCACCTCTTTAACTATTACCGATAACGCATTTTCGGGTAGACGGGTATTTTTCCAGGCCTGCTGTAATTCAGTGGGCAAAGGCTGCGCCAAAAGCGGCAAGCTTATAAGGTATAACCCAAGCACAACGGCTGTTTTCTGCCATAACGTTTTAACAGCAACTCGCATACTGACTCCCAAAATTCCAAAATTAACGTATGAATTTAGCTCTTTCTTTATTTGATTATCACTTACCTGATGCGCTTATTGCGCAACACCCAACGCAAGAGCGTACTGGCAGCCGTTTATTGTACCTAGATAATAGTGGTAATTTCTACGATAAAACGTTTACCGACTTCCCTGACTTCATAGATGCCGGTGATTTACTTGTGTTTAATAATACCCAAGTCATTAAAGCCCGTTTACAGGGTCAAAAAAACACGGGTGGTAAAGTTGAAGTACTTATAGAGCGGGTGCTTGATGAACACCATGCGTTGGCTCATATACGCGCCAGCAAAGCACCCAAACCAAATACTGAGCTACTCTTTGCCGCAGGGGCGTTGCGGCTTACCGTTACTGGACGTGATGACGCCCTCTTTTATGTGCGATTTGACCAGCCTGCATTAGAAGCCTTAGAGTTCTATGGGGAACTGCCTTTACCACCTTATATAACTCATGCCGCTGAGCAAGCAGACGAAGAGCGCTATCAAACCGTGTATGCCCAGCATCCCGGCGCGGTAGCTGCTCCTACTGCGGGTTTACACTTTGATGAAAAAACGCTCAAGACCCTTGAAAACAAAGGGGTAAATACCGCTTTTGTTACTCTGCATGTGGGGGCGGGCACTTTTCAGCCAGTGCGCGTGGATAATATTGCCGATCATCAAATGCATGCAGAACGTTACACTGTGCCTGCGCGTACCTTAGCCTTAATACAAAAAACCAAAGCCGCTGGGAAACGCGTGATTGCTATTGGCACCACCAGCGTACGAGCCTTAGAATCGGCAGCACAACCAGAAAAAACACAAAGCGTGATCTTAGCCAATGGCGATATTAGTGGTGATACGCGTATCTTTATTACGCCAGGTTATAAATTTCACTCTATTGACGCTTTACTTACTAACTTTCATCTGCCCCAATCCACGTTACTGATGCTGGTTTCCGCCTTAGCGGGCATGGATCCCATACGTGCTGCGTATGCGCATGCGGTACAAGAAAAATATCGGTTTTTTAGTTATGGCGATGCCATGTTTATAGATAAAAAATAATATGACTGGACTTAATTTTGAATTACTCGCCACAGACGGCAAGGCCCGTCGTGGTGCTATCACCTTGAATCACGGTGTGGTGCAAACGCCTATTTTTATGCCAGTGGGTACGCACGGTAGTGTGAAATCCATGCTACCTCATGAGTTGGAAGACATGGATGCACAAATTATTTTGGGTAATACCTTTCATTTGTGGCTACGTCCTGGCACGGAAATTATGGAACTGCATGGTGGATTGCACGGTTTTATGGGTTGGGATAAACCCATTCTGACCGACTCCGGTGGTTTCCAAGTCTTTAGCCTCAAAGGTATACGTAAAATAACTGAAGAGGGGGTGACCTTTGTTTCTCCCATTAATGGCGATAGACTTTTTTTAACGCCTGAGGAGTCCATGCGTATTCAACGTGCCTTAAACTCAGACATTGCGATGGTATTTGACGAGTGCACACCCTATTTAATTGATGAGCGGCCAGCCAACCATGAAGAAGCGGCTAAATCCATGCGCATGTCCATGCGCTGGGCAAAGCGCTCACGTACGGCTTTTAAAGAGTCTGAAAACCCCAATGCCCTATTTGGCATTGTGCAAGGTGGTATGTACGAAGACTTACGCGATGAGTCAGTAGCCGCTCTCGCAGACATTGGCTTTGAAGGCTATGCCATAGGCGGCCTATCTGTAGGTGAACCCAAAGAAGACATGCTGCGCATCATGCAACACACCACGCCACAACTACCAGAAAATGCCCCACGCTATTTAATGGGCGTAGGCACCCCCGAAGACTTGGTTGAGGGTGTGGCCAACGGTATTGATATGTTTGACTGTGTTATGCCCACGCGTAATGCACGCAATGGCTGGTTATTTACCCGCTTTGGTGATGTGAAAATTCGTAATGCGCGCTATAAAGAAGATACTAAAGCACTAGACCCCAGTTGCAGCTGTCATACTTGTCAGAATTTCAGCCGCTCTTATCTGCATCATCTGCAGCGCGCTAATGAAATCACCGGTGCTAGGCTAAACACCTTGCATAACTTACACTTTTACTTGCAAATTATGCAAGAAATGCGTGATGCTATTGCTGCAGGCACTTTTAAGCAATGGCAGGCTCAATTTGCACAAGATCGTGCCCGTGGCATCGATTAGGCATTACAATAGCCCCTTTAATTTCACTATTACTCATTATTTCTCACTCTTTGTGGAGCAATTATTATGACTCTAACTGACATCCTCAGCGTGCTTCCTGCTCAAATGGAAGGTGGCCAAAGCACGCTCATGAATATGCTACCCATCATTTTAATGTTTGTGATTCTCTACTTTTTGATGATTCGTCCGCAGATGAAACGCCAAAAAGAACACCGTAACCTCGTGGCAAACCTAGCTAAGGGGGATGAGGTCATTACGGGCGGTGGCATTTTAGGTAAAATCTCCAAAGTCAGCGATAACTACATCACCTTAGAGGTGGCTGATTTAGCTGATAAACCAGTAGAAATGCTCGTACAGCGTCAAGCTGTTAGCTCTGTATTGCCTAAAGGCACCATTAAAACTCTATAATTGGCTTAGGCACGAGTACCGTTGCCACTGAAATTATGAACCGTTACCCTCTCTGGAAATACCTTATTGTATTGGCCGCCCTAATTATTGGGGTGATCTATACCATACCAAACCTATTTGGTGAGTCGCCTGCCGTACAAGTGGCTAGCGCTAAATCCATTGTAAAAGTTGATTTAGCCACACTTAAACGTGTGGAAGACACCTTAAGTCGCCATAATATAGAGATGACGGGGACTTATTTCGAGCAAAACGGCCCGGCTGGCACGGTACGTATACGCTTTGACTCCACTGACACCCAAATCAAAGCCAAAGACCTCTTAGAAAAAGAGTTTAATCCGGACGCAGACAACCCGGATTACACCGTAGCGCTTAACCTGATGTCCGCCACTCCTGCTTGGCTCACAAGCATAGGCGCTAAGCCTATGCATCTAGGTTTGGATTTACGCGGTGGGGTGCACTTCTTGTTGCAAGTAGATATGCAAGGCGCTTTAGAAGGGCGCTATGAATCCTTAGCTTCAGAGGTACGCACCGTACTACGTGAAGGTGATTTACGTGCTAAAAACATTGAGCGTGAAGGTGAATCCGTAGTGATGAGCTTTGAAAACGCAGCGGCTCTTAGTGAGGCTCAAACGCGTTTACGCCGCCAAATCCCAGACCTACTATTCACCCCTGTAAGTGGTTCTGACACTGAGTTACGTGCCGTATTGTCAGAGGCCTCCATACAGCAAGCTCAAGCTCACGCCTTGCGCCAAAACATCACCACCCTACACAACCGTATTAACGAGCTAGGCGTGGCCGAACCCATTATTCAACAACAGGGCGCCGATCGCATTGTGGTGCAGTTGCCTGGGGTGCAAGACGTGGCCAAGGCCAAAGAAATTTTAGGCCGTACTGCCACTCTAGAAATTCGACTAGTAGATGACTCCCCTTCCGCTATTTCTGCGCTCTCGGCCGGTAGAGTGCCTTTTGGCCTAGAGCGCTATGAAGACCGGGATGGGCAAGCGTTATTATTACGTCGTCAAGTTATTTTGACAGGTGAGAATCTTAAAGATGCACAACCTGGCCGCGATAGCCAAACGCAGCAACCCACGGTAAACCTCACCCTAGATAATAAAGGCGCTCGTATTTTCCGCGATGTAACGCGCAACAACATCAACAAACGCATGGCCATTGTATTGTTTGAAAAAGGAAAAGGCGAAGTGGTTACCGCTCCTGTGATCCGCTCGGAGATCCCCGGTGGCCAAGTGCAAATTTCTGGCAGCATGGGCGTACAAGAGGCCGCCGATGTCTCACTACTGTTACGTGCTGGTTCCTTGGCGGCGCCCATGGAAATTGTAGAGGAGCGCACCATTGGTCCTAGCCTAGGTGCCGAAAACATCAAACAAGGCTTTAACTCCACTTTGTATGGTTTTATTGCCTTAGCCATTTTCATCGTGGTGTATTACCACCTATTTGGCATATTCTCTACTTTAGGTCTCACCTTTAATATTGTGCTGCTACTCGCGGTATTATCCATGCTGCAAGCCACACTTACCTTGCCAGGTATAGCCGCCTTAGCGCTGGCTTTAGGGATGGCCATTGACGCTAACGTGCTTATCAATGAGCGTATACGTGAAGAAATGCGTAATGGTCTCAGCCCCCAGCAAGCGATCCATACCGGTTTTGAGCGTGCATGGGCCACTATTTTTGACTCCAATATCACCAGTTTAATTGTAGGCATAACCTTGTTGGCCTTTGGTTCTGGGCCAGTCCGTGGCTTTGCTGTAGTGCATACCATCGGCATACTTACCTCTATGTTCTCCTCTGTAGTGGGTGTACGAGCTTTAGTTAACCTGTGGTATGGCCGTCGTCATCGTCTACAGTCTATTTCCATCGGGCAAGTCTGGAAACCCACTGACTCCAACAAGGCAGATTAATCATGGAATTTTTTCGTATTGCGCGCAGCATTCCCTTCATGCGCCATGTCAAATTGCTTAATATTATTAGCTTTTTGGCCTTTATTGCTGCTGTTTTTTTTATTGCCACTCGCGGCTTTAATCTTTCCATCGAATACACCGGCGGTACGGTCATGGAAGTGCATTATCAACAGGCCGCAGAAATTGAAGAAATTCGTGATGCCCTTTCTGAATTAGGCTATCAAGACTTCCAAGTGCAAAGTTTTGGTACGTCTCAAGATGTACTCATTCGTTTACCCGCTACCAACACCAATGACACTACCGCACAAAGTGAGCTGGTTTTAGCCGGTCTGCAAGCCCAACAGCCCGATGTGGAATTACGTAGAGTAGAGTTCGTAGGACCTCAAATCGGTGAAGAGTTGGTTACCAACGGTCTGCTGGCGCTGCTCTTTGTAGTCATAGGCATTATGGTGTATTTGGCCTTCCGTTTTGAATGGAAACTAGCCATCGCTTGTGCTGTAGCTAACTTACACGACGTGGTCATCATCTTAGGTTTCTTTGCCCTCTTTCAATGGGAATTCACCCTCGCCGTCCTAGCTGGCGTCTTAGCAGTATTAGGCTATTCTGTAAACGAATCCGTAGTTGTGATGGATCGTATTCGTGAAAACTTCCGTAAGCAACGCCGTACAGACGTTAAAGAAATTATTGATCTGTCCATCACACAGAACATTTCTCGCACCGTTATTACGCATGGCTCCACCCAGATCATGGTGCTGTCTATGTTGTTTTTTGGTGGTCCTACGCTGCATTACTTTGCTCTAGCCCTTACTATTGGTATCTGGTTTGGTATTTACTCTTCGGTTTTCGTGGCTTCAGGTATTTCTTTAGGCTTAGGTTTGAAACGTGAAGACCTCATTCCAAAAGTAGTAAGTAAAGACGATGATCCTGCTGCAGAAATTTTAGATTGATCTGATTTTTACATTTTTTGTATTTCTTATATTTTTTATACCTCCCATTTTTTAGCCCTCGGGGTAAACACCCGTTTCGGCCATTTATTATGCAAAATCAAAACGAACCCACTGTAAAACCGCGCGCACGCAAATTATTTATTCGCACCTTTGGCTGCCAAATGAATGAGTACGACTCTCAAAAAATGACGGATGTGCTCAATCAAAGTGGTCCTATTGAAATCACCACTACACCTGATGATGCGGATATTATTCTCTTTAACACCTGTTCTGTACGCGAAAAAGCGCAAGAAAAAGTCTTTTCAGACTTAGGCCGAGTACGCCACCTTAAAGAGCAAAATCCAAACCTCGTGATTGGGGTTGGTGGCTGTGTGGCTAGCCAAGAAGGTAAAACCATTATTGAGCGTGCGCCTTATGTGGACGTGGTGTTTGGCCCTCAAACGTTGCATCGCTTACCTGAACTTATCGTGGAGCGTAAAAAACGCGGTAGAGCCCAAGTTGACATCAGTTTTCCAGAAATTGAAAAATTTGACAATTTGCCGCCAGCTCGTGTGGAAGGCCCTTCCGCTTTTGTTTCTATTATGGAAGGCTGCAGCAAATACTGTAGTTTCTGTGTGGTGCCTTACACGCGTGGGATGGAAATCTCACGCCCCTTTGAAGATGTACTCATTGAAGTGGCAGACCTAGCAGATCAAGGTGTCAAAGAAATCACCTTATTAGGCCAAAACGTGAATGCTTACCGTGGCCCTATGCCCGATTCGGACGAAATTGCTGACTTTGCTATGTTGCTAGAATACGTGCACGAAATCCCGGGCGTTGAGCGCATTCGTTATACCACCTCACATCCTAAAGAGATGACCACTCGCCTCATAGAAGCGCATGGCAAACTACCTAAATTGGTGCCGTTTCTACACTTACCTGTGCAAGCCGGTAGCGATAATGTACTCAATGCAATGAAGCGTGGCTATACCACTCTAGAATTTAAGTCTATTGTGCGCAGATTGCGTGCCGCGCGTCCTGGCTTAACTCTATCTTCAGATTTTATTGTGGGCTTTCCTGGTGAAACCGAAGCAGATTTTGAAAAAACCATGCAGCTTATTCGGGATGTAGGTTTTGATACTTCATTCTCCTTTGTGTATTCACGCCGTCCTGGTACACCTGCAGCAGACTTAAGTGATGAAGTCAGTAAAGAAGAGAAATTTGACCGTCTCTATCGTTTGCAGGCCTTAGTTAACGAACAAGCAGATAAAATTGCTCAAGACATGATTGGTACCGAACAAATGGTACTGGTAGAGCGTTTATCTAGACGAGACGATACTGAAATTATGGGCCGCACAGAAAATAACCGCATTGTTAACTTTCCCGGTAACGCCCGATTAATAGGTCAAATGGCCAAAGTACGTATTACTGAGGCGCTTACCAACACCTTACGAGGTGAAATGGTTATTACTGACCAAGTGAGTAGTGCTTAATGACAGAAAAAAAACAAACCATACATCTGGAGGGGGATAACACCCATTTAGCCAATTTCTGCGGCCCTCTAGATGAAAACCTTCGCCAAATTGCGGTCGCTTATGATGTGCAGCTACGGCGCCGTGGTGAGCATGTGATTATAGAAGGCGAAAACGCCTCCTATGCTGCGGACGCCGTGCGTTGGTTTCATAGCCGATCGGTACATAAAGCCTTAAGTATTGATGATATACAGCTAGGTTTGGTGGAGTTACGTGCCCAAGAAAAACCACTGAAATCGGCCTCTACTATTAAAGACTTCAGTAAAGAATACGTACCTGTAGCCCCTGTACTGAATGAGGGTGAACTCAACTTGCGTACCCGCAGAAGTGATTTACGCCCGCGCACACCGCGTCAACGCGATTACCTAAGCCAGATCCTTAGCCATGACGTTACCTTCGGCATAGGCCCTGCTGGCACAGGAAAAACCTTCTTAGCAGTGGCTTGTGCCATTGATGCCTTAGAGCGTGAAGCAGTACAACGCATTGTATTAACCCGCCCAGCCGTAGAAGCTGGCGAACGTTTGGGTTTTTTGCCTGGCGATCTCAGCCAAAAAGTTGATCCTTACTTACGCCCTTTATATGACGCACTTTATGATCTTATGGGCTTTGAGAAGGTGCAGCGTTTATTTGAAAAACAAGTGATTGAAATCGCTCCTTTAGCTTATATGCGTGGCCGCACCCTAAATCACTCATTTATCATCTTAGATGAAGCGCAAAACACCACAGCCTCCCAAATGAAAATGTTTTTAACGCGTATGGGTTTTGGCAGTAAGGCTGTTATTACCGGGGATCCTTCACAGGTAGATTTACCCAATGGCCACAAAAGTGGGCTGATGCATGCCGTCTCTATACTTAAAGGTGTTAAAGGTATTGCCCTCACCCAACTCACCAGCAAAGATGTGGTGCGTCACCCCTTAGTGGGCCGTATTGTAGAAGCCTATGAGGAGCATGAGCAGTGAACGCTCTGGCACCCCTCCCCCTCTTAGAACTATCCATACAGTACGAAGCCGCTCACCCTGAGCTAAATAAGCAACAGTTGCAGCTTTGGGTGCAAACGGCCTTAACAGAGGCGATGGCCGTTTATACCGAAGAAAATTTGCCGCTACCTTTCCAAAAAGTAGTTTTTGTTTTGCGATTTTGTCATGAAGAAGAAGCAAAAAGCTTAAACACTCAATATAGACAAAAAGATTATGCCACTAATGTCTTAACGTTTGAATACGGCATTGACGAGCAAGGCACGCTTAGCAGTGATATTATAATTTGTACCCCCGTAGTAGAAAAAGAGGCAGCGGCACAGCAAAAGCCTTTTTTACATCATGCAGCGCATTTATGCGTACATGGTGTATTACATGCTTTAGGCTATGATCACCTAGCCGAAGAGGATGCCGAAGAGATGGAAAGTTTAGAGATTGAGACTTTACAACTACTCCATATTCCTAATCCTTATAATTAATCTCTATACTATAATTAACTACTTTTATTAATTTCCTCCCCTTAGGGCATGTCAGAAAATAATTCTCCCGAACCCGAACCGCGAAGTAAGAAACGTGCATCTACTTTTATGCGTTTTTTTCAGCGCCGCACTGAACCTACAGACCGCGAAGACATCAAAGCAATCTTAGAAGCGGCCTTAGAGCGTAATGTCATAGACCAAGACGCCTACACCATGATCGTAGGCGCCTTAGACGTGGCCAGTAAAACAGTATCCGATATTATGGTACCGCGCTCAAAAATGGATTTGCTAGATATCAACAGACCCCTTTCTGAGATGCTGCCCTTTATCATCGAAACCGGGCGCTCACGCTTTCCCGTTTACGAAGATGACCGGGATAATATCATTGGCATTTTACTTGCCAAAGACCTGCTTTTGTCCATCGCCAATCCGAATATAGATCTGCGCCCTTTGGTTCGTCCTGCTGTTTTTATTCCCGAAACCAAAAAACTCAACATTCTGCTGCGTGATTTTCGCAGTAGCCGCAATCATATTGCCGTGGTCATTAACGAGCACGGCGGTACCGCTGGGCTTATCAGCATGGAAGACGTATTAGAGCAAATTGTGGGTGATATAGAAGATGAATACGATGAGGAAGGCGCGCAAACCATATTCCAAGCGGGCGATAACAGCTGGCGAGTTATGGCAATCACTGAAATTAGCGCCTTTAATGAAGCCTTTGGCACGCATCTATCGGATGATGAATACGACACCATCGGCGGCTGGCTAGCCTCCGAAATGGGCCAAATCCCTAAACGGGGTGATACTACCACCATTCAAGGCATAGACATTACCGTAGTACGCGCAGACGCTAAGCGTGCTTTATGGCTGCATGTGCAGCGCGAAAGCACCTTAACCGTTTCTCCTCCAGCTAATAACGATAGCCATAATTAATACCGTGACTGTACGCTTTCGTCCTCCCGCTTATGTGCCGTTGTTTATTGCTGGTCTTATTCATGCGTTAAGCTTTGCGCCGGGTTTTTTGCCGGCCATTGTACTAAGCTTTATGCAGTTATTGAGCTTAACGGCTCTGTTTTATTACAGTTTAAAGAGCCAAACCACTAAAGAAGCTCTAGGCGGTACGTGGTTATTTGGAATTGCCAGTTTTAGTTTAGGTGTGTATTGGCTATACATCAGCATGCATACCTATGGTGGTATGGCACCCGTGCTAGCCGCTTTAGCCGTCTTTTTGTTTAGTGGGGTAATGGCGTTGTACTACGTTATCGCTATTGCCATTATGCGCTTTACTATACGGCGGCCCACACCTTTAAACTGGACCCAACAATTGGCTGCTATAGTGATTATAGCCAGCGCGTGGACTTTGCTTGAATGGGTACGAGGCACCTTTTTAACAGGCTTCCCCTGGTTAAATATTGCTTATGCGCATGTAGATGGTATGTTTGTGGGTTGGGCCCCGCTATTTGGGGCGTATGGCATGAGTTGGTTTGCCGCTTTTACCGCCGCGGCCTTAGCCTTATTTGCTCTCAACACCAGCCCCAGCGCTCCCAAAAACTACAGCTTTCCGCTAGGGATTGCTGTGATTTTTGCAGCAGCAGGCATTGTGCTCGGAGGGGTCACCTGGCATAGCCCCCATGAAGCCCCCTTTTATGTACGCTTAACTCAAGGCAACGTGGATCAAAATCTAAAATTTGATCCACAACGTCTACAAGACGGTGTGGAGCTTTATAAAAAACTTGCGGCCTTAGAAGCCAAGACGCCTGAATCTACTCCTGATCTTATTATTTTGCCTGAAACCATTGTGCCGCTATTTCAACATCAATGGCAACCGGAGTTTTGGCAAGAATGGATTGATATAGCTGCCACCCAAGATGCTACCTTACTCCTAGGCGCCCCTCTATATGCCCAAAAAGGCGAACAATCCGCTTACACCAACAGTGCTTTCACCATAGATGCACAAAGCTCTCCTATCGCCATTCAGAAATTACAAATGGCGCAGCGCTACGATAAACACCATCTAGTGCCTTTTGGTGAGTTTATACCGCCGGGCTTTAAATGGTTTATTGATTTACTACAAATTCCGTTAGGTGATTTTGATCGTGGACAAACTCGGCAACCTAACTTTGCTATTAATTCACAGCTCATAGGCCCAGATATTTGTTATGAAGATGTGTTTGGGGAAGAAATCATCCAAAGCGTACGTGATCATGACGAGCACGGTGCAGGCGCCACCATACTGGTAAACATCAGCAATCTAGCTTGGTTTGGCGATACTTGGGCGTTAGACCAACATTTACAAATTGCTCGCATGCGCAGCATAGAAACCGCTCGTCCTATGCTAAGAGCCACCAATACAGGGGCTACGGCGGCTATTTTCCCTAATGGTGAGATACAAGCTCTTTTACCGAGCCATAGCGTAGGTGTATTGGATGTGGAAGTACAAGGTGCAACTGGACTCACACCTTATGTACGTTGGGGCAATTGGCCAGTGCTGCTTTGGTCTTTGGTGTGCTTAATCCTAGCAAGCTGGTGTTTACGTTCCTCAATCCATAAAACTAAGTCTTGAGCGGGTACGGGCTTGCTGTACAAATAACCCTGCCCCAAGGTACAGCCGGCTTCTAAAAGTAATTTCTCTTGCTCTGTACCTTCTACCCCTTCTGCTATTACCGCTAGACCGAGTTTCTGTGCCATCATAATCATGGCTTCACACAAGGCTAAATCCTCGGAAGCCGGTGCTAAATTACGCACAAAGGATTGATCTATTTTAATGTAATCAATGGGATAACGTTTTAAATAGGTTAGGGAAGAAAAACCGGTTCCAAAATCATCTAAAGCAATTAACATACCTGCCTCGCGTAACTGTTTAAGATTTTGAATAACTATGGGATTTTCTTCTAAAAGTAAACGTTCTGTGATTTCAATCACCACAGACGAAGGTACTAAACCTGCCTCTTTAATAATAGCCACCCATTTTTCTACATCCAAACCATTGCCAAACTGTATCGGGGAAACATTCACACTAAGCTGGTAATTATAGCCTTGGGCTCGCCACGCTTTGGCTTGCTGTACAGCAGCATAAAATACCCATTCCCCAATCTCTACAATCAGCCCTGAGTCTTCAGCAAAGGGAATATATTCAGAAGGTGGCACTAAACCTAATTCGGGATGCTCCCAACGTATTAAGGCTTCCAGTTTGCGTAACACCCCCGTACGCATATCAATAATGGGCTGGTAGTACAAAATAAATTGATCTTCGGCTAAAGCGGTTTTTAAGTTTTCCGAAAAAGTCATGTGCGCCTGAATGGCTTCACTCATAGCAGGTAAGAAAAAACAGAATTGATTACGTCCACATTCTTTGGCGGCATACATTGCCATGTCGGCATTTTTTAATAACTCTCCAGCATCTTTAGCATCTTCGGGATACATAGTAACGCCTATACTTGCCGACACATTCGCCACATGCTCGCCTAACAAATAAGGCTGCGCCATTTTAAGAAGAACTTGCTCACAAATACGCTCTACTACGGCCTTATCCGGTACATCAGAGACGATGATTGTAAACTCATCACCACCTACTCTGGCCACGGTATCTGTCTCACGCACACACGACAATAAACGTGTAGAAACCTCTTTTAAAAGTTGATCGCCTACAGCATGCCCTAAGGTGTCATTCACATCTTTAAATAAATCCAAGTCTAAAAATATCAAGGCCACTTCTGTTTTTTGCTTATCAGCCTCTTTCATCGCTTGCTGTAAGCGATCCTGAAACATCTGACGATTAGGCAAACCTGTTAAGTGATCATGATTTGCCTGACGCCAAATCAATTCCTCACGTGCCTTATACTGTGTAATATCAAAAAACAATCCAATACGTCTGTACACTGAACCGTCTTCGTTATAGCAAGTGCTAATATTTAAACGCTCTGCATACTCTTTACCATCTTTACGCTTATTCCAAATATCGCCTTGCCAACGCCCCGTTTCATTTAGCTCTCGCCACATTTTTTTGTAAAATTCACGATCATGGCGGCCTGAAGATAATAAATTGATAGAGCGCCCTACTACCTCAGCACGTTGATACCCTGTAATAGCCATAAAAGCAGGGTTCACATCCACCACAACCCCTCTTTCATCAGTCACAGCAATGGCCTCACAGCTATTCTCATAGACTAAATCAGCCACTTTACTGGAGCGCTCATTACGTTTGCGTTCGCTTATATCTAAAACAAATAAGGCAAAAGCATCTTCTGAGCCATAACGTGTTTGCATTAAACATAGCTCTACATCACGTATAAAACCACTGTAATGCAATAACCGGCTTTCTATAAGCTGCTCGTTTAAAGTTTCGTCGATTTCAAAAGCAGCTAAATGCTCATATAAATGGGGTAATAAAGTTTCTATATCAGTAAGCGCTAAAATTTTTGCGCGCTCATAACCACTCATCTGGGCTAACTGGCGATTTACAAAGGTAAAGGTTTTATTTTGAATAATACCAATGCCAATTAAGGCATTATTGGCCAAACTTAAAAACAATTGATTTTTACTGCCAGAACGCGCTTTATCTTTGGGTAGGCTAGACATTTAACTCTCTAATCGGCTGATACCTGATACTTGTTGTAATAAAACAACATTCTATGTAAATATTTTAAATATAGATGCATTTTTTAATGTTTAACGCTATACTTATCAAGTTGCTTAAAGAGTAAGCAGTTATCACACAGTTAAAAATCATTATATAATGATTTTGCTACTGATAATTACTTTTCGTAAACAAGATGCTTTATTTAAAAAAATATTAGTTATTTATAAATAAAGACTTGCACAAAGTTAAAATTTAGTGCATAATCTTAATTCTTCGTTGTAGAGACTAAGCTTTAGTCAAAACAAATGGGGGTATAGCTCAGCTGGGAGAGCGCTTGCATGGCATGCAAGAGGTCAGCGGTTCGATCCCGCTTACCTCCACCAAAATGAAGAAAAGCAATAAATAAAATTACTTGACAGTTTAAAAAAAACATCATATAATTTTATTTTAGCTACAAAGAAGTACTACTAGGTCCCCATCGTCTAGAGGCCTAGGACACTGCCCTTTCACGGCGGCAACCGGGGTTCGAATCCCCGTGGGGACGCCAACACTTCAGTGTTGAGCACATACTACCAGGAGTGGTAGTTCAGTTGGTTAGAATACCGGCCTGTCACGCCGGGGGTCGCGGGTTCGAGTCCCGTCCACTCCGCCAAGAATTTTAAAAGCCTGATAATAATAAATTATCAGGCTTTTTTTGTGTTTATTGGAAGTAAACTAAAATCAAATATGTAACTATGTAAAACAGTAAACTCCCTGAAAATCCTCTATCTTCGTTTAAACTCTGTCAAAACTCTTATAAGTCCGCACTTTTTACAATTCTTACATATATCTTCATATAATCCATTTGGGCAATTTAAGCTACCCAATTATATTTATGTCTTTGTATTTCAATTGTATTAGGCATAAATATGCAAGCACAACCGTGGACCGTAGAGAAAATTGAAGCTCTTTATGCGCTTCCTTTAATGGATTTATTATGGCAAGCGCAGCAAGTACATCGTGAACACCATAAAAGCAACGATATTCAACTATCTAGCTTATTATCTATTAAAACGGGTGGCTGCCCAGAAGATTGCAGCTATTGCCCACAATCTTCCAAATACACTACAGCGGTAGAAAACGAACAGCTTTTAGATAAAGCCACCGTTTTAGCCGCCGCTAAGCAAGCCAAAGCGCATGGCGCACAACGTTTTTGCATGGGAGCGGCTTGGCGCTCACCCACGGAAAAACAAATAGACCTAGTGATTGATTTGGTAAAGGCTGTAAAAGCCGAAGGCATGGAAACCTGCGTTACCTTAGGTATGCTCAAAAACGGTCAAGCTCAGCGTCTACAAGAAGCGGGTTTGGATTACTACAACCACAACCTAGATACTGCAGAGGATTTCTACCCAAAAATTATTAGTACCCGCAGCTATCAAGACCGTTTAGATACCTTAGATCGCGTACACGAGGCTGGATTAAAAAGCTGTGTGGGTGGCATCATCGGTTTAGGAGAAAGTCGTCAGCAACGTGCACAGCTTATCGCTCAGCTGGCCAACCGTAACCCTTACCCCGAATCCGTGCCTATTAATAAGCTTGTTAAAGTGGCGGGCACCCCCATGGCAGAGAACGAAGACATTGACGACTTTGAGTTTATACGTACGATCGCCATCGCGCGTATCACCATGCCTACTACGGCAGTACGTTTATCTGCCGGGCGTAGCTCTTTAAGTGATAGCGCTCAAACCTTATGTTTCATGGCCGGCGCGAACTCCATTTTTTATGGTGACCAACTACTTACTACGGAAAACCCCCAATTTACCGCTGATCAACAGCTTTTTGAGCGCTTAGGCATTGCATGTGGACATTAATTATTAGCATTAGCTGTAGTGTGGCGGTTTCTATTTTATTAAAAATAGCTCGCAGTAAACACATTGATGTGACTCAAGCCATTGCTTTTAACTATGTGATGGCCGGCGCGTTAACCGTTGTTTTGCTGCGCCCTGATCCTATGAGCCTACTTAACCCCAGTACGCCTTATTGGGTGGTACTAGCCTTAGGAGTCTTACTTCCAAGTATTTTTTTAGTGATGGCTAAAGCCGTGCAGCAAGCCGGTATTGTATTGAGTGACGCAGCGCAACGTCTCTCTTTAGTTATCCCCTTAATTGCAGCTGTAATTATCTTTGGAGAAACCATACAGGGCAGTAAGCTACTTGGTGTAACGCTGGGGCTCAGCGCTCTCATTTGTTTGAGCGTTGGCAGTCAAAAGCAAAAAACCAATTCCACTGCTACCCCCCAAACCGCACTACACCCTTTCAGCTGGTTATTAGGCGTTTGGTTAGGGTTTGGTGTTATAGATGTCCTCTTTAAACAACTTTCTAAAAGTGGAGCAGGCTTTAGTAGCAGTCTGCTCGTAACTTTTATACTCGCAGGTACTTTGTTATTTTCTTGGTTATTACTTCGAGGCACACAGTGGCAGCAGCGCAGTATTTTTGCCGGTTTATTTCTGGGGTTATTGAATTTTGGGAATATTTATTTTTATATACGCGCCCACCAGCAGTTCCCTGAAAACCCCACGTTAGTATTTTCTACTATGAATATCGGGGTCATCACCTTAGGAACTTTGGTAGGCGCTGGCTTTTTTAAAGAAAAACTAAACAGGTTTAGTATTTTGGGGATAGCGTTGGCCCTCAGTGCCATCATCGCTTTGATCCCCTGAGGGCTCAATAATGGTGTCAGCCACATTTATAATAGGTGGCTGCCCTTGCGCTTTTTTCTTTTCATTATCGGTCTGAGCGTCCGCCTCCGCATCTGCCTCCACAAAGCTACTATCCTCCTCGTCTTCAATAATAGGATCGTGGGAGATATCACTACTAATATCAATACGCGGATCTAGGGCAGCAGCAGCTGCTGAGGTTTGCATACTAGGCATGGGTACAAATTCAGTAGGAGCATCTTGACTGAGGTGATCGCCTTTTACGACTTTCGGTCTGATAAGCAGCACAAGAACACCACCACATACTGCCACAAATATAAAGTAAAAATCCGCCCCCAAGTGCTCCATCATCACGCCCACTGCTAGTGGTCCAATACAAGCACCTAAGCCATACACCATGTATAAAATAGCACTTAAACCCACTCGTCTATCGGGATCTACGTTGTCGTTAGCAAAAGCCGCTCCCAGCGGGTACAAAGTAAATTGCAGCACCCCAAAACCTGCTGAAAACACCAATAACCACGTATAATTAAAATCTATCCAACCCATTAAAGGCAATGCCAACAGCAATAACAAGATCGCATTCACTCGTATAGTAATCACACGTCCAATACGGTCTGCTATCCAGCCTATAGGCCACTGCGCTAACACCCCAGCTGCTACGGAGATAGCCACATACATCGCTACCTGATCACTGCTTAAATTTGCCCGTATCCCATACACCGGGGCCAAAGCATAAAAGGCACCGGTAACCATACCTGCGATTAAAAGCACTAGCAATGATAAGGGCACGCGCTCTAAATAATACTTCGCATTAATGGGAGCAGGTACCTGTAAAGCCGGGTGTAAACGACGTGTTAAGGCTACAGGCACTAAACTCATCACCGAGCAAATGGCCACGAACACCAAGGGCTCATAATTCATATCTGGAAAATAAGTTAGTACGACTTGCCCTAATACCGTACCTAAACTCGTCATTACCATATAAAAAGCAAAAACCGTGCCGCGTTTTTCGTTATCGGTTTGCTCATTTAACCAACTTTCTATACTAATAAACTGCGTCACCATCGCAGCGCCAGCAATAAAACGTAGCACCAACCACAACCATAAGTTATCCACCATAATCTGGATAAGAATAGCCACTGTCACAAAGGCGGCACTAGCGGCATAGGCCCGTATATGGCCTATACCCAAAATCAGTTTATGCCCCATACGAGCACCAAACACCAAGCCTAAATAAAACACGGCTAACAAGCCCCCTACCCAAACCTCTGAAACGGAAAGTTGGGTCAGGCGTAAGCCCATGTAGGTATTAAATAAACCAGAGCCTGTTAATAAAACTAAGGTGGCTAGATATAAAGAAAAAAAGGCGCCAATTGCGTTAAACATGGGGAATAAGAAATAATAGAGTGGCGGGAGCAGTTTCTCATCGCCCGCAAAGACGATGAGTTACGACATTTTTATTTTTTACTAGATTTGATTTAGTAAGGTCTTAGCATCGCTAGTTTTAAGTGCACCATCAGCATCTATGTTGAGCTGCTTAACCACACCATCTTCTACATAAGCCGATACGCGCTGTGCGCGTACCCCTAAGCCTTTTTCACTGAGATCAAACTCCAAGCCCAGCTTTTTAGTCCACTCAGCACTACCGTCAGCTAGCATACGCATTTTGCCATTGATCTGCTTATCACGTGACCAAGCTTCCATCACAAACATATCATTTACGGCCACGCACCAAACCTCGTCTACTCCTTTGGCTTTAAAAGCTTCTACGTTTTCTAAAAAACCGGGTAAATGATTTTCAGTGCATGCAGGCGTAAAAGCTCCTGGCACCATAAAAAAGACAATCTTCTTGCCTTTAGCTAGATCATTTACCTCATGCATTTGTGGCTCTTCACCTGTGCGCAGCTCAGCTAAAGTAGCGTTTGGAAGGGTATCACCAATTTTTATAGACATAATCACTCCAGTTAACAGTGTTAAAACATTAAGAGTTTAAAGGGGTTCCTCCATACTATATGATTAAAGGCTCAAGCGACAATGAGATGGCTATAATAGATCGTTAATTTCGTTACTATTATTTAATATCTAATAATGAGTGAGCAATGAGCTTTAAAAGCACGAATTCTGACCTAACCCTTACCCACTTAGATGAAAGCGGCCAAGTCCGCATGGTGGATGTAAGCCATAAAAACCGCACAACTAGAGAAGCGATAGCACGCAGTAGCGTAAGCCTAAGCGCTGACGCTTTTTCCCTGCTCACCGCTCAAGACAATGCCAAAGGCGAGGTACTTAATACTGCCCGTATTGCTGCTATACAAGCCGCTAAACGCTGTGCTGAATTCATTCCCCTTTGCCACACCTTGGCCTTAGACTTTGTGGGTGTAGAATTTGAATTAGACTCTAATACGCATAGGGTACATATTCAAACCACTTGCCGCTGCTCCTATACTACAGGGGTAGAAATGGAAACCATGATGGCTGCTAGCGTGGCCGCCTTAACCATTTACGATATGTGTAAAGCTGCTGATAAAGGCATTGTGATTGAAAATACACGTTTGGTGCGTAAATCCGGAGGTAAATCTGGCACTTGGGAAGCGAAGTCCTAAAAATAAACCATCTATAGATACACCGATCTACACACGAGGAAACAGCATGTCTACCGCAACAATTACGGTTTTATATTTTGCTCAAGTGGCAGAAATCACGCAAAAACGTCAAGAACAATGGGATCTGCCTAAGGCTACTGCAGTAAAGGTTTGGCTCAAAGAGGTAGTAGCACGCTACCCTGCCCTCGCCCCTATGCAAGAACGCCTAAAAGTAGCGGTTAATCAATACCACGTCAATCATGATGCCATCATAAACTCAGGTGATGAAGTGGCTTTATTTGAACCCGTCACAGGAGGTTAGATAACCATGGTTATTGTTCAAGAGCACGATTTTAACGTGGCTGAGCTTATTGCAGATTTGCACAAAAAAGACGCTGGTCATAACGGCGCTATACTCAGCTTTATTGGCTATGTGCGTGATTTCAATCCTAAAGCACCTACTGATACGCTATTTTTAGAGCATTATCCCGGGATGTGTGAACGTGAAATTACCGATCTATGTGAATACGCAAAAGAACGGTGGGACATTTTGAGTTACTGTGTGGTGCATCGCGTAGGTGAACTACATTTAGGTGAGCAAATCGTTTTTGTAGGCGTGAGCAGCGTACATAGGGGTGATGCTTTTGATGCGGGTGAATACATTATTGATGCCTTAAAAACACGAGCCCCTTTTTGGAAACGCGAAAAGCTTCAAAATGGTGAAAAATTCTGGGTGCAGCAACGCGATAGCGATGCCGCCAAAACAGCTGAATGGGAAAAAAACAATGGCTAGCTTAAAATGTGCCGTATTAACTATTTCCAATAGCCGCACAGCGGCCGATGACACGTCTGGCAATTACTTGGTGGATCAACTCCAACGCGATGGCCACCAATGCCTAGAACGTACTGTAATGCCGGCTAATATTTATAAGATTCGGCAAATTATTAGCCAATGGATAGTAGATGAAAACATTCAAGTCATTATCACAAATGGCGGTACTGGCTTTGGGCCTGAAAAAAACACCATTGCCGCCATAGAGCCTTTATTTGATCAAACCGTCAAAGGCTTTGGTGAGCTCTTTAGACAGTTATCATTTGAAGATATAGGCAGCTCGTCTATTCAGTCTGACGCCACCGCGGGCTTAGCCAATAACACGGTTATTTTCAGCATTCCAGGCTCCACCAATGCCTGCCGTTTAGCTTGGGCCCGTATTATTCGCGAGCAGTTGGACAAAGACCACAAGCCCTGTAATTTTGCCAATCACTGCGCTACTAAATAACGACTACACCATCCGCCCGCTTTCCCTGCTTTTAATTCTTTTGTTTAAAGAGTGCTTATGTTAGATTTTGATACCGCCCAAGACCGCCTTATACAATCCGCTGTACGCCCTACTCGCAGCGAACGCATACCTGTAGCTCAAGCCATGGGGCGAGTACTCGCTACCAATATTCAAGCCACTATTGCTATTCCTCCCGCAGACAACAGCGCCATGGATGGTTATGCAGTGCGCCTAGCTGATGTTGAAATAGGTAAAGGCCTACCTATACAACAACGCTGCTATGCAGGTGATATTCCCGAAGCGCTTAAATCCGGGCAAGCCATACGCCTTTTTACTGGCAGCCTGATGCCAGCCGGTGCAGACACCGTTATTATTCAAGAAAACTGCACTGAAGAAAATGAAGTGGTTTTTGTACAAAAAACTCCCGCATTACATGCCAATGTGCGTCTTAAAGGCGAAGACATGGGCAAAGACAAAACCATTATTCTTAAAGGCAAACCTCTAAACAGTGGTCACATTGCGGTATTGGCATCTCAAGGAATTACCGAAGTCGACGTTTACCCGATTCCTAAAGTCGGTATTCTGACCACTGGAGATGAACTTACACAACCCGGTGAACCCTTAGAAGAGGGGCATATCTACAACTCAAACGCCCCTATGTTAGCGGCTCTCACGCAGCAACTATTACGTGCCCCCGCGTATAAAATCTTACATGCTAATGACACCTTAGAAGCAATTCAAGAAGCCTTAACCACACTAAGTCAAGAATGTGACCTAGTACTAACCGTAGGAGGCGTTTCAGTCGGGGATAAAGACCTGGTAAAGCCCGCCATTGAATCCTTAGGCGGGGAAGTAAATCTCTGGAAAGTAAAAATGAAACCCGGAAAACCCGTGGCTTTAGCGCATATAGGAGATACACCGGTTATAGGCTTACCGGGTAACCCTGTATCAGCTTATGCGGTATTCACGTTGATGGTTTCACCCATGCTGCGCGTCATCCAAGGCCGTAGGCATGCAATGCCTCGGGTATTTTATGGCAAGATTGAAACCGATCACACCTTCAGTGGCTGGCGGGAGGATTTTATACGCGTACAAGCTAGACCCGAATCAGATGGCAGCTTACGTCTTACTCCACACGTACAACAAGGCTCAGCCATTATTAGCTCTTTAGCTTGGGCTACCGGCTTAGCACGTATACCTGCAGATACGGAAGTTAAGCACGGCGATACCGTCGCCTATTATGACTTTAGGCATTGGGGCTTCTAAGCTAACAGCAGACGATGAGCCCGTTGTAAATCAGCGGGCTCATTAATATTAAAAAAGGCTTCCGCAGGATAATGCTTTAGGTTTACGGCCACAGCGTCTTGCGCCGCTAACCAGCTCTGTACACGACGCTGTCCGGCTAGTAAATATGTTTTTAGGGCCGTTACACTGCTTTTATGTATTAATAAACACAATGGATAGCTGCGCTCGTGTTGTGCATAAAATGCGAGTTTTTGAGGTTGATCCAAATGCGCTTGCCAAAGCGCCTCTATGAGTGCCTCAGGCACAAAAGGGCTATCTACTGGCAGCACCATCAACCATTCTGTAGTGATCTCGCTGAGCATCGCTAAAAGACCTGCTAAAGGCCCTTGGTAACCGGCTAGGTCATCGGGGTCAGCAATTACCTCCCCGTATTTTTTGTATTTATCTTTATTACGATTAGCACTAATCAACAAAGGTGGAGTGCAATAAGGCTGTAATTTTTTAGCCGTGTGTGCCACTAAGGGCTGCCCTGATAAGTCTAAAAGCCCCTTATCTATAACACCACTATCATCGGTTTGAAAACGTCGGGCTAAGCCACCTGTTAAAATGCCACCGCTTAGCTGTAGCCTTGTCTTAACCACCTATATAACTCATCTCAACCTTGTTTTTAGGGGCGGAGTTTGAACCTCGTAGCTCTGAGTAACGATCAGCGCGCCCGTGCCACATTTCCATAATATGCGCAGCGACCTCACCATCTGACATACCGTCGCGTAATAAACTACGCACATCATAACCACGACTACCAAATAAACATAAAAAGAATTGGCCTTCTGGCGATAAACGCATACGGGTGCAGTCGCCACAAAAAGGATTGGATACACTGGTAATAATGCCTATTTCACCACTACCATCTTTGTAACGGTATCTATCTGCCACCTCACCATAATACTCAGAAGCCACTGGCTCTAAATCAAACTCAGAAGACAAGGTTTGAATAATTTGCGCTCCTGTGATCACCTCGGTGAGATTCCAACCATTGGTATTGCCCACATCCATGTATTCGATAAAACGTAGTGAATGACCTTTGCCTTTAAAGTAGCGCGCCATGGGAATAATTTGATCATCATTGATGCCTTTACGCACCACCATGTTGACCTTAACCGGGGCTAAACCTACTTCAGCCGCTTTTTCTATGCCGGCTAATACGCGCTCTACGGCTACGTTGCTGTCGCTAAGCTGGGTAAAACGGGCGCTATCTAGAGCATCTAAGCTCACTGTTACGCGATGTAGGCCGGCCTCTTTAATAGCTTTGGCTTTTTGCGCGAGCAGCGTGGCATTTGTGGTCATAGCAAGCTCCACGGGCTCACCCTCTGGTGTGCGTAATTGCGCAAGCATTTCTATAAGATTTTCAAGGTGTTTGCGCAGTAATGGCTCACCGCCTGTTAGGCGTATTTTACGCACCCCCATTTCTACGGCAATTTTAGCAGTACGGGTGATTTCCTCGAAGCTTAATAACTCAGGCTGCGGCAAAAAAACATGATCACTGCCAAAGACTTCACGCGGCATGCAATAAGTGCAGCGGAAATTACAGCGGTCTGTAACCGAAATACGCAGATCGCGTAAGGGTCTATTTAATTTATCGCGTACACCCCCGCCTTGCGTAGGCACCACAGTAGGCTTACGATGAGTAGCTATAAAAGGGGTTTGGTTGCGTCCAATCATAAGACTTATTAATCTATTATAAATTTTAAGGAGTATTTTTAGCTGAAGGCGTGCTGAAACGTATACAAATGCCCCATCCCTTCAGACTCATAACCGACAAGGTCTTGAATGTACTGCTTATACTCAGCACTACGCACTAAAGAAAGGAAATCTTGTATAGCTTCACTCTTAACCCTATTACGATGAAAAGCAAAGAAATACCGCTCAGCGCCTAGGGAAATAAAGTCTAAGCCACAACGCCAAGCAGCGGTCTCAATACCAAATCCCACATCTGCCATACCACTTGCTACATGAGCAGCTACCGCCATGTGGGTAAACTCTGTAGCACCATAATTTAAGACTAAATCAGCATCTAACTTTGTTTCTTCGAGCATAAGTCGCATTAAATGCCTAGACCCTGAGCCAGGCTGCCGGTTCACGACTCGCACATGGGGATGCATGAGTTGTGCAACGCCATTTATAGCAAGAGGATTACCTTTTTGCACAAACAATCCTACATTTCGTCTAGCCAAAAAAACCAATAATAACTCATCTGACTGAAAATACTGGCTATAGTGTGCTAAAGAAGCAGCTTGATATTTACCGGTAGGTATTTGAAAACCGGCTATATCGCATTCTCCTCGAAGCAAATAAGCTAACGCTTCACCACCTGTGCGGTAATGCAACTCCAGAGCCATTTTAGACCGACTCTTGGCGTTATGCTGTAATAAACCCTCAACGGCAAAACCATGACTGGCATATAAACGTAATACCAGGTGCTCGCCACTATAAAGATCTACTATATTTTGATTAAAATCTTGCTGCAAGCTCTGTAAGCGGGCTTGAGCTTTCTCATTTAATGCATGGTATTGATGAAGTATTTGACTAGCAAACTCAGTGAGCTTACTTCCTTTACGGCGCGAAGTCTCAATTAAACTCACTCCAAAAACCTGTTCTGCTTTACGCACTAAGCCCCAGGCATGCCTATACGACATGCCGCATAATTTAGCTGCTGCAGAAAGATTGCCCAGTTTATCTAGCGCCGTAAAAATAGCGAGCAGCTGATTCAAGTCTATTGTTTCTTCAGCACCCTGAAACTGCCATTGAGGATAAACATTAATAAAAGGCTGTGACATTCAATTAAACCAATCTACTCAAGCTATTAATTAATATGTTATTTATTGCATATAAAAACAGAATAACATGCAAAACACCTCTTATTGATAAGAAACAATATTACTTGTAAATTAACTACTTAATCGCTTTGTCCTTAATAATAATTAATATGTAATTAATCACATATAGGAGATTTTCTCCCATGGCTCATTCGCCGCAAGCCGTTCTAGAGTTAGCACTTAAAAAAAATAGCAGTAAAGAAGGTAATTTATTGCCTATATTGCATACTATTCAAAATCAACTGGGTTATATCCCAGACAGCTTAGTGCCGCCTCTTAGTCAAGCCATTAATCGATCCAGAGCAGAAATCCATGGCGTGATTAGTTTTTATACTCACTTCAGAACCACACCCCCCGCGCCAATACTTTTGGAAGTTTGTAGAGCAGAAGCCTGTCAAGCACGTGGTGCCAATGCCCTCATCGCTCAAACCAAACAACAGTTAGGCTGTGATTTTCATGAAACCAGTGCAGATGGCAATGTTTCCTTAGAACCGGTTTACTGTTTAGGGCTTTGTGCCCAAGGCCCGGCTGCGATGATTAACCATCAACCCATTGCCCACCTCTCTTCCGAGCGGTTAAAGCAGTTACTAGCAGAGCAAGGAGCATAGCAATGAGTCCTATACGTATTTATGTCCCTATGGATACGGCTGCTGTGGCTGCAGGCGCCGATACTCTGGTACCCGTTATTAACGAAATGGCAGCGGCCCAAAATCATCTCGTAGAAATCATTCGTAACGGCACGCACGGCATGCTGTGGCTAGAGCCTTTGGTGGAAATAGAAACCGCCACAGGGCGTGTTGCCTATGGCCCGGTGCAGCTTACAGACCTGGAAAGCTTATTTGCTGCAGACTGGTTAACGGTTGCAGCTAGCACACACCCTTTATATCAAGGCCCTACCTTTGATATACCTTATTTAAAAAATCAAGAACGTCTTACTTTCGCTAGAGTGGGGCTAAATGATCCTCTGTGCTTACAAGCTTATGCCGAACAAGGCGGTTGGGAAGGGTTAAACAATGCCCTTAATCACGGTCCACAAGAGATTGTGAACATTCTGACGGCTTCTGGTCTGCGAGGGCGTGGTGGAGCAGCTTTTCCTACAGGTATTAAATGGAATACCGTCTTAAACGCTACCGCTGAACAAAAATACGTAGTATGTAATGCTGATGAAGGCGATTCGGGCACGTTTTCAGATCGTATCTTGATGGAAGGTGATCCTTACACCCTAATTGAAGGCATGATTATTGCTGGCTTAGCCGTTAATGCCAATTATGGCTATATTTATGTGCGCTCTGAATACCCCATCGCGATAGACGTATTAGAACAAGCAATAGCACATGCCTATGAGGCCAATTATCTGGGTAAAAACATACAAGGTTCACGCCACTGCTTTGATTTGGAAGTACGCAAAGGTGCAGGCTCTTATATCTGTGGCGAAGAAACCGCTTTACTAGAAAGCTTAGAAGGCAAGCGAGGTGAAATCCGTTTCAAACCACCCTTACCCGCTTTACAAGGTTTTATGGGTCAACCCACCGTCGTCAATAATGTAGTCTCCTTAGCTTCAGTACCTATTATCTTGGCTAAAGGCGCGGATTATTATAAAGACTATGGCGTAGGCAAATCCCACGGCACCTTAGCCTTTCAGCTTACGGGCAATATCAAACAGGGTGGATTAGTAGAAAAAGCCTTCGGTCTTAGTTTACGAGAACTGCTGTATGACTTTGGCGGCGGCAGCGCTTCAGGACTGCCATTACGGGCAGTGCAAGTGGGTGGGCCTCTAGGTGCCTACTTAGCCGAAACCGACTGGGACGCCCCCATGGATTACGAAAGCTATGCAGCTATGTCTGCCATGATAGGACATGGTGGCATTGTGGCTTTTGATACCACCGCAGATATGGGCGAATTAGCGCAATATGCCATGGAGTTTTGTGCCATTGAGTCCTGTGGTAAGTGCACGCCCTGCCGTATTGGCTCCACCCGTGGGGTAGAAACCATCGCCAAAATTCGTCAACAGATAGAACCTGAAAAGAACCTTGAGTTACTGCATGATCTTTGCGACACCATGGAAGCCACTTCACTTTGTGCCTTAGGCGGTATGACGCCTTACCCAGTGCGCTCAGCCCTCAAACATTTTGCTGCCGATTTTGCCAAATAAAGGAGATCATCATCATGCTAGAAACTGTTGTTATTCGCGATAGAGATTTAGGCACTCCGGCTCCGGTGGCTACGGAAGCAGTAACGGTATTTATTGATGGCCATGAAATTAACGCCCCCGTTGGCAGCTCCATCATGCGTGCAGCCGCCTTAGCGGGCATTAACATCCCTAAGCTTTGCGCTACTGACTCCTTAGAGCCTTTTGGCTCCTGTAGACTGTGCTTAGTAGAAATCGAAGGCAGACGTGGCCAGCCAGCCTCCTGTACTACCTTAGTGGAAGAAGGCTTAGTTATCACGACTGAAAACGCCAAACTCAATAAGCTACGGCGTAATGTGATGGAGTTATATATTTCCGATCACCCCCTAGACTGTTTAATGTGCTCGGCCAATGGGAACTGCGAACTGCAAGATGCAGCAGGCCAAGTGGGCTTGCGTGAGGTGCGTTATGGCTTTGAAGGCGCTAACCATCTGGATGACTGTGCAGACACCTCTAATCCCTATTTCACCTTTGACCCTAAGCTATGTATTGTCTGTAACCGCTGTGTGCGTGCCTGTGAAGAAACCCAAGGCACCTTTGCCCTAACCGTTGATGGCAGAGGTTTTGAGGCTCGTATTACAGCCGGTCAAAACGACAGCTTCTTAGACAGTGATTGCGTGTCATGTGGTGCCTGTGTGGCCGCTTGCCCCACCGCTTCACTCATGGAAAACACCGTCATAGAAATGGGCCAGCCTGAGCATGCCATCATCACCACTTGCGCTTATTGCGGTGTGGGCTGCGGCTTAAAAGCAGAAATGAAAGGCGAAGAAGTAGTACGCATGACACCATGGAAAGATGGCAAAGCTAACCGCGGTCATGCCTGTGTAAAGGGCCGTTTTGCCTGGGGTTATGCCACGCACGAAGATCGTATTACCACTCCCATGATACGTCAAAGTATTCACGAGCCTTGGCAAGAAGTTAGCTGGGAAGAAGCATTAAACTATGCCGCCAATCAAATCCACCGTATTCAAAATCAATATGGCACCCATTCCGTAGGTGGTATTACCTCTTCGCGCTGCACCAACGAAGAAACCTACTTGGTGCAAAAACTGGTACGTGCTGCTTTTGGCACGAATAATGTAGATACTTGCGCCCGAGTATGTCACTCTCCTACCGGTTACGGACTAAAGCAAACCTTAGGGGAGTCCGCCGGTACACAAACTTTTGATTCGGTGATGCACAGCGATGTAATTGTGGTGATGGGCGCTAACCCTTCAGACGCTCACCCGGTTTTTGCTTCACGCATGAAACGTCGTTTACGACAAGGCGCTAAACTAATTGTGATAGACCCTCGGGCTATTGAATTAGTATCTGCGCCGCATGTTAAAGCAGCTATTCACTTACCCCTGTTACCTGGCACTAATACTGCTCTGTTATCAGCCCTAGGGCATGTGATTGTTACGGAAGATCTTTTAGACCACGAATACATCGCCGCACGCTGTGACTTAACATCTTTTGAGGACTGGAAACATGCTGTGAGCCAACCAGAAAACTCACCCGAAGCCATGGCTGAAATTACCGGTGTACCTGCTAAAGACATACGTGCAGCGGCTCGTTTATACGCCACCGGTGGTGCTGCCGCTATTTATTACGGCTTAGGCGTAACTGAACACACACAAGGCTCCACTTCCGTGATGGCTATTGCTAACCTTGCCATGGCCACCGGTAATATAGGGGCAGAAGGGATGGGTGTGAATCCTTTACGGGGTCAAAACAATGTACAGGGTTCGTGTGATATGGGCTCCTTCCCACACGAATTACCCGGTTATAGACACGTATCCGACACCACCACTCGTACTTTATTTGAAGAGGCTTGGGGCGTGAAAATTGGTCATGAGCCGGGGCTACGCATTCCGAATATGTTTGATGCAGCCATGGGTGGCTCCTTCAAAGCGCTGTATTGCCAAGGGGAGGACATCGCTCAGTCTGACCCGGATACCCAATACGTGGCAGCCGCCTTATCGTCCATGGAATGTGTGATTGTGCAGGATTTATTTTTAAATGAAACCGCTAAATACGCTCATGTTTTTCTCCCCGGCTCTTCGTTCTTAGAAAAAGAGGGCACCTTCACTAATGCTGAACGCCGCATCTCTAGGGTACGTCAAGTCATGGCCCCTAAAAATGGGATGGCTGATTGGGAGATCACCTGTGCTTTATCGACTGCCTTAGGTTACCCCATGACGTATAATCACCCTAGTGAAATAATGGATGAAATTGCCCGCTTAACGCCTACTTTCCAAGGGGTGAGTTATGAGCGCATCGAAAACTTAGGTGGTAGCGTACAATGGCCTTGTAATGAAGAGGCGCCAGAAGGCACGCCCATTATGCATGAGCAGGAGTTTGTGCGCGGCAAAGGGCGTTTTATGGTCACGCAATACGTGCCTACGGCTGAGCGCACCTCGCGTAAATTTCCGCTACTCTTAACCACAGGCCGTATCTTGACACAATATAATGTAGGCGCTCAAACCCGCCGCACTCATAATGTGCAATGGCATGATCAAGATAGACTCGCCCTGCACCCACACGATGCCGAAGAGCGTGGCATCAAAACAGGCGATTTTGTCACCATTAGCAGCCGTACGGGTGAAACCGTACTCCAAGCAGAAGTGAGCACTGAAATTCAGCCGGGCGTGGTTTACACCACCTTTCATTTCCCCCAATCAGGTGCCAATGTAGTGACTACTGAAAACTCCGACTGGGCCACCAATTGTCCAGAATACAAAGTCACAGCGGTGCAAATTAAAAAAACCACCCACGCACATTCTGATTGGCAACAGCAATGGTTACAGCAACACAAACACCAACATGCTTTGCTACTCGACGAACTTTAAGCCAACTAACGTGATGGATTATGTCAAATTTTACCGCAGCCAATACTGAGCTAGCATCAGGCCATAGAGAACGTACGGTGTGGCGTCAAAAACGCCATGAAAATGCCCAAGCTGAACCCGATGCGCTTGCCACCGAAGTACCCGTGGCATTGCAATACAACGGCATCAGTCATGCCGTCTTATTGGCGACTCCTACTTTCTTAGAAGATTTGGCCTTGGGGTTTTCTTATACAGAAGGCATTATTCGTACGACTGATGATATTTATGATGTTCAAATCGAACAAGATGAACGCGGCTATAGCGTAGATATAGAAATGGCCTCTGCTTGCCTCAATCAGCTCAAACAGCGTCGTCGTCAATTAGCAGGGCGTACAGGCTGTGGTTTATGTGGCTTAGAAAGTCTCAATGAGGTACGTCGCCAATTGCCTATTGTTCCAGCCCCTACTCAGCCCTACCAACGCGATGCCATTTTTACCGCCTTAGATCAATTGCGTGATCAACAGCCTTTGCATCAAATTACGGGCGCCACCCATGCCGCTGGTTGGGCTAATTTATCGGGTGATATACAAGTAGTGCGTGAAGACGTGGGTCGTCACAATGCCTTAGATAAACTGATTGGCCATTTACTCAAACAACAAGTTGCTACCTCTGAGGGCATGATGGTGGTGTCTAGCCGTGCCAGCTTTGAAATGGTGCAAAAAACTGCTGCTTTTGGTGTGCCTATTTTAATAGCCGTTTCTGCTCCCACTAGCTATGCCATTCAAGTAGCGGAAGAGCTGGGTTTATTACTGGTGGCCTTTGGGCGTGCTAAGCAATTTTCTGCTTATAGCCATCCGGCTTTCTTAAGCTCCAATCCTAGCTAAAACAAGAATAAATATAATATTATGAACATTAATACCTTGATTACTATGTTGAATCAAATAGGGGCTTTTTTTGTGTCTCAACCTGATCAAAAACAAGCCGAACATGATCTAGCAAATCATATTCGGCTATTTTGGGAGCCCCGCATGCGCAGCGCTATTTTTGATTTCTTAGCTCAACACCCCAATGGTACACACCCTGAATCGGGGGCTGAACTGATGCCTATTGTACTGTCTGCCCTAACGCACCACCAGGAGCGGCTTCAGCCACGGCCTGATGTAAAAAGCCAATAATACTGAACCATAAAGACTTATTGGCTTCGGCTAACGCCTGCACCTGCCCAGCATCCGCGGCATGGGGAGTGGTGGGTATATGCGGAAAACGCAAACCTGCTGCCACACCCTCAAAGTCATACCACTGAAAATTATAATCAAAGCCATATTGCTGTAGGCGCTTACCAATAGACTCCTGATAAGCACTGCTGCTATGCGCTCTACCCGATGCCAAGAGCAAAGGCGCCTGCATCTCTTCTATGGCTAAAGGATGAATATCGTTAGGTGCTGCAGCTGTGGGCTCACATGCGATAACGGCTGAAACCTGTGAAGACAAATGCACACCTAATAACAAAGCTAACTCAGCGCCTTCCTCATACCCTGAAACCGCTACAAAATGATGCTTAGGACGAACTTTTTCACGTAACCAGTCCAACGCCTGAGAAAAATAAACCAGTACCTCATCTGCTGCATCAATGGTGGGAGTTTCTGTATAGTCCAAAGCTAAGGCCGCATAACCTCTTGCCGCATACAGGGCCGCATGGGCTTCATCGACTCCAGAAGAAGCTTGCCTTTTCAAAACCACTACTGCAGGCACTGCGGCACCAGCAGGTACAAATAACACCCCTTTAATACCTTCCTCTCTAATTTCTACCCGCTGCACGCTCTCGTGAGTGAGACGTTGCGTAATGACCGTGGGCTTAAGCTCTGCCGTTTTATGGATACCGCTTTGTGCCTCCACCACCGTTTGTAAACTATGGTGCACTGACAAAGGAAAGAGTTCGGTAGCTGCGGCATTTTCCGCTTTTTGCTTATAAATAAGACTCATTGGGCAGTCAGCTTCACCTTTTTCATCACTTTGCACCCTCAGCTCACTGCGCCAAATTTGGCCAGCTCGTTCCGTTTTCGTGGTAATAAGCACCTCAGCATGAGCTGGCGCCCCTTTTAAGGTAATTTTTCTATCTATATCAATAAGAGCGTCTGCAAAATCGACGTTAATTTCCAACATAATTTCGCCCAAAATAATAAAAAGCGCCTGCTAAGCGTAAAGCCTGCAGGCGCTTTAGAATCCGTGTATATTCCTATTACTTGGTATCTTTAACGCGATAAACCAATACAGCGCAAGGAGCCAAGTTAAGTACCTTCGCAGTCACACTACCAAGTAGTAAACGAGATAAACCACTGCGGCCATGACTACCTATAAAGATCAAATCACAATCTTCTTCTACTGCTGCGCTTGCTATAGCATCCGCCACATTAAAATTAGATACAGACAAATGAGAGGCTTTAACACCGGCTGTATCAGCACGGTCTAAAATAGCTTGTATGTATTTATTAGACTGCTTAGAAGCGGTTTTTTCATAGTCTTCGTCAGTAATTGCATAGGCTGCAGCCATACCATCAAAACCTACTGTGGCAGCAAAAGGCTGTGTGACATGTAAAGCCACCACTTCAGCACCTATTTGACGCGCAAAAGCGACGCCTTTATTTGCCGCCTGCGCGGATAGCGTGGAACCATCAGTAGGTATAAGGATTTTTTTAAACATAGTTTGCCCCAATGTTGAATTAGTAAGATTAACCTGCTTGTTGTGCTAATTGATGCAAAGTGGCACAACGTTGACCGCTACGGCAATAAGCTAAAGTAGGCGTGGGTAAATTTGCACAGCGCAGCTTGAACTCCTGTACATTTTCCGACGTGATATCACTTGCCACAACCGGCATATAGCAAGCAACTAAACCTGCCTGCTCAGCGGCTTTAAGCATCTCATCTGACTTAGATTCTGCATCGGTTAACTCAAAATCAGGCCTATTGATGATCACGCTTTTAAAGCCCGCATCTGCTACTGATTGCATATCAGCAGGGCTTAATTGGGCTGACACCGCAAAAACGTCAGTGATAGACTGGATATCAAGACTCATTCGCTTCTCCGCTTTAGAATATAAATAATACGTCTAGTGTAGATGATATTTAAAAAATCAACCACCTTATTAGTCCCTAATACTAAAGGCTAAGCCAAACCACCTTAAAGGAAAAAACATGACGGATTCCATTTGTACCCGTGAGGAAATCAAAGCTCTTGTAGATGATTTTTATGCACAAATTCGAGTGCATAAAAATCTAGGACCTATTTTTAACGCCCATATACAGGATTGGCCCACCCACTTAAATACCATGGTGGACTTTTGGTCTTCTATTATACTAAAAACCGGGGAGTTCTCAGGCTCACCAATGATGAAACACGCCGCCATCCCTCATCTTTCAGCAGAGCTTTTTGAGCAATGGCTAGCGTTATTTGAGCAGGTATGCGCCGAACGTAAGAACCGCGCCCTCGGGGACGCGGCTTGGCTATTTGCCCAACGCATAGCACGCAGTCTCTGGATGGGGTATCAACTAAATCAACAACCTAATACCACACCAACGGATTTAGCTCTTAATCGAAGGGCGTAGGACGTGGCGTTTTATCGTGAGAAGGAGGTAAAATAGGTAATACTATTTCAGGCTGCTTACCTGTAAGAGATTGTAAAAATGCAACAATCTGTGCATTTTCTTCGGGAGTAAAGTGTCTACCTAACTGCAATCTGCCCATAATATCAACGGCTTCAGTCAAGGTATCTACGGCTCCGTCGTGGAAATAAGGATAGGTAAGAGCAACATTACGCAAAGTAGGAACTTTAAAACTAAAGCGGTCTGCATCTTTACCTGTCACTGCGGCACGCCCCTCAGCAGGATTAGTAGTTTGATAAGGCTCTATTAACCCCATCTTTTGGAACGAGCTCCCCCCTAAGTTGACGCCATTATGACAGGCTATACAGCCGCTGACTTTGAATAGCTGATAGCCAGCTAATTCTTGATCTGTGAGTGCATCATCATCACCTTTAAGCCAAAGATCAAAAGGGGCATCAGGCGTCACTAAAGTTTCTTCAAATACCGCTATGGCGTCGGTGATTTCTTCTATACCAAAATCAGTTTTTCCATACACTGTATTAAATTCATCAACGTATTGGGGTATAGATTTCAGTACCTCTACGGCTAGCTCGTGCGTAAAGCCCATTTCCATGGGATTAGCAATAGGCCCCCCCGCTTGATCTTGAAGCGTCTGTGCGCGCCCATCCCAAAACTGGGCCATGTTTAAGCTGGAGTTTAAAACAGTAGGGGAGTTAATTGGCCCTTCTTGCCACCTATCTCCTATAGACGTTTTAATATTATCCGAGCCCCCCATACTTAAGTTATGACAAGAGTTACAGGATATAAAACCTGATTTTGATAAGCGTGGATCAAAAAAAAGTTTTTTACCTAACTCTACCTTGGCAGGCTCCTCAATAACAGCAGCAGTGACGGGCTGTATAGGCTCACTACGAAGCGTTTCTGCTGAAGCGGCAACGCCCAAACACATGCTCACTAAAGCAGCGGAAAACCGTAAGCTAAACATACCTATTTCCTTTGTAATAGAAAATACTATTATATCCCTATTTTATATATGGTTATTGACATGTAACAAACAATCTTGAAAAATAAACACATAATAGTTAGGTATGTTTAGCCCAAAAAAAGCTTACCCAGAAAACTCATCAAAAGCTTGGCGGGCTTTCATGGCGTACATTAAGGAAGGGCCACCACCCATATAAATGGCGGTAGAAAGCACCTCTTCTAACTCTTCACGTGTGATGCCAAGCTTAGTGAAAACCAATACACGGATCACAACGCGTAGCAATGGCAATACCTAGCGCTACGTATTCTTTGGTTTTAGCATCGAGCACACCATCTTTACCGGCAGCCTGTGCCATTTTAGAAAAAGCTCCCATGACTTCAGGCTGATTTTTACCAAAGCCCTGCATCTCTTTACTAATTCCTGTAGTTAATTTTTTATAGCTAATCTGGCTCATATCTATTCCTATACCATTATTATCAATTACACATTAAACAAAAAGTTCAGCACATCACCGTCTTTGACGATGTAATCCTTCCCTTCTGCACGCATCTTACCGGCCTCTTTGGCACCCTGCTCACCTTTAAACTGAATGAAATCATCATAGGCAATGGTCTGAGCACGAATAAAACCACGCTCAAAATCTGTGTGAATCACACCTGCCGCTTGCGGTGCCGTAGCGCCTACCGGTACAGTCCAAGCTCGAACTTCTTTAACGCCTGCTGTAAAGTAAGTCTGTAGACCCAATAAATTATAACCCGCTCGAATAACGCGATTTAAGCCTGGCTCATCCATCCCAAGATCTTCAAGGAAGACGGCTTTATCCTCTTCGTCTAACTGGGCAATATCCGCTTCAACGGCAGCACACACCGCTACTACGGGCGCCCCTTCTTTAGCTGCATAGTCTTCAACTAGGCTTAGATATGGATTGTTTTCAAAGCCATCTTCTTGTACGTTTGCCACATACATAGCCGGTTTAGCAGTAATAAAGCAATACTGCTTCAAGGCTTCCGTCTCTACCTCATCAAAGTTTAAGGCGCGTACGGGCGTGCCTTCGCTCAAAGCCGCCACTACGCGTTCTAACGTAGCAGCTAAGCGGATGGCTTCTTTATCACCTGAACGTGCAGTGCGCTGATTACGTTGTAAGGCACGCTCTGCGCTGGCTAAGTCAGCCAATGCCAATTCAGTATGAATAACCTCTATATCGGAAATAGGATCCACCTTGCCCGATACATGCACCACGTTTTCATCCTCAAAACAGCGCACCACATGCACAATAGCATCGGTTTCGCGAATATTGGCTAAAAACTGATTTCCTAAGCCTTCACCCTCAGAGGCGCCCGCTACTAAGCCGGCAATATCTACAAACTCAACCACTGCTGGCAGCACGCGTTCTGGCTGAACAATTTCAGCCAATGGCACTAAACGTGGATCAGGCACCTCCACTACACCCACATTGGGTTCAATAGTACAAAACGGGTAGTTCTCTGCAGCGATACCGGCCTTGGTCAGCGCGTTGAACAAAGTAGATTTACCGACGTTGGGCAGACCAACAATGCCGCATTGAAGTGACATGGCTTTCCTAAATAAAAATAGTTAAAAAATTAAAAAATATATTTATATATATTATAACTGTTCGGACATCAAACTCATTATGGCCATAATCAACAATATAGGCCCAGAGTTAAAAACAGCATGCAAAATAATACTTGCCCCAATCCCCCTACGCACACGTAACCAAGCTAAAACTAAACCGGTGACAAATTGCGGTAGTATCAATAAAGGCAATACAAATAAAGAAATTTGGCTAAACTTAAAGTTATAAAGATGCAAGGCAGCAAACAGCACCGTAGAACCATAAAATGCCCAGCCAAAATGACGAACATAGAACTTGTTCCAACGGCGCGGCCAAACAGCGCTTTGCACTCTCTTTATATTAGGGCGCATAAACAACAACAAAACCACCCCACAAAGGGCTATAACGGTTAACGTTTGTGGCCCAGTAAATAAGGCCCATGCAGTCACAGGTAGCACCCATAAAAACTGCGAAGGGCGCCGTAATACGTATCTAAACACCATTTCTTCTACTACCGGTGCCCACAACACGGCTTGTTTCCAAGGAATATTACTCAGATCCAGCTTATGTTGTGCACCTGCGGAAGTAGCTACCATTGCAGCCAAAGGGCCAAATACCGTAATATTAATTAACCATAAAAACGCTGCCCATTGCAGCATGCGCTTTAAACCTAACCCATTCGTCCAATCCGTGTGCCAGCCTTGCCCTAACTCTTGATGGGGTAAACGAGGACTTAAACGGGGCTGACGTAAGAATCGGAAGAAGTCTCGCAGCTCATCTCTAAATTTCACCCATTGCCCCCGTGCAACTGCTCTATGGCTTGATCAAAATTACCTGCTAATAATGCATTTAAAATATGATCACAGCGCCATAAGGCCTCTTCTATAGCTTGGCGTTCCGCAGCTCGCGGTGGACCCAATACAAAAGGAGATACCTGCTGCGCTAAACCTAGGCTGCGCGGATGACCTATACCTATACGCAAACGCCAAAAGTCTGGGCTAGAAAAAACCTGTTGAATATCACGTAAACCATTGTGCCCCGCATGACCACCGCCTTTTTTTAACTTGGCCTGACCTGGTAACAAATCTAATTCATCGTGCAACACCAAAACCTGTTCAGGCTGTAATTTATAAAAGCGCATTAAGGCACCAGCCGCTTGGCCAGACCTATTCATGAATGTGGTGGGTTTTGCAATGATAATAGGCTGATTTTCAAAGCGCCCTTTAGCCACCCAAGCCGCCATATTTTTTTCTAAAGAAAAAGAGCAATGGAGTTTTTTAGCGTATTCATCCGCTAACCAAAAACCCGCATTATGACGGGTTTTCTCATACTCCGCACCTGGATTACCCAAACCTATAATTAAACGAATCCCTTCCGACATATTTCTTCCCAAAAAAACCCCTGCCAGCCATGTATGCCAACAGGGGTTTAGTATAACGCGTAGCGTTAAAGGCGATTACTCAGCCGCTGGCTCTTCACCAGATGCTTCACCCTCTTCACCATCCACCTCGTCTTCTTCTTCGTCATCAGCAGGGCCACGGACACTCACAGCTGTAACTAACGTAGGATTAGGATCAACGTGTATACCAGCGTATGTAACACCTTCTGGTAGTGTGATATCTTCTAGAGTAATGGTTTGATCTTCTTCTAGATTACCTAGATCTACCTCAATGGATGCGGGTAGGTCTGCAGGTAAACATGTGATTTCTAGATCGTTCATTAAGTGGCTAATAACCTGAGCATGTAGTTTTACTGCAGGAGACTCATCACCGTTGATGAAATCAAACGGTACGTTTGTGGTGAGCTCTTGGTCTGCACGTACACGTTGGAAGTCAACGTGCAATACTTGCTGCTTGTATGGATGCCACTGTACGGCACGCAAAATCACTTTTTCTTTTTTACCGTCTAAATCCATATCTAGAATAGAAGCGTGAAAAGCATCTTTACGCAAATCGTGATAGATTTGGTTGTGATCTAGAGTAATAACGGCTACATCAATACCACCACCATAAACAATGGCTGGTACCTGGCCCGCGTGACGCAGGCGGCGGCTCGCACTCGATCCGTGTACGTTACGCGTAGAGGCTGAAAATTTCATGGGAGAACTCCAAAGTTGCGACGAATAATAAAAAATATATCGCAAATAATAAAAACAGCGCGCCGCGACCAGCGCCCTGTGTTGGAAACTAACTTAATCTACAAATAAAGAACTGACAGACTCAGCCGTAGAAATGCGCAACATGGTTTCACCCAATAGGGCGGCACATGAAAGCTGACGAATCTTTTCACATTCCTTCGCTTCAGCAGATAAAGGGATGGTGTCAGTTACTACTAATTCATTGAGCTCAGAGCTTTTAATACGTTCTATAGCCTCACCGGACAACACGGGATGGGTACAATACGCATAAACCGCGACTGCGCCGCGTTCTTTAAGCGCTTCAGCCGCTTTACAAAGCGTACCGGCCGTATCCACCATATCGTCCATGAGAATACAGGTACGCCCCTTCACGTCACCAATAATATTCATGATTTCAGAGACGTTAGCACGGGGCCGGCGCTTATCAATAATGGCCAAATCGGCTTCTAGCTGCTTTGCTAAAGCGCGTGCCCTGACCACACCACCAATATCAGGTGAAACCACCACTAAATCCTGGTAATTACAGCGCCAGATATCGCCTAATAAAATGGGCGAAGCATAGATGTTGTCAACAGGAATATCAAAGAAACCCTGAATTTGGTCTGCATGTAGATCCATAGTCATTACACGATCTACACCGGCAACTTGCAGCATATTAGCTACGACTTTAGCTGTAATGGCTACCCGCGCTGAGCGTGAACGACGATCTTGACGCGCATAACCAAAATAAGGAATGGCGGCGGTAATACGACCTGCCGAAGCACGACGCAAAGCGTCTACCATTACCATGATTTCCATTAAATTATCATTAGTGGGAGCGCAAGTGGGTTGTAAAACAAAAACATCTCTACCTCGTACGTTTTCGTTAATTTCAACCATAACTTCTCCGTCCGAGAAGCGACCTACGGTCATTTTGCCAAGAGACATGTCTAGATGATTTGCCACATCTACAGCCAAACGTGGGTTTGCTGTACCGGTGAAAATCATGAATCGGTCGTGTGCCATGATGTGTGGGTCGTAGAATTGATTTATTTGGTGCGTAAAAAAATAAAGCCGTTGACTGTGTCCTATGTGGAAAACAGCTCAACAGCTTTATTGTGATGCAGACTGTGAAGCCTGTAAAGGTATGGCTGGGGATGAAGGATTCGAACCTTCGCATGCCGGAATCAAAATCCGGTGCCTTAACCAACTTGGCTAATCCCCAAATTCTATTCTGTAACCCAATTATATAATGGGTGGTTACTAAGCCCTTTTACTAACCAGATACTGAGCTTCTCATGTAAAGCTGGTTGTTCGAGCAATATGCTACTACATAATGCTTTGTGCTGTCTAGTGGCTTTGGCTTCTTCATTAAAAACTAAAAACACACTTGAACCTGACCCCGTCATTCTAGCATGTAAATTTTTACTGCGCAAGTAAGACAATAATAATTGAATGTCATTTGCATACTTACTAGCTATGGGTTCTAGCACATTTACACCATATAAATCTAAAGTGCCACTAGAGGCTTCTTTAGGGGCATATGCTGTAAAGTCTGTAACTATAACCGGCTCTAAATCTCTTGTCAAGAAAGTGTCATTGAAAATAATAGGAGTTGCGACTGAAACGTCTGGTTTTAACAAAACATAGGTGTAAGCGGGCACCTCCACAGCTTGTAACTTTTCACCTATGCCTTCTGCAAAAGCACTACGGCCAAAAATAAAAACCGGCACATCAGCCCCTAGCTGTAAACCCAACCGCATAAGCTGGGTGCGACTTAAACCCGTTTGCCATAATTTATTTAAAGCCATGAGCGTGGTGGCAGCATCACTAGAGCCTCCACCCAAACCCGCACCTGCAGGAATGTTTTTCTCACAAGCAATATCAGCCCCGAAAGCGGTGTTAGTATGCTGCTGCAATAAATGAGCAGCTCGCATAATTAAATCGTCTTCCGCCGCCAGACCTTCAACGGTGCTCCCTATACGCACGATTTTACCGTCAGTGCGTAAAGTGAAATCTAAATAATCACATAAATCCACAAAGGTAAATACACTTTGCAGTAAATGATAACCATCCGCTCTACGCCCTATTAGGTGTAGAAATAAATTTAACTTGGCAGGCGCAGGTACACGTAACAGTGAGCTCATAAAATACTAATAATCAACCACTACACGTACAGAAATATTTTGCTGCGCTTGATTACGGTACATTTGTAATAGACGAGGCCCCTGTTCATCATAACGTTTTAAATTAACTCGCCAGTTATCTTGTTGAAAATAGCTGGGTTGGCCATTTTCCTGCTGTAAACCGGTGGTGGGTCTGGAGCCCGTTTGGCCCCGTAACCAATCACGCATGCCTTCTACTGGAATCATATAACCTAGTAGTTGCTCAACTAAGGCATCAGGGGAGCTAGCGTATTCAACTTCACCATTCGGATACTGCAGCGCAGCACCTTGCGATGTAACAAGCACCCGCGCCAATACCGTGCCCATGGGGTTATTCAAATCTAGCTGCAATTGCTGTGGGCTTTCTTCCCACTGGAATCCACCTTGCACGGCATCTTTTGTACCGTCTGCTGCATCTACACTTAGAGCAAAACGCCCAATGCGAGAAAAAACATCATCTTCTGCGCTAATTTGCGTCGTAGGTTTAGGTGCTACAGCACAGGCAGTTAAAGCCACAGCTCCGAATATAGTCACTGCCAATCTTCTCATCATGGCTTAACTCCAAATCGTTCCATTACGCGCTTTAGGCTATGATTAGCATTATCAGATTGCCAGGCATTTCGCCAGACTTCTATGGCTTCGTCTTTACGCCCTTTAGCCCAAAAAACTTCCCCCAGATGAGCTGCTACCTCTGCATCCGGTAACTGCTCATAGGCACGCATTAGGTATTCTAAGGCCGCTTGATAATCGCCTACTTTATACAGATACCACCCTACACTATCTAAGATGTAGGGGTTATTGGGTTCTAATTCTAGGGCTTGCTCTAATAAACCTTGTGCTTCATCTAGGTTTATTTCTTGATCCACAAAAGTGTAGCCTAATGAGTTGTAAGCATTCGCATTATGGGGCTGTAAGGCGATCACCTCACGCAACAAAGGAATTAAATCGTCGTTTCTGCCCTGACTAGCGTACAACATAGCCAAATCATATTTAATCTCAGGTGTGTCTGGTAACTCTTTATTCGCACGCTCAAGCACCTTCACTGCTTCATCAGTACGACCAGAATCCCGTAAGATAGAAGCTCGGGTTAAATCTACCACCGCTTGGTCTCGCTTAGCTAAGACGCCTAGACGGTCTAAAGTGCGATTGGCTTTTTTTAAATCCCCTAATCGAGCCTCTAACACTGCTCTATGCACCTTGGCTTGAAACTCAAGGGCGGGCTCTTCAATTAAATCCAACTGTCGTATAGCCTCATGCAAATTGTTTTGCTTTTCTGCTATTTGCACCAAAGATAATCGGGCATCGGAAATATTACCTAAGGAGGTCGTGGTCCCATCTGGCAAACTTTGTCTGCGCTGGGAATGTACGTCTATATATTGATTTAATAAAGTGATTGCCGTTTCAAAACGCTCAGCTCGTATGTTGATTTCTGCCTCGGTAAATAGCAAATCGAAATCTTCTGGGTTGATGGCCTGCATCTGATTGAGCTGCTGTAAGGCCTGATCAAATTCGGACAAATTAACTAAGCGACTAATCAACAAAAGCGCCACATCTCGTGAGTCTGGATTCTCTTGGGTAAACTGCCGTACCTGGGCTAATACCTGTTCTTGGTCTATATCCAAACCATATTCCAGCACCCGTTCTATGGCCATTTCTGAATTTGGCTCTTGTTTGAGAGCCGCTCTTGCCTCTTGCAAAGCGCGCTCAGGATCTCGTGCTGACCAAGCAATATCCGCTAAAGCTAAGTGACTAATAGTCAGCTTTCTCACCTCAGCCGGTAAAGACTGCTCAAGCACATCTAGGGCTAAACGGCTATCTACCATTTTACTAATAATGCCCATGGCCTGAATGATGGCTTGCTCTTTATCAGTAGCTTGATCAATACGCTGGTATAGTGTTCTTGCTAAACCTGCCGTATCTCCAGTAGAAGCTTCTAAGGCTAAGGCTGTAGCTTTGGCTTCTGGATCATTAGGAGCTAGCAAAGCCCACGTTTTAGCCGCTTCTATGCCGCGTGCTAAGTTATTATCAGCCATAGAGAACTGAAACGCGCGCTGGGCTAGACGTGGATCGGCAGTATCTTTGGCTAAACTTAAAAACACCTGACTTGCCGTATCGAAATCACCTTGCTGCACCGCCACCTCGCCCACTAAGATACGATATGTAATATCAGGGCTAGATGTAACAATAGGCACACCATCGCTACGCAGTTTTATATGCTCTACCGTCTCTAGCTCTATTATATCGGTAGCATAAGCATTGCTGCTAATGCTGCCAAGTAAAGCAGATAAAACGACTGCAGGAAATAGTAAATAATTTAAATTCATCCAAAAACCGGCGCCGTAGCGCATGAAATTAAGCCTAATGGCACAATAGAGCTACTGTACCCAATGATCTTAGCACTTCACTATGCCTGAATTACCAGAAGTTGAAACCACCCGTCGCGGAATTGCGACGCTTATGCCCCAACACACCTTGCGTCAATGCATTGTGTATGAACCGCGGATGCGTTGGCCCATACCGCCTAATATGGCGGAACTGATTAACGGACATCAAGTGTTAGCCTGTGAGCGTCGTGGTAAATATTTACTGCTACGCTTTGCTCATGGCTACCAAATAATCCACTTGGGTATGTCTGGCTCCTTACGTAGGGTGGCCTTTGATGCGCCACGTCTTAAACACGATCATGTGGAGTGGGTGTTTGATCACGCCCGCTTTTTACTTAACGACCCTAGACGCTTTGGCGCTGTGCTTTGGCACGACAATAAAGACGGCCCCCTACTACAACATCGCTTATTAGCTAATTTAGGCATAGAACCCTTTAGCCCTGAGTTTACCCCAGACTATCTATTTGAACAGATAGCAAATAGAAAACCTGCCATTAAATCGGTTTTATTATCGGGTAGATTCGTGGTGGGTGTAGGCAATATTTATGCCTCTGAGTCTTTATTCAAAGCGGCCATAGACCCTACCGCCCCGGCAAACACCTTAAGTAAAAAACAGATAAAAAAGTTACATGCTGCAATTGTGGAAACATTACAACAGGCCTTAGATGCAGGTGGCAGCACGCTACGTGATTATCTCAATGCCTCTGGGGAGGCGGGGGCCTATTTTGACTTACATGCCCAAGTCTACGGCAAAACGGGGCAGCCTTGCCCCCGTTGTGCTACACCCATTGAACGCATGGTACAAAACCAACGCGCTACTTATTTTTGCCCGGAATGCCAACAAGTAGGACTGATTAACCCAGCTCGTGTTAACAACGGCAAAAACCATAAGCTCGCATAAAGCCAAACCACCGCTGCAGCCCATAATACTTGGCTTAACGTGTGATAGCCTTGCATAATACGCAAATAGCCAAAAAACAAACCGGCCAGTAGAGCAGCGACTAAACCGCCCCAGCGCAAAGTCGGGCTTTGTTTTATCCAGCCTATGTAATAGAAAGCCACTAAAATAAAGCCACAAGTGGCATGTGCACTAGGTAAAGCCCCACCCCCATTGGCAAAACCACTAGCCCAAAAAGACTGCGGTAATAATAGCTCACCCCCAAAGCGCTCTAAGTACATAGGACGAGGCATGGCAGTAAACTGCTTCAACCCCCACACTAACCAAGGGGCGCTAAAAAAGAACCAGGACACGCGCCAATATAAAGATCGCATCAGGGGTGTGGACTGTGGCATGGCTTTTAACCCCCAAAGCACCGCGCCCCCCCACGGTATGAACCAAATCAAGTATTTACCAAAAATATAAATCAGTGGCTGCTTAAAATAGGGGAAGCTTTGAGTATTGACATCAAAATAGAATGCTGACAAGGCTAAATCGGCATCTTGATGCTGCCACCAGCCAGCTAAGAGCGCTAACAAAACAAACAGCAAAGCGCTATGTAAACTGTAATAGCGCCCCCGCGCCGAATTGAAAAAACACATATTACTTGGCTAACAACACATTGGGATTCATGATGTTTAGGGGGTCTAAAGCCTGTTTAATCTGGCGCATAAGTGCCAGCTCAACGGGATCTTTATATTGCTCTAGCCACTCACGTTTTAATTGCCCCACCCCATGCTCAGCACTGATCGTGCCATGGAGTTTATGCAACTGATCAAACACAATTTTATAAATGGCCGCCTCAAAGCTCATCAGTTCGTCTTCGGAATACACTCCAGGAGCCACGTTATAGTGCAGGTTTCCATCACCTAAATGACCAAACACAATATGCTCTACTCCAGGATAAGCCTCTTGAATCAGTGCATTCGTTTCCTCTACAAACTGAGAAATGTATGAAACGGGCACACCTATATCGTGTTTAATACTTTTACCCAGCTCTTTTTCTGCTAGAGGGATGCTTTCACGCAAATGCCATAGGTCATAACTTTGGGTGGAGTTTTCCGCAATAATCGCATCCAGCACCACACCATCTTCAAGGGCTTGGCCTAGTACTTCTTCTAAGCGCTCACGTGCATGCTCTTCACTTTCACTATCGGATAACTCCAATAAAGCAAACCATGGTGACTGCGCTGACTCATCACTAAACGGCATACGTTGCTGCGGATAACAACGCACCACTGCATCTAAACAATTGTGAGCAAAAATCTCAAAACCCGTTAAGCCGGCATCAAAGCCTTGGCGTGCAATACTCAATAACTTAATAGCAGACTCTACCGAGTCTAAGGCCAATAAGGCGGTGTACTGTGCCACCGGACGCGGATAAAGCTTCAGCGTGGCAGCAGTAATAATCCCCAAAGTCCCTTCGCTACCAATCATCAGGTTGCGCAAATCATAACCCGTATTATCTTTACGTAAAGCGCGCAAACCATGCAGAATTTGCCCATCAGCTGTGACCACTTCTACGCCTAAACATAAGTCGCGCGCATTCCCATAACGCAACACCTGCGTGCCACCTGCATTAGCTGCTAAATTACCCCCAATGGTGCAACTGCCTTCTGCGGCTAAGCTTAGCGGAAAGAGACGGTTGTTTTCTGCGGCGACTTCTTGCACTTGCTGCAAAATACATCCTGCCTCTACTACCATGGTGTCGTTATCTGTATCTATGCTGCGAATGGCGTTAAGACGCTGCAAAGAAAGTAGGATGGCAGGCTGCACACTAGGTGTAGCGCCACCACACAAACCGGTATTGCCTCCTTGAGGCACAATAGCGATACGATTTGCTGCACACCAACGCACCACAGCCGCCACTTGCTCAGTGTCTGCCGGTCTAACTACAGCTAAGGCTTCACCGGTATAACGGCCACGCCAATCTGTTAAATAAGAGGCGGCCATATCACCCGTTAAAACGTGATCAACACCTACTATTTTTTGTAGTTCATTTAACTCAGTCATAATTAATAGTTAACCTTCATAAAATCAGTAATAATGAAATATCACTTCATTGAAATTTAAATGGAATCTGTTTATGTCTACTGTTTTGCCAGCCTCAGTCTTTAAGGCTTACGATATACGTGGTATTGTACCTGCTCAATTAAATGCGGACTTTGCTTTTCAGTTAGGTTATGCCTTAGGCTGCCAAGCTACTGTAGCCAAAGTCCCCGCCATTGTAGTGGGTTATGACGGCCGTCACAGTAGCCCTGAGTTAGCTGAAGCCCTTATGCAAGGCATAGAACGCGCCGGCATTAATAGCATTAATATTGGCTTAGCTCCCACGCCATTAGTGTATTATGCAGCGCACAAACTTCATACTTTATCTGCAGTCGCCATCACAGGTAGCCATAATCCACCGGAGTACAATGGTTTTAAGATGATGATGGCTGGTAAAACCTTATACGACCCAGACATTCAAGAATTACATCAGCATATGCTGAATCCCGCGGAAGTTTCTGCTGATTCTGGGCAACGCATAGAGCACCACATCACCGATACTTATATTGATGAAATACAAGCCACCGTACATTTAGCACGCCCCATGCGTGTAGCGGTGGATTGTGGGAATGGCGCGGGGGGCGCTGTGGCCAGAAAACTGTTTGATGCCTTGGGCTGCACCACAGACATTTTATTCGAAGACGTAGACGGCAGCTTTCCGAACCATCATCCAGATCCTGCGGATCCTGCAAATCTCGTTGATTTGATTCAACACGTACAAGAGCATGACTTTGAGCTAGGCTTGGCTTTTGATGGCGATGCCGACCGCCTGGGCGTAGTCACCCGCAGCGGAGAGATTATTTGGCCCGATAGACAATTAGCCCTCTATGCCCAAGACGTACTTAGCCGCAACCCCGGTGAAACTATTATTTTTGATGTTAAATGTAGTCGTCACGTGGCCTTAGCTATTGAAGCTGCCGGTGGTGTGCCTCTTATGTGGCAAACCGGACATTCCTTAATTAAAGCCAAACTGGCTGAAACCAATGCACCCTTAGCCGGTGAAATGAGCGGTCATATTTTCTTTAAGGAACGTTGGTATGGGTTTGATGATGGTCTCTATACGGCGGCTCGTTTATTAGAAATCCTATCTAAATACACGGATCCTAGCGCCGTCTTAGAGGCTTTGCCCAAAGATTTATCTACGCCTGAACTCAAACTAGAAATGGCCGAAGGTGAGCCCCACTCTTTTGTTGAACGCTTACAGAAAGAAGGAGCATTCCCCACCGCCAAGCAACGCATCACTATTGATGGCATACGTGCCGAATACGCCGATGGCTTTGGTTTGGCGAGAGCCTCTAACACCACGCCGGTGGTAGTGCTACGTTTTGAAGCACAAAACGAAGCCGCTTTAGCCCGTATACAGCAAGAGTTTAAAGGTGCTCTGTTAAGCCTAAACCCAACGCTAACGCTGCCTTTTTGAAGCTAAATAACCATATAAGCGCAAATGGGAATCAATGACCGTGTTGATATCAAAGGCGCGCTCGGCCAAATCGCGCCCAGCACGGCCAAAGCGTTGTCGTTTAGCTGCATCTTGTGCCAATTCCAGCACGGCTGCATGTAAAGCAGTCACATCTCTAGGCGGCACCAGCAGCCCGGTCACATTTGCCTCTATGGCATCACGACAGCCCGGTACATCGGTGGTGACCACGGCGCGTCCGCACGCCGCTGCCTCAATCAATGATTTAGGCAGCCCTTCTCTGTAGGAGGGCAGTACTGCTATATGTGCCTGTTTATAAAGCGCAGCCACATTGTCTTGCTCCCCTAGCCACTGCACTACGCCAGCTTGGTGACACTCCATAATTTGCTCACGAGTAAGACTAGCGGGATTGCCGGCGTCTGCACTACCGGCAATTTGCCACACAATACCATCGTTATTTTGATGACTAATTTGCGCTGCAGCGATAAATTCCTCAACCCCTTTGTCTTTCAGTAGTCGAGCCACCATCAAGGCGATTACAGGTGGTTGTGCGGGCTCTTTGCTAGAGCTAAACGCCTGTAAGTCCACGCCAGAGCCGCGTATCATCACCACTTGTTCAGCTCGCACCACCCCCGCTTGCTGTAACACCTCTTTATCGCTGTTATTTTGAAATACCACGCGACTATGAGGATGATTTAGCGCAATTTTATACAGTTTTAAGGCTATTTTTTTTATAAAACCACCACGGCTATCCGTGAACAAATAGCCCAGCCCAGATACTGCAGCTAAAAACCCAGGTACCTTTGCCATGCGGGCGGCAATGCCACCATAAATAACGGGCTTAATGGTAACGGCATGTACTACTTGTGGCTTTAAGCGCTTTAATAATTGATACATAGCCCACAGGCTACGTAACTCTTTGAAGGGATTTTTGCCACTACGGCTTAATGGTAAAGCATGATGCGTAAACCCTTGATTACGAATACGAGCCACCGCTGGCCCACTCATCGTGGCCACATGTACATTAAAACCGGCTTTTTGTGCCGCTAGAGCCAAGGGCAAACGATGTGACATGAAAAAGGCGGGGTTATTCACCAAATAGAGCAGCACAGGGGCTAAAGCAGGCTGAGCCGTGAGTTCTGTAGATAAATGGGCTGCCGCTTTATTCGTATGCGTCCTGTTAGGCGTATTTGTGGATTGATAATGCGCATTATCTGCCATATCGTGCCAGAGCTCATCATACTGGCTAACCATGCTCTCTAAACTATAAAGGCGTGAAATACGCTTAGCACCAGCCTCTAAACGTGCTGGTAAATCGGAGTTATGCAATAATTCTAAGGCTTTTTCTATGCCCCCAGCTAAGGCTTCAGCATTGCGTGGAGGGACGACTATGCCCTCTTCACCCACAATTTTAACGGCATCTCCTACATCGGTGACTACACACAAAGCGCGTGACACCATGGCCTCACAAACCACATTAGGAAACCCCTCTGCTTTACTAGAGAGCACGTGAATATCTGCAGCCGCCATAATGGCAGGCACATCATCTCGGCGTCCAAGTAAAATAACGTGATCCGTTAAGTTATATTGAACAATTAAACGCATCAACTCCGCATTACTACTATCTACGCCTTCGCCCACTAATAAACAACATATATCTGGATGGCTGCGCTTAACTCTCCCTAAAGCCGCCAATAAATTGGGGTGATCTTTTAAAGGATTCCAACGTGCCACGGAGACTAGCAAAGGGGTTTCGTCCTTAATGCCAAGCTCATGACGTAACTGCGTAGCCGCCTCCAGATCTGGCTGCCAACGGCTCAAGTCATAACCATTGGGTATAACTTGTACTTTATCGGCATCGTAGCCCCAGTGTTTATGCCTGCGCGCTGCATTATCGGCGCAAGCCACAATCACTTCAGGCACATACGCTGATAAACGCGCACAAAGCCAAGCAATGGAACGCGCACTTAAGCTGCTTTGATGTAGATTTTCTCCAGAGTTACGTATGCCCCAAGCTACTGCCTTTACCCCGGCACTACGTGCTATCAATCCACCAATTAAATCCGCATGATACATCCACGTTTGCACTACATCGGGCTGTATTTGCTTAATTAGCTTACGTAATCGCCAAAGCCCACGCAGTATTCCAAAAGCACCGCGCATTTGTAAATCGTGCACTATTACGCCAGCCGCTTGCAACCGTGGGCCAAACACCCCTAAACCATGCATGGAAATCACCACATGCTGTGTGGAGCGTAACGATTGCGCCGTGACTAAGCGGTATAGAACTGCTTCAGCACCACCTTGACCTAACCCAGAGATAATATGCACTACGGTGGGTACAGACGTAGTGCTCGGTATTGTTAGCGCAAGCTCTGTCATGCCGATCCCTGTTTAAAATTAACTAATCCTGACTGTCTAAACACTTGATCCCACCGCTCCAACACCGCTTCCATGCCATAACGCTCGCGTACCGATATGGCAGCGCGTTGACCTAATACTCCACGCAAACGGGGATCGCTCATTAATTCCTCTAAGGCGGCCACTAAAGCATGCTCGTTATTTAACGGTACTAAGGATGCATCTCGCCCATTATTAGAAATATCACGTGGCCCACTAGGACAATCAAAACTAATACAAGGTAAACCTAAGGTCATCGCTTCTAGCAATACATTGGGAAAACCTTCATACGCTGAGGTTAATACAAACAGCTGCGCTTTTGAGAGAATTTCCCAAGGTGTATCAGTACGACCAGGGAAAAAGATACGATCTTTAAATCCAACTAATTCGGCGCGTTTTTGTAATTTTTCTAGCTCCGGCCCCTCACCATAAATATGTAAAGACCAATTAGGATAAGCTTCAGCCACCAAACCAAAGGCACGTACTAATTGATCAAACTGCTTAGCAGGAACTAATCGCCCCATCGCCACAAGTTTACAATTCTCAGTTTTTTCTACTACTTGATTGAGTGGCATGAGCTGTAAAGGGGCAGGAATTGGATTAGGAATTACAGCCAACTCTCCTAAATTAGGTTCTGCTGCCGAAAAGGCCGTGGCCGTATCTTGAGTTTGCACAACCACACGAGTAGCACGAGGATACAGCTTAGTGCGCAGCGAGCGTAATTTTTTATTTGCACTTTGGCTCACCAGCGGATTAGTACGCTCACACACTATTAAAGGAGTGCTCACACCTCGCAATGCCATCAACACATTCACATTAACATTCGTTAAGAACGAAACCACCACATCCGGTGCAAACTCTTGGTGCATTTTGCGTATGGCGCGTAATTTTTTTAGAGGCATTGGTAAAGGCGGAAACCAAGACATAGCATGCACCAAAGGGGCAAACTGCACATCATCAGCTAATTCATAGGCACTACTGTCCGAACCTAAATGAGTGGTAACCAAACGAACTTGATCACCACGTTGCACCCAGGCATTCGCTAAGCTCGCTGCCACGCGCTCAGCACCACCGGTATTCATAGAGCTAACAAAAAAAAGTATTTTCACGCTCAGTCTACTATTTATCTAAAGGAGGCAATAAACGCTCCCATTGCGCCATTACACTGGGAACAGAGAAACGATCTCGCACATCAATAGCACGACGTGCTAGGGCCATACGTTTTAACGGCCTAGCCATTAAATCTGATAAGTGTGCCGCTAGGGCTTCTGTATTTTCTGGCGGGTTAACCAAAACACCATCAATATTATCGCGGATAATTTCACGGGGCCCCGTATCACAATCCATGGCAACTACTGCTACACCTGAAGCCATGGCTTCTAAAAGTGTATTAGATAAACCTTCTGCCCGTGAGCTAAGCACATACATATCGGCACTTTCATACCATTCATTGATATTACCCACTCTGCCTACTAGTGTAATACGTCTTGTTAACTGAGCCTCATCTATTTGTTTTTGCAAGGCAACGCGTTCATCCCCTTCTCCTAAAATCATTAGATCCCAATCAGGAAAATAGGGGGCCACCACTGCAAAAGCACTGATTAAAAGGTCAAACCCTTTTACCGGATGCAATCTGCCCACAGCAAGTAAGCGTAAACGCTCGCCTTTATCTGGTACTGCTACTAAAGGCTGCTGTTTCTCTAAGGGCCAACGCACCGCATTAGGAATCACCGTTACTTTAGAGCCGGGGATATGGTCACGTATCCAGCGTGCAGTACCGCCAGTTAGGGCAATTACCGCATGGGCACGTGGATATGCCCAGCGTCGTAAACGCAACCAGGCTTCGGGTAGCTTTTGCTGTGGGGGATGCGTGTGTTCTGTTACCAGAATTCTACAATTTAACCCTTGGGCTGCCATCACAGACAAAATAGAAGCTGTAGTCATCATGCCCAATATGCAATCCACTTCATGCTTTTTAATCAATCTGCGTAAGCGTCGCATACGGCGCCAGTTTGCTATGGCCCCCCGCAACCCTCCGCCGGTCTCATGCGCTAAACCAATCACATAACGGTTTACCCCCTCAGGCACTTTATACGCATCCGTTTTCTTTGACATCTGCGTAACTAAACTCACCTCATAGCCTAAACGGTGCCAATAAGCAGCTAAGTCTACCGCCACACGTTCAGCTCCACCGCCTCGTAGCGAATGGATAACAATCATAATATGCATAATTTCTACTTAGGATCTGGAGTTTTAACGTGTAAAACTGCAGGCTTCATTGCCACTAAAAAATAACAAACAAAGGAAGAGGCGTACATGCAGCTGGTGGCCAGCATAATGCCATGCACACCCATTTTAGGCGCTAAATAACTATTCATCACCGCTTTTACTGCAAAGTTAGCAACGGCTATAGCCGCCATTAGAGCATAACGTTTTTGGCTAGCCAGTAACTGCACTAAAACCAGCACCCCAAAATAAAAAGGCAACTGCACTAAACCCCAACGTAATACGGAACTCACGCGTGCAGTATCAGCGGCGTCAAAAGCACCTCGCTCATACAATAAACCCACACCCAAAGGAGCTAACCAAGCTGCTAGAGCAGCTATAAGCAAACCAACCGCCACCATCATCCAAGCCCACTTCAAGGCAATTGCCCGTGCCCTTACAGATTCATCTCTACGCATTACATCTGCTAACACGGGTAAGGCAGCACGACCTACAGAAGCGGCACCTACGCCTAACATTAAAGAAATAAAACGGCTGGCATAGCCTAAGGTGGCGTTGGCATTATTCCCTAAGGAAGCGGCTGTATATTGATCTATAGGCCCCACAAAGCTCATAGCAATTTGACCTATCAACATAATCCCTGCCGCCTGCGCTAAGGCCGGCCATTGCTCGGCACTAAAACGTAAACGAGGCCGCCCCCAAAATCCATCAGCACGCTGCGCTAGGTAGTATAAGCTGCCTGATTGCACCACATACCCGACTAATGTACCCCAGAGCAAGGGCCACACGCCTTGATCGGGCCCCGCCGCTAAAACAAATAACAAAATACTAAAGGCAGGCACACTATCTAATAAGGTATTGATGTGACGCTCATGCGCCCGTAAACGAGCCGCTTGCAAGCCCGTCAATAGAGTAAGTACCGCTGCAGGTGCAAAAGCCCAAATAAGCTCGGCACTCATGCTTTGGACTTCGGGGTTTAAGCCTTTGCCGGCAAAATGCATTACCCAAGGCCATGCTACCCATAGCACTCCTGCTAATATCACTCCCAACAGTAACATTAAGCCCAGGAGTTCATTAATAAAACGCTGCCTAGTAGATAAGGTATGATCTTTGGCATAAACCAAGACCGGAATGAGCACCACAGAAAACACACCAACTAGCGTCACAGGGATCCAGTTGGCCATCACCATGGTGAACTGATAGGCATCCACCACATCGCTAATGCCGTACCTATAAGCCACGGCCATTTCTTTAAAAGCACCCGCTGCTTTACCTAACAGTAAGAAAAAGGCGACTCTAAAAGCCGCCCTTGCAATGCGCTGGTGGTCTGAATGCAGACGTTGGAGCCACTTAGCGATCATTAAGTGCTCTCAGACAAAAAACGCACATACCATGGCATGGCTTCTTTTAAGCCTTTCTCCATGCTGTATTGAGGGGCGTAGCCTAAGAGTCGCTGCGCTTTCGTGATATCTGCTTGCGAATGCCGCACATCACCGGCTCGAAAATCGGCATGGACCACCGGTTTTTGGTAGAGCACATTATTATTTGCTAGTCCTGCTTTGAGGAGAGCAAATAACTGATTGAGGTCAGTACGCGCATTCACGGCCACATTATAAACCTGATCACGCGCTTCATTAGAAGCTAAAGCCGCTAACACATTCATTTGTATTACATTTTTTATGTAACAAAAATCTCTACTGGTTAAGCCATCACCGTTAATAATCACCTCTTGATCACGCATCATGGCGCCTATCCATTTAGGAATTACCGCTGCATACGCGCCATCAGGTGTTTGACGTTTACCAAATACATTAAAATAACGCAGCCCTATGGTTTGAAAACCATAGGAGCGTGCAAACACGTTGGCATAAAGCTCATTAACGTACTTAGTTACTGCATAGGGTGATAACGGATTACCGATAGTATCTTCCACCTTAGGTAGAGCAGGATGATCACCGTATGTGGAGCTAGAGGCGGCATACACAAAGGCTTGCACACCTGCATCACGTGCTGCTACCAACATATTTAATTGACCGGTAATATTAACGCTGTTTGTGGTGATAGGGTCTGCTAAGGAGCGCGGCACCGAACCCAAGGCGGCCTGATGCAATACATAATCCACACCTTTACAGGCTTGATGGCATGTATCCAAATCACGTATATCACCTTTTATGAAAGTGAAATTTTGCCACTTGTTGCTGCCTACGGTTTGCTCTACTTCGTCTAAATTGTATTGAAAACCCGTAGAGAAATCATCCAAACCCACCACGGTTTGGCCATGCGTCAACAAAGCCTCTAAAAGATTAGAGCCGATGAAACCCGCACAACCCGTAATCAACCACTTTTTAGGCGCTGTCTCTAACTGTGCCCAAGTCTTATCAATCGCTAAGGTGTTTTGCATAAACTGCCTTTATTGTTTTATTTTATAATCGCAAATCAGACTCAGTACGGTCTAACACATATTTAAGATCATAGAGCACATGCGTTTCTTTACCAAAGGAACGTATTTTTTCTGCGCCCATGGCTTTAAACTCCTCATGGCCCACGGCTAATACTACGGCATCATACTGCCCCACCTCAGGCGCTACTACGGGCTCAATGCCATACTCGGCCTTAGCGGCTGCGGCATCTATCCATGGATCATAAATATCAACACTCACATTGTATTCAGCTAACTCATGCACAATATCAATAATGCGAGTATTGCGTAGGTCAGGGCAGTTTTCTTTAAAACTAAAACCGAGTAACAACACGCGCGAACCTTGCACTTGGATGCATTTTTTCATCATGGCTTTAACAAGCTGGGAGGCCACATAAGCTCCCATGCCATCGTTTAATCGACGGCCCGCTAAGATGATCTCTGGGTGATAGCCTATAGATTGTGCCTTATGCGTTAAATAATAAGGGTCTACGCCAATACAATGTCCGCCTACCAACCCTGGACGGAACGGTAAAAAGTTCCACTTGGTCCCCGCCGCCTCTAATACGTCTAAGGTATCTATGCCTAATTTGTTAAAAATCAGCGTCAGCTCATTAATAAGCGCAATATTGACATCTCGTTGGGTGTTTTCAATGACTTTAGCGGCTTCTGCTACTCGTATAGAAGGTGCCATATGGGTACCTGCGGTAATGATTTCTGCATATAAGGCATCCACTGCTGTGGCCACCTCAGGCGTAGAGCCAGAAGTCACTTTACGTATATTGGGTAAGCGATGCACTTTATCACCCGGGTTAATGCGTTCCGGGCTATAACCAGCAAAAAAATCCTCATTAAAGCGTAAACCAGAAATACGCTCTAAAACCGGCACACAATCTTCTTCGGTGGCCCCTGGATAAACGGTGGATTCATAAATAACCACATCACCACGCTTTAATACTTTACCAATGGTTTCACTAGCACGAATTAACGGCGTTAAATCGGGGTTTTTATACTCGTCTAAAGGGGTAGGTACAGTCACTATATATACAGAAGCTTCTGCCAGCTCAGACATATTACAGCTGTAACGCAAGTGCGTGGCCGCCTGCAGCTCTGAAGACTCCACTTCTAAGGTATTATCTACCCCTTCATTTAACTCGCCAATACGAAGTGGATTAATATCAAAACCCAGCACGGCTCGTTGCTTGCCAAATTCTACGGCTAAAGGCAGACCTACGTAGCCCAAACCGACGACGGCGATCTTACTATTTTTTAAATCCAACATCATTCTCCATAAATAACAGCATGGATTTGCTAAGAGTCAACATCAGAATTTGATTGCTCTCGTTTAGCACGTCTTACAGACGGCAGTAATAACCATGCCGGACTACGCCAACGCACCAAGCGGGCATAGAGCCAAATGTAACAAAAAGCAAACACCACTAGGCTTGCACTAAGCAGCCATGCATTATCCCACCAAATAGTAGCGGGCACTAAGCCAATTAACACCAAACCCCATAAATAAGGAGAAGCCATAGCGTTTGAAGTGGGTGGCACATAGCGTCTACCATTTTTAATCACGCTCACACGCACTAATCGTCTAAAAATAAGCTGATGCAAATGTAAGGAATCAGGCTGATCTACCGGCACCCCACGTTTAAACTTACGACGCCAAATAGAAAACAAGGTTTCAAACACCGGATAAAACAACACTGCTAATGCATAAAAAGGGGACACACTGGGATTACGTACTACGAGTTGTACAGCCAACTCCGCCAACATAAATCCTAGAAAATACGCGCCACCATCCCCCAAAAAAACCCGTCCAAAGGGAAAGTTCCAAGCTAAAAAACCTAAGGTTGCTGCCGCTAAAGAAATAGCAATGAGGAAAATAGGAAAATCCTGTACCTGTAAAGCCACTAAGGCAATAGACACGGCCATCAGTAAGGCCACCATGCCTGCTAGGCCATTAATGCCATCAATAATATTTAGGGCATGGGTGCACCCGCCCACGGCAATCATAGTAAACAGTAATGAAACAGGCCAAAAAGCCAAGATCCAATCTGCCCATACAACCCCCACCCTAGACACGCCCCCCAGCAACCACCAAGCAATAGCCGCTGAAGCAAAAGCCGCTAAAAGGCGTTTTAAGGAACCCACATCTTTAGTGATGTCTTCCACTAAACCGGCTACAAATACGGGTAAGGCCGCTACAAACAACACGGGCCAAAGCCAGGTTAACGTCATGTTACTGGGGCCTAATACTAACAAGCCTGCTAAACTGCCCGCTAATATCGCTAAACCTCCTACACGAGGAGCTGGGCGTAGGTGAGAGGCCTGTGGCTTAGACATATCGGTGTCGCCGGTTAAACGGCCATGCCATCGTTCAGACAGCACGATTAACCCTCCCACCAAAAAGGCGACAACGGCTATGTACAAGGTCATCAAATAATCCCAAACCGGAACGGTATTCACTACACGCCTCACTCAAAACAATCTAGTCATTATGACCTAAATTTGTAACAATGCCGTCTCATAGCCACGCTAAAATGCTACTAAACATGTATTTTTTACTCTTAAAGGAATAATAACCATGCCAATTATCACTATAGACTTATTTGAAGGCCGTGATACAGACACAAAACGCGAACTCGCAGAGCGCTTAACGGCTGAAACCTGCAAGACCTTAGGCTGTAAGCCAGAAGCCGTGCATATACGTTTTAACAATGTGAAACGTGAAGACTGGGCCACTGCAGGTATACTTTGGTCTGAGAAATAACCGTTATTAGCCCTGCTCCCAATAGCCGGGCTGATTATAAATCTCACGTAAATACTCACTAAAAACACGTATTTTAGCGGGTAAGTAGCGCTGCTGCTGGTATACCGCCTGTATGTCATAGTCTTGAATAGCGTATTCATCCAATACCGTAACCAGCTCACCTCGTTTTAATTCACTTTGTATTTCCCAAGTAGAGCGCCAACCTATACCCCAGCCTTGCTTCACCCAATTATAAAGCAGCTCTCCATCATTACAGTCTAAGTCACCCTGAACTCGCACTGAAAAAATACGACCATCACGTAAAAATGTCCAACCATGTTGCTGCCCTCCTTCTTGGTTAAACGCCAAACAGTTATGCGCGGCTAAATCTTCAGGCTGTTGAGGTGTACCGTACTGTGCAAAGTAATCAGGCGTACCACACACCACGCGCTGATTTGGATAAAGACGCAAAGCGACGTAATTAGGATCATAAACTGCCCCTACCCGTATCGCCATATCATAGCCTTCCTTCACCAAATCAATCACACTATCGGTAAAGTTAAACGATAAGCGCAAGTCGGGATAATGCTTTTTAAATGCCAACACATGAGGGGCCACATGCTGTCTACCAAAAGATGCCGGTGCAGACACCACTAAATGGCCCCGCATAGCGCCTTGCTGATAACGAATGCTGGCTTCAGCCGTATCAAAATCATGTAACAATTGCTTGCATTGTTCTAAAAACTGCTCGCCTAAATCCGTTAGTGTCAGACCCCGTGTGGATCTATGCATTAGCCGTACGCCTAACCGTTTTTCTAAGGCATCTAAGCGACGCCCTAATATAACGGGGGTCACACCTTCCACCACGGCGGCAGCCGCAAAGCTACCTTTTTCAGCAACCAACACAAAACTGCGTATTTCGGTATAACGACTCATAGCTCTTTTGAAATTTCATCTAGAATGAAGGATTAAAGCTGATTATATAGCTAACATTGCAGCGCAACATTAATTAGGAGACCCTACATGGAAAAAATCGCATTTATAGGTCTGGGCATTATGGGAGTTCCCATGTGTCTACACCTGCTCAAAGCAGGCCACACTGTTTTTAGCAATACTCGTAGTCAAACTCATCCCCGCATTATTGAAGCCGGTGCCACGGTATGCGCTAGCCCACGTGAAGCGGCAGAGCAAGCCGACATTATCATTATGATTGTGAATGACACACCAAACGTAGAGCAAGTGTTATGTGGTGAGGATGGTGTTTTAGCAGCAAATCTGAATGGCAAGGTAGTGGTGGATATGAGCACTATCTCTCCATTAGCCACTAAATCCTTCGCCGCTAAAGTCATCGCGGCAGGAGGAGATTATTTAGATGCCCCCGTCTCTGGTGGCGATGTGGGGGCCGAAGCGGCCTCACTGAGCATTATGGTGGGTGGGCAAGAAGCCAGTTTTGCACGCCTACTCTCGGTGTTTGAGTGCATGGGACAAAACATTACCCATGTGGGCGAAGTGGGCAGCGGCCAAATTGCGAAAATGGCCAATCAAGTGGTAATAGCGCAAACCATACAAGCAGTGGCTGAAGCCTTAATACTGGCCTCTAAAGCGGGGGCTGACGCTGAGAAAGTGCGTCAAGCGTTGATGGGTGGTTTCGCTAACTCTAGGATTCTAGAGGTGCATGGTAAACGCATGACATCAGGCTCTTTTGCTCCCGGATTTAAAGTGAATTTACACCAAAAAGACATGACAAGCGCTTTGAATACAGCGCGCGAACTGAGCGTACCTTTACCTGGTGCAGCCGGCTCTCAGCAATTACTCAGCAGCAGTATAGCGCAAGGTGATGCGGAGTTAGATCACTCTGCTGTAGTCAAAGTATTGGAACAGTTAGCTAATCACCGCCTTCAAAACGATTAAAATTAGGCAAAAAAGACAAAAAAAACCCAAGATCTAATAAAAGATCTTGGGTAAATCCACCAAAGGAGGAGGGTGGAGGAGACAACTGGGGCATGCGGGGCTACCAAGGGTTTTCCTGAGCCTGTGCATTAATAAAAACTAGGGTTATTACTGTTGTAATTTTTATTTAATGCCTTTCCACATCCAATGAATCTAGTATATAAACTATTTTGCTGCAATGCAAGGGCAAAAAGCATTTTTATGCTTATTTTGTAGCTTTATAGCAAAAATTTTCTGAAAAAACTAGAAAAGTCATTAGGAATAAACCCTATAGATGATAACCCGTATCCTATTTAAAAGCGATAGGCAGTGGTTGTCATCACTTTAGACATAATACGCATGGCTGTTTTTACGGGAAAAGGTAAATCACGCGCACCGTGGCTTTCAGCCGTCATACGGTGCTCAATTTCATCCAAACGCATTTGCTCTACAATTTGACGCGAACGCTGATCTTGTTCGGGTAATGACACTAAATGACTATCTAAGTGCTGCTCGACTTGACGCTCGGTTTCAGCCATAAACCCTAAGTTATACGGCGTACCCGCTTTACTCGCAATTATACCAAGACCCAAAGAAGCCGCATACCAAAGCGGATTTAACACACTGGGACGGCTCCCTAATTCTTTAAGGCGGTCATCGCACCACACTAAATGATCTACCTCTTCACTAGAAGCCTCATACAGTAATTTTTTAATGGACTCGTCTTCCGTCATTAAAGCTTGGCCACGATACAAAGCTTGAGCGCACACCTCACCTACGTGATTCACTCGCATCAACCCCGCTGCATGTTTGGTCTCCGATTCATTTAACGACTCGTCTTTTTGGGTAAGAGGCCTGCCTGCTGGGTTAGGGCGAGAGGCTTGAGCGGAGCGGCTTAATACATTTAACGCATGGCCTACCTCTGTTAAGACCGCATCAAACAAAGATGGTCTGCGTACAAACTTAGGTGGCGTGGGCACCACCGCTAAGGCGGTAGACCTTGAGCCTGTGCCTGTATGTGTATTTATATCTGTAGTCATTATTATCCCCTTATTCTCTCAATGTAGAACGGTACTACTGCTTGTACAATAGCTCTATTGTATATGACAAAAAACAAAGGAAACTTATCATGGAATGCACAGTTAATTGGAATCATAATAATGGCATGCTCTTTGTGGCCAGCACGGGTAGTGGGCACGTTACCGTTATGGATGGTGCCGTAGAAGGTGGCGGTAATGACAGCGCACCCCGCCCTATGGAAATGCTCTTAGCTGGCACAGGTGGCTGCGCTGCCTACGACGTAGTACTCATACTAAAGCGTGGCCGTCATGCCGTTACAGACTGCAGCGTCAAACTAGAAGCCGAGCGCGCCGACACCGAACCCAAAGTATTTACTAAAATCAATTTTCATTTTGAAGTCACCGGTAAAGATTTACCCGAAGCGGCAGTTGAGCGCGCGGTAAAACTTTCTCACGAGAAATATTGCTCAGCCAGTGCCATGTTAGGCGCCACTGCAGAAATGACTTACACCATTAGCACTCGTCAAATCTAGGAACCACATGCCAACTACTACGAACACCAATCAATACGAAAGCCTAATGCGCTTAGTGTACGAGCAAGGCACAGAAAAAACTGACCGCACGGGCACAGGCACGCGTTCTATTTTTGGTCATCAAATGCGCTTTGATTTGAACCAAGGCTTTCCCTTAGTCACCACAAAAAAATTGCATACACGCAGTATTTTCATAGAGCTGCTCTGGTTTCTACAAGGCAGCAATAATGTGAAATGGCTACATGAGAACAACGTCACTATTTGGGATGAATGGGCCGATACAGACGGCAGCTTAGGGCCTATTTATGGTGTGCAATGGCGCTCTTGGCCTACGCCGGAGGGTGGCCACATAGATCAAATCTCACAGATCATAGAGCAAATTAAAAGCAATCCCGATTCACGTCGTTTAATTGTGTCTGCGTGGAATGTGGCTGACATTCAAAATATGGCTCTGCCCCCTTGCCATGCTTTATTTCAATTTTACGTGGCCGATGGCAAGTTATCGTGTCAACTCTACCAACGCAGTGCCGACATTTTTCTAGGCGTACCCTTTAATATTGCCAGCTATGCCTTGTTAACTCACCTGGTGGCGCAGCAGTGTGATTTAGAAGTGGGGGAGTTTATTTGGACGGGCGGCGATTGCCATCTCTACAGCAATCACATGCAACAGGTGCAAGAGCAACTAAGCCGGGAACCTCGCCCCTACCCTACATTACATATAAAACGTAAGCCAGACAGTATTTTTGACTATAACTACGAGGATTTTGAAATCTCTGGCTACGACCCACATCCTCACATCAAAGCCCCAGTTGCGGTCTAAAAGAAAAACAGAAAGGAAAAAACATCTATGCCAAAACTCCGTATGGTAGTGGCCTATTCCACAAATCGTTGTATAGGCAAAGACAACGATCTGCCTTGGCGTCTACCTAAAGATTTAGCGCATTTCAAAGCAGTGACTATGGGTATGCCAATTATTATGGGTCGTAAAACATGGGAATCTTTAGGCCGCCCCCTACCAGGCAGACCCAACTTGGTTATAACGAATAATGCTGATTACCAAGCAAAAGGCGCTAGTCTTTACCCCAGCTTAGAAGCTGCTATTGCTGCGTGCGCAGAAGCTCCCACTGCTTGCATTATTGGCGGCGAACAAATCTTTACGCAAGGCTTAGCTTATGCCCATGAAATCATTGCAACTGAAGTGCACGCGCACGTAGAAGGTGACACGTTTTTCCCAGCGCTTCCCCCTAATTGGGTAGAAACGGCTCGCGAGCCGCAGCCAGAGGAAAATGGTTATCAATACGACTTCGTCACTTACAAAAACAATCATACTAATGCCAATGCCTATACCAATACCAATACCAATGAATAATATACAAAGTAAATTACCCCAATTACGCCCTAATATTTTTTCTCATATGGCTGGTGTGGCCGCTAAATATAAGGCGGTAAATTTAGCCCAAGGCTTTCCCGACTTTCCTTGCGCGCCAGAGCTAGTGGAACTGTTGCACCACTACGCCAAAAAAGGCGTAAACCAATACGCCCCGGGCCATGGCATTCCCGCGTTACGCCAGCAAATCAGTGAATACCTGCTACGCAGAGATCAGCAAGCTTACGATGCCAACAGTGATATCACCATTACGGCAGGTGCTACTGAAGGGTTGTTTTGCAGTATTGCTGCCCTCATTAGGGCCGGCGATGAAGCCATTATCTTAGAGCCGGCTTATGACACTTACGAGCCCACTATTGAACTCTTGGGTGGGGTCGTTAAACCCGTGCAACTGCTGGCTCCGGAATTTAAAATTGACTGGGAGCAGCTCAAGGCCGCGATTAGTCTCAAAACAAAAATTCTTATACTCAACACTCCACATAATCCCAGCGGTACAGTTTTGAGCGCTGAGGATTTACAGCAACTGGCAGAAATACTGGCTGATACCAAGATCATCGTTATTAGCGATGAAGTGTACGCCGATATGGTGTTTGCACCGCTACAACACCACAGTGTTTCTACGCTCCCCGCATTAAAAGAACGCAGTATTGTGATTGGCTCTTTTGGCAAAAGCTTTCATATTACGGGCTGGAAAGTGGGCTTTTGTGCAGCGCCTGCTTACCTCACGGAGGAACTGCGTAAAATCCATAATCTCACCACTTTTTCTGTGCATACGCCTTCGCAGTTTGCCTTAGCAAAACTGATGGAAGACCCAGCACATATTGCTGCTGTAGCACCTATGTACGCAGAAAAAAAGGCTTATTTTTTAGAGGGACTTAAAACCAGTGCGTGGCAATTCTTGCCTAGCCAAGGCAGTTATTTTGTCACGGCAGATTACAGCGCCATCAGTAATTTGAATGATATGGATTTTTGCCATTACTTAGCCAAAGAGCGAGGTGTAGCCGCGATTCCATACAGCGCCTTTTATAAAAACCCACCAGAAAATCAACGCCTAATACGCTTTTGTATTGCTAAAGAAAGGCAAACTCTGGACGCGGCGATCAACAAATTACGGTAGACTTGGCCAAAAGATATTACATTTTCTAACCAACTGGGAGCAATTTATGAGGAAACCTAATTATGACCTCTAAGACAACTACCCGATCATCTACTGTACTGATTCCTGTCTTCATTCCTGCCGTTATCGTCATTTTTTTGATGCTTATCGGCACTATCAGTAATCCCAAAGCTGCTGGCGAACTGTTTTCAGATGTACTCGCCTACGTCACTAAAACCTTTGGCTGGTACTACATGTTAGCCGTGGCTTTTTTCCTAATTTTCATTGTTTCCATTACCTTTACGAAGTGGGGCAATATTAAATTAGGACCAGACCACGCCGAACCCGAATACAGCTTCGTGTCGTGGTTTGCCATGCTGTTTTCTGCCGGTTACGGGATCGCGTTGCTATTTTTTGGCGTAGCCGAACCCGTATTGCATTACGCCTCGCCGCCGGAAGGTGCGGCCCTCACCGTGGATGCCGCCCAGCAAGCCTTACAAATTGCTTTTTTCCACTGGGGTTTTCATATTTGGGCCATCTATGGCCTAGTGGGTTTGTCTTTAGCGTATTTTACCTATAGGCACGGCTTACCGCTTTCCATGCGCTCTACGCTCTATCCCATTATTGGCGATAAGATTCATGGTCCCATCGGCCATGCCGTAGACGTATTTGCTATTTTAGGTACGCTGTTTGGGATTGCCACCACGCTAGGGTTGTCGGTAGCACAAATTAATGCCGGCGTTAATTACCTCTTCCCTTCCATCCCCGTTAGCACCACAGTACAAATTACTGCCATCGCTTTAATTACCGCCATGGCGCTAGTGTCTGTGCTGGCAGGGATGGATAAAGGTGTAAAGCGATTATCTTTACTCAATATTGGTTTAGCTGTTGCGTTGATGGTTTTCGTATTTGCCGTTGGGCCTACGATATTTATCCTTGACACCTTCATGCAAAATACCGGCAATTACTTAAGCGGTATTGTAAAACGCACCTTTAATTTGCAGGCTTACACCAGTAAAGGCTGGATTGGTAACTGGACGCTATTTATTTTTGGCTGGACCATTGCCTGGGCGCCATTCGTAGGGCTGTTTATTGCCAAAATTAGCCGTGGTCGTACTATTCGTCAGTTTGTGGTGGGCGTGATGGTAGTTCCCACCATTTTCACTTTTATGTGGTTTTCCGTATTTGGTGATACCGCTTTGCATTTCATTATGGTGGAAGGCTACACGGCGCTAATTGAAGAAGTACAAAACGATAACGCCATTGCTCTGTTTAAGCTCTTAGAGCAGCTACCATTTAGTTCAGTGGTGTCTTTCTTAACGGTGTGTTTGATCATTACCTTCTTTGTGACCTCTTCAGACTCCGGCTCTTTAGTGATTGACTCCTTAGCGTCGGGTGGCGCCGCCCACACACCCATTTGGCAACGTACTTTCTGGGTGACCTTAGAAGGCTTAATTGCAGCGGTGTTATTATTGGCTGGTGGGCTTCAAGCTCTACAAGCAGCCTCTGTAGTGAGCGCCTTACCTTTCTCGATAATTATGATTATTGCCGCCATCGGTATGTGGCGAGCGCTAGTTATTGAAGGTCATCATGAAAGCAGCCTACAACAGCACATGCAAATGCGACAAAGTGTGGCCAAAACGGGAGCACGATTCTGGAAAAAACGCTTGGCTAACCTCGTTGATTTTCCTCCACGTGAAGCCGTAGAAAAATTTATTCGCACCACTGCCATGGAAGGCATGAAACGAGTGGAAGAAGAGTTGGAAGAGCAAGGCTGGGAAGCAGACGTCACTTATGATGAGAAAAACTGCCGTGCCCAATTTGAAGTGGTAAAAGAAGGTAAGCTGGAGTTTATCTATGAAATTCGTCTGCGTGGCTACGCCATGCCTGATTTTGCTTTTCCTGAAATAGAAAACACCGAAGACACCGACGATATGTATTACCGTGCTGAAGTATTTTTACGCCGAGGTGGCCAAGCCTATGATGTGTATGATTATGAGCAACAAGACGTTATTGATGATATTTTAAATCAGTTTGAGAAATACCTGCACTTCTTGCATGTTTCCCCTGGCATCTTGCCTTGGAAAATGGAAGAACATGATGATGATCTGATTGATGAAACAGAGGAAGCAGAGGTTGAGACAGCGTTTGAGGCCAAAACTAAGACTGAAAAGAAATCAGATAACACATCAAACAACACAACAATTAAGGAGATAAAATAATGAAATCAACTTCATTACTTAAAACATTGACAACCGGATTGGCTGCGCTATCTTTTGCCGTAGCCGCCTCGGTGAGCGCTAAACCATTAGTGGTGGCCGTAGATACCGCCTTTGTGCCCTTTGAGTTCAAACAGGGCGATAAATACGTAGGCTTTGATATTGATATGTGGGACGCCATCGCTGGAGACTTGGGCCTAGAGTACAAGCTGCAACCTATGGATTTCAGCGGCATTTTACCCGCACTACAAACCAACAACGTAGACGCCGCCTTGGCGGGTATTACCATCACCGAAGAGCGCCGCAAAGCCATTGATTTCTCTGATGGCTATTACGACAGTGGTTTTATATTAATGGTGGGTGTAGATAGCGATATTAAAGGAGTAGAAGACCTTAAAGGCAAAACCTTATCTCTAAAAACTGGTACCTCTGCAGCAAACTACGCCAAAGAGCACTTCACCGATACCACTTTACGTCAATTTCCTAATATTGATAACGCCTACCTAGAACTACAAACCGGCCGCGTTGATGCCGCCATGCACGACACGCCAAATGTGCTGTATTACATCAAAGAAGCGGGTCAAGGCCGCGTTAAAACCGTAGGCGAGCAAATGCTAGCGCACGAATACGGTATTGCTTTCCCTAAAGGCAGTGAGATTATTCCTCAAGTCAATGAAGCTTTAGCCAATATGAAAGCGGACGGTCGTTACGATGAAATTTATGAAAAATGGTTTGGCACTAAACCCGTAAGCTCAACTGTCAAATAAATCTTTTAGTTTCTTTGATTTTTTATAAGGGCATATTATGAACTTTGAATGGTCTGTCATTCTTAATTCCATGCCTGAGCTGCTACAAGGTGCCAAACTCACGATCTACATTACCGTCGTGGGTTTGGCAGGTGGCATACTCGTAGGTATTTTATTTGGCATTATGCGTGCCTATGGCAATACACTATTGCGCGCTCTGGCCACCATCTATATAGGTGTGGTTCGTGGCACACCTATCGTAGTGCAAGTCATGTTTATTTACTTTGCGCTACCCATGTTAATTAATTTACGCGTAGATCCCATGACAGCGGCCGTGACGGCTATTGTGGTGAACTCCGGCGCTTATATTGCAGAAATTGTACGTGGTGGTTTTCAATCTGTAGCCAAAGGTTTATACGAAGCCGGCTTAGCCTTGGGCATGCCACGGTGGCGTGTTTTAACCTTTGTGATAGGCCCTATTGCTTTTAGACGTATGACACCTGCTTTGGGTAATCAATTCATTGTGAGTCTCAAAGACACCTCTCTATTTATTGTGATTGGAGTGGCTGAGCTTACACGTCAAGGTCAAGAAATTATGGCGTCTAACTTCAGAGCGGTGGAAGTTTGGACAGCTGTGGCCATCCTTTATTTACTTATGATTGGCGCTCTAACATTAATATTGCGTCTGATTGAAAAAAGGATGCAAATAGTATGAGTACCAATACGCAAAACACACAAAAAGTCATGGTGGAATTCCAAAACGTTACCAAGCGTTTTGGTGAAACTGTGGTCTTAGAAAATGTAGACCTCAGTCTTAAAGCGGGCGAAGTCACCGTGCTAATAGGCCCGTCGGGCTCAGGTAAATCTACCTTACTACGCTGTATTAATGTGCTAGAAAAAATCAATGGGGGTGATCTGCTTGTAGATGGCCTCAGTGTTTTAGGGAGTGCCAGCCAAGTACGAGAAATTCGCCAAGAAGCCGGTATGGTTTTTCAACAATTTAACCTGTTTCCGCAAATGACAGCCGTAGAAAATGTGGCCTTTGGTCCGCGGCAAGTGCGCGGCACCTCTAAAAAACAAGCTCATGAAGAGGCTTTAGCATTACTTGAAAAGGTGGGTCTACAAGAGCGTGCAAATCATTACCCCAGTGAGCTTTCGGGTGGCCAACAACAACGCGTAGCCATCGCTCGTGCCTTAGCCATTAAACCTAAACTGATGCTATTTGATGAGCCTACTTCCGCCCTAGATCCTGAGCTACGTCATGAAGTGTTAAAGGTAATGCAAGACTTGGCCGAAGAGGGCATGACCATGATTGTAGTTACCCATGAAATGGCCTTTGCACGTCAGGTAGGCAGTCGTATGATTTTTATGGAAAATGGGAAAATTGCGGCTGATGGCCCCCCCGAAGAACTCATCAAAAATCCAAGCAATCCTCGCCTTCAATCCTTCTTACAGCATGTGGAATAGTCAAAAAATGTCTAATTTACCGTATTTACAATTCAGTGGTAGTCATCACGATATAGGTGTGCAACTGGGCCAATTTGGTGCCAAAGCCGTGCACAGCCATCTATTAAACAGCCCTGCGTGGGCCGAACTCAGCAAATGGCGTGGCTCCTCGTCGCTAAAGGCTATGCAACACTTAGTGGAAGAAAAATTTCCACTTATTTGGCAAGAAATTGAAGGTCTAGCCGAAGGCTTGAGCTTATCAGTGGAAGACACCTTTATGTGGAACTGCCGGGGCGATTTATGGGCCATGGCCCCCGATGGCTGCTCTACTGTATTGCAGCTTAATCCCGTATCACGTATCACGCATAACGAAGACGGTGACCCGGGTTTCTATGGTCACTGCGCCGTCATAAAATTTATGCCTGATGACGGCCCTACTTTCACCTCCTTTGTGTACCCGGGGTCTATACCTGGGCATACCTTTGCGGTGAATGAATACGATTTAGTGATGACCGTCAATAATGTACGTGCTTTACATGCACAACCTGGCACCCCACGCATGGTACTTTGTCGCGCCATTATGAACTGCATCCAAGTCAAAGAAGCCGTAAATATATTGCGCGATAATTCCCGTTCGGGGGCTTTCCACCTGAATCTGAGTGGTGCTGGCGGTAATATCCATAGTGTGGAATTTCATCAAGATCGTATTTATGACCTAGAAATTGATGAGCCTATGTTCCATGCTAATCATGCCATTCATCCTACCGTACGTAACTATCCACAAATTATTACCGGCAGCTCAGGCTATAGACAAATACAAGGCGATGCCATGATTAATCACAGCACCGCCGAAATAGATCCTTTAGCCATCTTAGGTGATGATACGCATCGCTTTCCTATTTATAGACGCTCTGCTGATGACACCGACAATGAAAACACCATTGCTACGGCAGACTTCATCTATACTGAATACGGTCTAGAGTGGAATGTTTATGATGGTCCTCTAAAAGAGCCAGTACTAAGCTTTAAAGGCCAAGATCGTATAGAAAACGACTAAGCTAAAACATACCCGTTTTATTATGAATTTTCAGCCTGATACTGTTCCGCAGACAGTAGTTGTTCAAGGTCAGCAACATTATCAGGCTGTAATTTAAATATCCATGTCTCGTAGGGCAAATCATTTAAGGCATCGGGTGTATGCGTTAAATGCTCATTAAAGGCTATAACCTTGCCCGCAATAGGTGCATAAATATCGGAAGCGGCTTTTACTGATTCCACTACTCCTGCTAGCGCCCCTTGCTCTAAGTGCACTTGCGTATTGAAATCACCCACATACACCACATCGCCCAATTGATCTTGGGCAAAATCAGTAATACCCACTAAGACCACGCCTTCTTCTTCACTACTCATCAGCACCCATTCATGAGTGGTGGCGTAATGCCTATCTTGAGGTAACAACATTTCATCCTCCTTTTTGTAAAGCTCGTCCACAAGCTACGCCTGAGGCCCAAGCCCATTGAAAATTATATCCACCTAACCAACCTGTGACATCTACTGCCTCACCAATAAAATATAAACTTGGGTGCTGGCGCGTAGCCATGGTTTTTTGATTAAGGGTTCTTGTATCCACCCCCCCACTCATCACTTCTGCTTTTTTATATCCTGCAGTGCCGGTAGGAGTCAGTGACCATTGATGCAAAGCCTGCGCTAATTGGCGCAGCACTTTATCGGGAATATCTGCCATGCGTTGCTCTGCTACGCCTTGTGGCAATGCTTGAGCCGCAGAGATCCATTGCTCCACTAAGCGCTTAGGCCATAAGGTGCTTAAGAAATTACCTAATTGCTGTCTATTGCCTGATTTTGCTGCAATTAACTGCTGCTCCAAATCTAGGGCGGGTGCTAAATCAATATGTATAGGCTTGCCCGGCTGCCAATAACTAGAAATCTGCAATATACCGGGCCCCGATAAACCCCTATGCGTAAACAGCAAGTCTTCTAAAAAGGTGGTTTTATTTGTAGACAACTCCACCTCAGCACTCACTCCGCTTAAAGGCGTAAAATCTTGCCAAAAAGCCGAATCAAAGGTTAAGGGCACTAAAGCGGGGCGGGGTTCAATAATTTTCAGCCCAAACTGTCTTGCTATGCCTAAAGCATAGTCGGTAGCGCCTACCTGTGGCAAAGCCATGCCGCCCGTGGCAATAACTAGTTGCGAGGCAGTAATAAGCCCGCTATCGGTGGCAAGGTTATAACCGGAGTCAGTTTGCTGCACGGACTGCACTGCACACGGCATACGCCATGAAACTGCACCTTTAGCACACTCTTGGCGCAAAAGTTGAATGATGGACTCACTAGAATCATCACAAAACAGCTGACCTTTGTGCTTTTCATGCCAAGCAATACCGTAAGATTCCACTAAATCCAAAAAATCAGCCGGCGTATAAGCGGCTAAAGCAGATTTACAAAAATGGGGGTTTTTTGAAATAAAGTTGGCTGGAGTGGTACCAATATTCGTGAAATTACAGCGCCCGCCACCCGCAATACGGATCTTTTCACCCAGTTTTTTAGCGTGGTCTATAAGCACTACTTTTAGACCACGCTGCCCTGCTACACTTGCTGCCATCATACCGGCAGCGCCAGCACCAATCACAGCCACATCAAATGTTGCTGCCATAACTAAGAGATTTCACCTTCACGAATACAATCCACGTAATAACGCGGTTGGCCTGCCTCATCGGTGTCTTGGGCTAAACCATGCACTATGGTTTCAAAACCGGGGAATTCCGCATTGAACTCACGCGCAAAGTGTAAGTAATTCACAATCATGTGATTAAAACGCTCTCCAGGAATGAGCAGTGGAATACCGGGCGGATAAGGAGTTAACAATACACCTGTTACACGTCCTTCTAATTCATCAATACTTACACGCTCTACTTCACGGTGAGCCATCTTAGCGTAAGCATCAGAAGGCTTCATGGCGGGTATCATCTCACTGAGATAGACTTCAGTCGTTAAGCGAGCTAAGTCATATTTTTCATACACCTCATGGATCTGCTGACATAAATCGCGCAAACCTAAACGTTCATAAGAAGGGTACGCTTTACAAAACTCGGGCAAAATACGCCATAAAGGCTGATTTTTATCGTAATCGTCTTTAAACTGCTGTAGGGCTGTTAATAAGGTATTCCAACGGCCTTTGGTGATACCAATAGTAAATAAGATAAAGAAAGAATACAGACCGGTTTTCTCTACTACTACTCCGTGCTCAGCTAAGTATTTAGATACTAAACCGGCCGGAATGCCGGAGTTCGCAAAGGTGCCGGAAATATCTAAACCGGGCGTTACTACCGTGACTTTAACTGGGTCTAGCATATTAAAGCCATCAGCCAATTCACCAAAACCATGCCAGTCATCATTGGATTTTAAAATCCAATCTTCACGACTACCTATGCCGTCTTCAACTAGCTCATCTGGCCCCCAAACTTGAAACCACCAGTCATCCTTACCGTACTCGGAAGAAACTTTACGCATGGCACGCCGAAAGTCCATGGCCTCTTTAATGCTCTCTTCAACTAGAGCCGTACCCCCCGGTGGCTCCATCATGGCAGCAGCCACATCACACGACGCAATAATCGCGTACTGCGGTGAAGTAGAGGTATGCATTAAATAAGCTTCATTAAAAATATTACGGTCTAATTTGCGATTTTCTGCATCTTGGACGGTGATTTGTGAAGCTTGTGATAAGCCTGCCAACATTTTATGCGTGGAGTGCGTGGCAAACACCACCGTGTCTTTACTACGAGGACGATTTTCACCAATGGCATGCATGTTTTTATAAAACTCGTGAAACGCGGCATGCGGTAACCACGCCTCATCAAAATGCAAGGTATCTATGGTATCGCCCACCGTCTCTTTGATGGTTTCTACGTTATACACCACGCCATCATACGTGCTTTGGGTTAGCGTTAAGATACGTGGATTTTTATTTTTCACCTTACGTGCAAATGGGTTCGCTTCTATTTTACGGTGAATACTTTCAGCGGAGAACTCCTCTAAAGGGATAGGTCCAATAATGCCTAAGTGATTACGTGTGGGGCGTAAAAATACAGGTATAGCTCCTGTCATAGTGATGGCGTGCAAAATGGATTTGTGGCAGTTTCTATCTACCACCACTATATCGTCATGCGCCACATTGGCATGCCACACAATTTTATTTGATGTGGACGTACCATTGGTGACGAAAAAACAATGATCCGCATGAAAAATACGTGCGGCATTGGTTTCTGCCTCAGCCACCGGCCCCGTGTGATCTAAAAGCTGACCTAACTCATCTACCGCATTACACACATCAGCACGCAGCATATTTTCACCAAAAAATTGGTGAAACATCTGTCCAACGGGACTTTTCAAAAAAGCCACCCCGCCCGAATGCCCTGGGCAATGCCAAGAATAAGAACCGTCAGAAGCGTACTTCACCAATTCGCGAAAAAACGGCGGTGCTAGAGCTTCTAAGTAGGAACGCGCCTCACGAATAATGTGACGGGCTACAAACTCCGGTGTGTCTTCAAACATATGAATGAAGCCATGTAACTCACGCAAAATATCATTAGGAATGTGCTGCGAAGTGCGCGTTTCACCGTATAAATAAATGGGAATGTCCGCATTCCGAAAACGCAGCTCGCCGATGAAGGCACGCAGGTTTTTAATAATGGCGGTCACCTCATCAGGCGTGTCTTCGTCAAACTCTTCGTCATCTATAGATAAAATGAAAGCACTGGCTCGGCTTTGCTGTTGCACAAAAGAGCGCAAATCACCATAGCTGGTGACGCCAATCACTTCAACCCCCTCCGCTTCTATGGCGTCAGCCAGGGCACGAATACCCAAGCCAGAGGTGTTTTCTGAGCGATAATCTTCGTCAATAATGACGATAGGAAAACGATATTTCATACCTAATGATTCCTTAACTTTAAACCCTAAGTGCGTGGTAATGTGACACCCCTTTGACCTTGATATTTACCGCCTCTATCACGGTATGACACTTCACAGACCTCATCACCACCGAAAAACAACATTTGGGCGCAACCTTCGCCGGCATAAATTTTAGCGGGTAAAGTGGTAGTATTTGAAAACTCAAGTGTAACGTGACCTTCCCATTCCGGCTCTAAAGGCGTGACATTCACAATAATGCCGCAACGTGCATAGGTGCTTTTACCTAAGCAAATAGTTAAGACCTCACGCGGAATACGAAAATACTCTACAGTGCGCGCTAGGGCAAAGGAGTTGGGTGGAATAATGCAAACATCGCCTACAAAATCCACAAAGGATTTTTCATCAAAATTTTTAGGATCCACAATACTATTATTAATGTTTGTGAAAATCTTAAACTCATTCGCACAGCGCACATCATAACCATAGCTGCTAGTGCCATAACTGATAATACGCTCGCCATTTACACTACGTACCTGGCCTGGCTCAAAGGGTTCGATCATGCCAGTGTCTGCCTGACGTCGAATCCAACGATCACTTTTTATACTCATATACCCCTCTAATCTCTACTCGTTTAATCTTTAATCTCTGGAAAACCAACGGTACGTTAAGGCTAAACCACTCACCGTTCCTACACTCAACTCAGCGGTTAAGCGGCGCGTTAATTTATAAGTGGCGCGCCCCACTGTGCCGGTATCAGATAAGGCCTGACGTAAACCTATAGTCACATTTGAGCTTAAGGCTTTAGTGGCTTGAATGAACCTACGTTCCACATCACTGATTTCTGTCTCTAAGGTACTGGCAGTGCTAGTGGCTGGCAAAATGCTCCCTGCCCCCCCTAACTCACCAGAACGCATAGAAATCTCATCAATACCAAAGCGTTTATAAAAAGGCTCACCATCACTTAACATTGAGCTACCTACCGATACGAGTAAGGCTAAATCCCCTCCGGCTTCGTCTGGCCCATGCCCAAACAAAAGCCAAGACAACTTCTCTAACTCAGATACCTCTGGTACAGATATCAGAGTAATTTTAGGTTTGCGCGCAGTACCGCCTACTTTAACACCGGCATCTACTGCCAACCCAGTACGTAGGGCTTGAATATCCAGGATAGGATTAGCTATATCCCCTTGGAAAGTAACGGTACCTCTACGTAGCTGCAAACGTTGGCCGTAGACTTCTATCGCACCCCCTCGGGTGTTAAAGGCACCTAAAGCAGTGATTTGGCTATCTATCATTTGTAGATTTATCTGACCAATAAGACCGGAGTTAACTCCGTAGCCTGTCAAATAAAATCGTGGCCCTAAATCCACATCTAAGTTCATCGATATATCTATGGGCGCAGGATCATCCTCACTTTTTTCTTTAATGGGATCGGTAGAACGTATAACCACCACATCACTATCAACGGTAGGAATTCCCCCTAGCATATCTAAATCAAACCAACCCGCATCAGCCGTGATTTTACCCGTTATATTAATTTGCGGTAGCACCGCTTTCATGTGTAAATCACCAGACACCATGGCATAACGATCAGCGCGCTGCAAGATGGGATAACGATGCAAGTCTACATCAAAATCACCGGTATTTTGCTCTAAATCCCAATAACCTGTAATAGACAGATAACCGTCTTTAGCGTCTTCATTTTCACTAATCCACGTGGCAGTACGCCATTCTTTGGGTTCAACTCGCAGCTGAGCCGGAAAATAGAGTTTCTCTACGGTAAAACGATCGTTATTTAAGCTGGCTTTAAGCTCGCCATCTAGCAAACGTACTCCATCATCTAAGCGTGTGATTTTTAAATGGTGACCGGTTATCTCACCTTCTGTCTCAAAGCCTCCGCTAGGAGTGCTATAGAGGCGCATATTTGCAACCAACTCCCCGCCCACTCCCATTTCATCGCCTAGAATTAAGCTAGTCCAAGCCAAACTATCCATATGGGCATCAACGACCACCTCTTTGCGATCTGCATCCCGTATATCAAAACCGCTCTCTTTGCTGTAATAAATAGGCGTGCTTCCTGTGGCTTTTACATACCCCATTTTAGCTGTTTGAATCATGACCTCAGCATCGATCACACTGCGCCCGCCAGCGCCAGGATTAATATTAATCACCACATCGGCATTTTTTAGGCCTAAAGGCAGTGGCGGCTCAGCCGGCACAATAATATCGCCATCTAAACGATGTAAACGTATTTTCCCCGCTAGCGCGTCTTTAAGTGCCACATCCCATTCTAACTGCAACACTAGATCTTTAACCCTAATGGGCTCACGTTTATCTACAATGCCTCCACGCTCTGCCTTTTCTTCTTCTAAGCCTAAGCGTTGCAATAACGCCGTAATCCGTTTAGGTGAAATAGTAACGGGGTCTGAATGGCCTTTAGCACTAAAGCCCTCATTGTCTAGATGGATACGATCATTATGAAATCTAAGCCAAGGCTTCTTATCAAAAGTGGCTTGTATATCAAAAGCGCCTATATCAAGGGCTAGCTTTTGTTCTGTGGAAGGTAGGCGCACATCTACAGGAAAAGCTTGGGCAATAGCTGCGCCTAAGCCAGCATGCTCGGCTGAAATAGTATCTATTTGACCACGCCAACTGGGCGTATTGCTGTTAATATCTAGCTCTCCATGCAACTGAAACTGAGCTTCTACAGGCCCATTGCCTAGCTTCGCGTCTTTATCTTCTGCTTTTAATATGTGTTGCAACTGCGCTTGTAGCGTATGCTTAAAAACACTGCCAGTTAATTGCGCTTCGAGTTTAGTGGCACCAATCTCCGTTAAGTCAGGCCATAAATCTTGAATGTTTGGCGCATTAACTGCTATTTTTAATTTGTCTTCAGCTAAACCAAACCCTCCATTGACTTGCAACTGATTACTACCTATTTGTAGATCTATGTCACTATCTTTAATCGTATAAGCCTGCCACAACTCGGGGACCTCAACCTCTTTTAGTCTCCCCACATCCGCGATCACATGGCCTTGCAGAACCTGCCCATTCCAACGGCTACCTTCGGCTATAGTTAAATCAATATGCGCTTGTTCTAGCTGGGTAGCAGATGCACTAAGTTGGGCGGAATAATCACCCGCTAAAGTAATTTTAGCGGGTAAATCCATATCCGGAAGCCATGCTCCCACATTAAAATCACGCGCCTGAATAGAGCCACTTAGATGGTCTATGTCTGCCTCATTCGCATTACTCTGCCAAGCCAAATCAAAATCCATATCAGAACCATCGGGTAAAGCCATTTTAATACTAGTATCACGCAACGGAAAACCTTGGCTCAGCGCTAAGTTTGCTATGGCATCTAAATCAATGCCTTGGCCTCCGCCTTTTAGAGTGACAGTAGCCTCATCTAACGAACCTTCCCAATTGGCTTTCACATTTACGGTGCATAAAGGCGCTTCGGGGGTGCGCAATTCCACTCCTGACGTTCGTAAATGCTCAGGCAGGTATTGATCTAAACATAAAGGACTTTCATTGCTGTCACTGGAAGCTCGCACATAAAGGGCAGCTGTGCTACTCCACGGTGCTGCAAACTCAGTGAGCTTGGCCGTGCCATCCACATCTAACCACATGTCTTCGTAACCCACGCGTGCTGAACGTAAATCCAGCTGCGCGCCGTCATTATTCAAAAACACTTCTGCATCTAAGCGTAATTGGCTGAGATCTACAGGCAGCTTTTCACCTTGCTGTGAAAACGCCAACTCACCTAAAGCTAACCGGCCTACCTGCACAGATATAGGTAACTCTGGCATTTCGAAAGCAGGGGCATTCGGGTCTTCTGGCTTGGGCTCCCCGTCCATCTGCACTGCCACGCGCTGTGCAGACAAATCTTTCACTAATAGCTGCTTACTTTGCCATAATTGTGGCCAATCAACTTCTACGTGCGCCCCATCTACTTCTAGATTTAACTCATCTGGTAAATGTAAACGCAAGTGTTCAAAGCTTAAACCATGCCAAAAGCTACCTTGTACGCCACGACTTTCACCCTCAAACTGTACAGCGGCTGTATTTAAGACCCAACGAGTCCCTGTGGGTGTAGCCACCAGCCAATAGAGAAAACCTGTAATGATTAACAATAGCGTTGCTACAATGGGTATACCCCAAAATAGCACGTGACGGAATAGACGACGTAAACGCATTAAAAGGCAATCCCTAAAGAGAAGTGTAAACGTATGTCTTGTGTTTTTTGACCATAAGCTAAGTCAACATACAAAGGGCCTGCAGGGGTGCGTACCGTGGCGCCAACGCCATAACCTACATAAGGCGTCATTTCTTTAAAGGATTCGTTGGCATCACCCACATCAACAAAGAAATTAATACCAATTTCTGGTTTAATAAAATGCTGATACTCCGCACTTAATACCGCTAAAGTCGGCGCCCCCACCACGGCAGAATTGCGTCTTAAACCAATACTTCGGTATTTATAGCCTCGTATAGAACGTGCTCCACCGGTACGGTAGCCAAAGCCCATGGGGATTCGGTTTGTTTTAGGCCACACCTTCCCCACTTCACCCCGCAACATAATCACATCGTATTTACCCACAGGGATCCATTGTTGCGCCCGCAAGCCAGCTCTATACAAAATGTCTTTGTTAGAACCATTACCAATGGGATAGTTAATACCTAGACCTACATCAAATAAATTACCTTCACGTGGATCATATTTATCATCCACATTGACTCGTAAAACCTGCAGTGTGCCCTCTATGGATTTACCTCTATAGGTTTCGGCTTCACCGCGCACTTTGCTTTCATCTAATACCGCCATTAAACTGGCTTTGCTTTCATAGGTGGCGCGCCCACTGGTGTTAAAATCGTACTGGGTTTTTACGCCACCAGCCGCTCGAGTCTGCTTTAGTCCTTCAATGTCTTGGTGCTCATACAACACCCCCGCACTATTTCTAAACCCTTTATAGGTAGGGGGCAAATGCACGTCTGAGAAAAAACGTTGGCGGTCTTTATCTACACCTATACCCGTTTCTGTCCATACGGGTTGGTTAAAGACGATATTATGCACATACAGCCCTTCTACACGTATCCCGTGATCACTATCCACCCCTATAGAGCCTGTGAAGCGACGCGCAGGGGATTCTGTTACCCGAACCAATACGGGCAACTCCACTTCACCATCTTCACGCACTTTTTGTGCTGCGGCCTCTTCCTCTAAAGTAACAAAGGCTCCACGGAAAAAGTTGGTGGACTGTAACGCCTGTTGCCATTCATCTAGTTTTTCTTGATCGTAAGGCTCTCCTGGCTGATACTTTACATAACGCTCAATTAGGCTTTTGGGCACCCGTTTTAAGCCTGAGGTTTGTAAGGTGCCCATCCGCACTCGGGGGCCACTATGAATAGCTAGATCTAAATCTGCGGTGCCTTTATCTGCCACCACCAAGGCTTCCGTATGTAAGTAGCGCGCGTAATAAAAGTCTTTTATTTTCACGCTTTGCAAGAGATCTGATTTGGCATTAGACCATTGGCTATTAATAAAAATATCGTCTTTTTTTAATGGCCAATCGGCACGCGCTGTCTCTACCCGTTGTTCAAACTCTGGTTCGGTAATTTGACCGGTAAAATCAATAGTGACTTCTTTTACGCGTGTGCGCTCCCCGGGTTCAATGATGATGTCCCACGTTTCACCCTTGTAATCTTCCCCTACCTCTAGGGTGACCACTGGGTCATAATAGCCTTGGGTTTGTAAGGCTGATAAAGTGGCATCATAAGCGCGCCTGCGCAACCTAGAAATCTCGTCTAAGTCTTGATCTTCAGCTAAGCGAGTAATCGCATCTACGGCCCCGTAAATAGCCTTTAAAGCCTCAGGTCCTACGCCACCCGGATCAATCACCACTTCGGGGGCTGCTGAATCCTCAGGCACGCGCTCGGCCCATGCGAGCAAGGGTACAAGAATCAAAGCCGCAACTAAGGCGCGAACACGCATGCGATTACCTTCTTTAAAAGTTACAAAGGACGAGGAACAACCTTAGGACGCTTCCATGAAGCATCGCCGGGTAAACCAGCTACCCTAGCGGCAACCTTGGTGGCTATCTCATGGTACAGACGCGCCTCAGCACTGTCTGGAGCAGACACCACAGTCGGTGCACCGGAATCAGTTTGCTCACGTATAGACATGGCTAAAGGTAGAGCTCCCAACCAAGGCACATTGTATTTCTCTGCCATTTCTTTACCCCCATGCTGACCAAAAATAGCCTCAGCATGACCACAGTTTGTGCAAATATGCATAGACATATTTTCTACTATACCCAATACGGGTACGTTTACTTCTTGGAACATACGTAAGCCTTTGCGTGCATCAGCCAACGCCATGTCTTGAGGCGTAGTTACAATGACTGCACCCACCAAGGGAATTTTCTGCGCCATAGTTAATGCAATATCACCGGTACCGGGAGGCATATCTACTATAAGATAATCTAAATCATGCCAAGCCGTCTGCATAATAAGCTGCGTTAAGGCTTGTGTTGCCATGGGCCCACGCCAAATAGCGGGCGCATCATCTTTCATTAAAAAACCTAAAGAGTTGGTTTGTATTCCATGTGCCTCTAAAGGTTTCATGGATTTACCATCTATAGAGCGCGGACGCTCATCAATACCAAGCATAATAGGCACGCTGGGCCCATAGATATCCGCATCTAACAAACCTACTTTAACGCCTTGTTGAGCCAAAGCTAAAGCTAAGTTTACAGAAGTTGTACTTTTACCAACGCCACCTTTACCTGATGCCACAGCAATAATATTGCGTACATTGGGAATAGGCCTTAAGCTTTCTTGTACAGCATGGGTTTCCACCCGGGCATATACCGTTAATTTCTCTAAATTTAGCCCTAAAGGGGTTAATACCTCTTGAATTCGTTGCTTTAAGACCCCATCTGGGTCATAAATGGGGTAGGACAGTGTTAAGCTTACTGTAAGGTTCGTACCTTGTAGATCTAAAGTACACGCTTCGCCGGACACCTCAATTTTCTTATGGGTATTCGGGTCAATTACATCAGCTAACACCGTTAGTATTTGTTCGTTACTTACACTCATTGTCATTGATAAAAGGCCCTAAAAAATGACTTGTACGCTATCTAACACCATTGTATTGGCATAACATAGCGCATTCGAGGAAATTAAAGAAATTAATGGAATTAATTTCTTCAAAAGTTGTCATACATTATTATGAATACATTAAACCAGATTTTACGCTCCGCTCTCTTCTTTGTACTGACCATTGTAGGGATGTTGATGGCAGTTGTTTTTATGGTGTCTACAGCTCTTGCTGTGGCCATTTTATACATAGTGGCTCGTATAAGTGGCCGCCCCTTTGCCATTAAATCCTACTGGGATCAGCGCAGACGTAGTAAAACTCGCCCGAGCTTTAGCAGTAAAGATGTCTCTCAGACTACCTCTAGTGGCCGTAATACGCAAAACGTCACCGATGTAGAAATGCGTGAAATTCCTTAAAAACTCACGTTCTGGCATCGCATCTGCTATGCTTCTTTAACTGTGGTTTTATCTATTTTATTCAATAAGCTCGCCTAGTGCGGGCTATTTCCCTTTATAGGTTTTAGTTATATGTCGCGCACGATATTCGTTACTACTGCACTCCCTTATGCTAATGGTTCCTTCCACATCGGTCATATTATGGAATACATACAAGCCGATATATGGGTGCGTTCTATGCGAATGTCTGGCCATACGGTGCATTTCGTAGGTGCTGATGACGTACACGGCGCGCCTATTATGCTAAAGGCCCAAAGTGAAGGCATTACTCCAGATGAGTTGGTTGAGCGAGTAGCCGCTGAGCGTCCGCAATACCTAAACGGCTTTCATATTGCCTTTGATCACTGGCACCGTACGAATTCCCCTGAAAACGTTGAGCTATCACAAGGCATCTACAAAGCCCTTAAAGCTGCCGGCTTTATTGAATCGCGCGTTATTGAACAGTTTTATGATTCGGTTAAAGGCATGTTTTTACCTGACCGCTACGTCAAAGGTGAGTGCCCTTCCTGTCACGCTAAAGAGCAATACGGTGATAACTGCGAAGCCTGTAGTTCTGTCTACTCTCCTACTGATCTCATTGAGCCGTACTCCACGCTGAGTGGCACCCGTCCTGAACTGCGCTCTTCTGAGCACTTTTTCTTTAAGCTTTCTGACCCTCGTTGCGTGGAGTTTCTCCAAGACTGGACCACAGGCACTGCCCCTGATGGCAGGCCACGTTTACAGTCTGAGGTATTAGCAAAAACACGCGAATGGCTAAGTAACGAAGACGGAGAAGCTGCCCTCACAGACTGGGATATTTCTCGCGACGAGCCCTATTTTGGCATTCCCATTCCTGACGCCCCCGGTAAGTACTTTTATGTGTGGCTAGATGCGCCAGTGGGATATTTAGCCTCCTTAAAATCTTACTGCAAAAAAGAAGGCTTAGATTTTGATGCTATCGTTGATCCAGAAGGCAATACTGAGCAAGTACATTTCATTGGTAAAGACATTGTGTACTTCCATGCGCTTTTTTGGCCTGCCATGCTTAAATTCTCTGGCCGCAAAACGCCTGACGCATTACGTGTGCATGGCTTCATCACTTTAAGTGGTGAAAAAATGTCCAAAAGCCGCGGCACTGGCATTGATCCGTTGCGTTACTTAGATCTCGGCATGGATGCCGAATGGATGCGCTATTACATCGCTGCCAAGCTTAATTCCCACGTGGAAGATGTGGATTTCAATCCCGATGATTTTATCGCTCGCATTAATAGTGATTTAGTGGGTAAATACGTTAATATCGCCAGCCGTGCTGCTAATTTCATTGGCAAGTTTTTTGACGGTAATCTGGGGTATGTGGGTGATACAGCAACTATGGAAGCCGAACTGTCTGAAATAGCTAAAGCCGTGAGTCATAACTTAGAAATAGGTGAATACGGCCGTGCAGTACGCCAAATTATGGCGCTCGCTGACAACATCAATCAGGCCTTTGATACTGCTAAGCCTTGGGTGCTTGCCAAGGGTATAGCCGACGCTTCGGAAGACACCAAAGCTCAGCTGCAAGATATTTGTTCTCGCGCTCTTGCCGGTTTTAAAGCATTGTCTGTAATGCTGGCTCCCATTGTGCCTACCTTAGCGCAACGCGTAGCCACTGATCTCTTTGGCATGGACCGCACCTTCGTTTGGTCTGATGCTGCAGAGCTACCTACACACATTGCTCGTTTTAAACATTTATTACAGCGGGTAGACGCTAAACAAATGGATGCCCTCTTAGAAATGCCGGAGATTGAAGAAGAAGTCGTCACTCCCGGGGGTGAAGCCATTGCAGAAACGATAGATATCAAAGACTTCGCAAAACTAGATTTACGTGTGGCGAAGATTGTAGAGTGCACCGAGGTGGAAGGCTCCGATAAATTATTACGCCTCATGCTAGATGTTGATGAGGGCAAATTGCGTCAAGTATTCTCTGGCATTAAATCGTCCTACAAGCCCGAAGACTTAGTTGGTAAACTAACTGTGCTAGTGGCTAATCTTGCTCCTCGTAAGATGCGCTTTGGTGTTTCTGAGGGGATGGTCTTAGCTGCCAGCCACGCTGATGAAAAATCCAATCCAGGGCTTTACATTCTGGAGCCACACTCTGGCGCTACCCCTGGTATGCGCATCAGTTAATTATTACTCGAATTCTGTGGAAAAAAATCATAATTTAGATCTAGAACGTAGCCAAGCAGCCAAGCGTTCTACCTTAGTCAGTGTGGCTGTTAATATCACATTGTCTATACTGCAGCTTGTCATTGGGATTATTGCCAAATCACAAGCTTTGGTGGCTGACGCCATTCACTCCCTATCAGATTTGGTCTCTGATGGGATTGTGCTCTTTGCTAATAAACACAGCACAAAGGCTCCTGATGCCAATCACCCTTATGGCCACCGGCGCTTTGAAACTGCTGCCACTTTAGCTGTGGGAGTGATTTTATTAATAGTAGGTCTCGGGATGCTTTGGCGCAGTTTTTTAAAGCTACAAGATCCCGGATTAATAGAAACCGTTCATCTCATTGCTTTACCGGTTGCCATCTTGGCTTTGGTAGCTAAAGAGCTACTCTTTAGGTATATGCTCAGCGTAGCCAAACGAGTACGCTCTACTATGTTAGCTGCCAATGCGTGGCATGCCAGGTCTGATGCTGCCTCTTCTTTGGTGGTGGCCATTGCTATTGTGGCAAATATTATGGGCCTGCCTATCGCGGACCCTTTAGCCGCTTTAATAGTGGGGCTCATCATTTTTCGTATGGGTTGGCGCTTTTTTGTTGAAGCCTTTAAAGACTTAATGGATAGAGCGGTAGACGATGAAACCGAAGCCAAAATCGAAAAACTATTACTAGAAACGCCGGGGCTCTATGGCATACACGATCTCAAAACGCGTAAACTAGGCGATATGATTTGGGTGGAGGTGGATCTAGAAATGGATGCTACTTTAACCATTGCTCAAGGCCATGATATAGCGGAAGATGCGCGTAAACGCGTGATTGATGCCCTACCGGTATTAGATGTGATGACTCACTTTGATCCGATAGATGTGGAAGAGCATAAAAAAGAATCAACTTAAAAATGGAGCGGGTGAAGGGAATCGAACCCTCGACTAAAGCTTGGGAAGCTTTCGTTTTACCATTAAACTACACCCGCAACGCACTAATAAAAGCATCTAAGTCTTGTATTATAACTCAAAGTTTAACCCTTGCCCCATGAATTCTGAAAAAAAACCCAAAGACTTCGGTCATATTAAAAGCTTTGTGTCGCACCGTGCACACATGACCCCTAGTCAAAAAGACGCCTTTGATCGTTTATTACCTGTTTGGGGTATTGAGCATCGTAAAGAAATTATAGACCTTACCCATACCTATAAACGTGAAGCTCCTACTATCTTGGAAATTGGTTTTGGCATGGGGGAAACCACCCTCAAAATTGCCCAAGCTCGCCCGGAAGATAACTTCCTTGGTGTAGAAGTATTCCCTGCCGGTGTGGGCGCTTTACTCAAACGTATTGAAGACAATCATGTAGAAAACATTCGTATTATTCAGCACGATGCGGTGGAAGTGCTGCGTGATATGATTTTACCTGCCACCTTAGCTGGGGTGCATATCTACTTCCCCGACCCTTGGCCCAAGAAGCGCCATCATAAGCGCAGACTCATACAACCTCCTTTTATTGAGCTTTTAGCCTCTAGACTGGCTCCTGGCGGCTACATACACTGCGCCACTGATTGGGAGCATTATGCCGAGCAAATGCTAGAAGTCTTATCTACCAGTGAGTTACTAGACAATAAGCATGATGGTTTTGCTCCACGTCCCGATTACCGTCCTCAAACCAAATTTGAAACACGCGGTCTAAACTTAGGTCATGGTGTTTGGGATCTACTCTTTACGCGTAACTTGCAGCCAAATCCTACAAAAATACAACTGGAGTCGTAAACAAATGCAAATTATTCTTAATGGTGAAAGCCGAAACTGCACAGCCAAAACCATCTTAGCGCTGATTTCTGAACTAGGTTATGTAGACAAACGCATAGCTATAGAGCTAAATGGTGAGATCGTGCCTAAAAGTCAGCATGCCACTACTTCTTTAAATGATGGCGATCAGCTGGAAATTGTGGTGGCCGTCGGTGGTGGTTAATTTAAGTTCTTATAGGCATAATAAAAGCCTAAGTCTTTTTTATTAATTACGGACCGGAGTTTATTATGGGTGTTTTTAGTTTCTTAAAAAACGTTGGTGAGAAAATCATGGGTAGCAGCGATACCAAACCCGCTCAGCCCGAAGAGCTCAAAAAAGAGCTCGCTAAACACAAACTTGACGCCGAGGGCATTGATGTACAGGTAGATGGTGAGAAAGTCACAGTAACAGGCTCAGCACTTACTACTGAACAGGCAGAAAAAATCACCTTAGCTTTAGGCAATACCATGGGTGTTTCTGAGGTGGAAAACAAATTAGAAGTGGCAAAACCCAGTACTGAAGCCCGCATGTACACCGTAAAAGCAGGTGATACTTTATGGAAAATTTCCGAAGAAATGTACGGCAAGGGCAATGGCGGCAAATATAACGTTATTTTTGAGGCCAATACCCCTATGCTCACACATCCCGATAAAATTTATCCAGGCCAGGTACTACGTATTCCTGACCTAGAGAGCTAAAACTAACAGTCTTAGCGGCGGCGTCTGCCTTTACGGCCTTTACCACCCCCTTTACTGCCACCACGGCCGCCGCCTAACATACCGCCAAGGCCACTCATCATCCCACTCATGCCGCCACCGGCTAAACCGCCCATGCCACCCATGGCGCGCATCATTTTAGCCATGCCGCCGCCCTTCATTTTCTTCATCACCCCTTGCATTTGCTCAAACTGCTTGAGCATCTGATTTACCTCTTGAACAGGCACGCCAGACCCCAAAGCAATACGACGTTTTCTAGAGGCTTTGATGATTTCGGGTCTTGCACGCTCGGCTGGCGTCATGGCATTAATAATGCCTTCGGTTCTACGCATTTGTTGATCAGCTTCACCGCCTTGAAGTTGCTCTGCCGCCGAGGCAAACTGCGCGGGTAGCTTTTTCAACAAAGAACCCATATCACCCATTTTTTTCACTTGCTGCAACTGATCTTTAAAATCGTTTAGATCAAATTTATCGCCACTTTTAATTCTAGTGGCCATTTTCTCAGCTTCGGAAATATCGATATTACGTTGTGCTTGCTCAACCAAACTAACGATATCACCCATGCCTAAAATGCGCTGTGCCATACGTTCAGGGTGGAAAGGCTCTAGACCATCTAATTTTTCTGACACCCCTACAAACTTTAATGGCTTGCCTGTAATATGGCGTACCGATAAGGCAGCGCCACCACGCGAGTCACCATCCAGCTTGGTAAGCACTATACCGGTTAAAGGCAGCGCATCTCCAAAAGCTTTAGCTACGTTAACCGCATCCTGCCCCTGCATGGCATCAACCACAAATAATGTCTCTATAGGCTTTACGGTATCATAAAGCAAGCGTATTTCTTGCATCATGGCTTCATCAATACCTAAGCGACCGGCAGTATCTAGAATTAATACATCATAGTGCTGTTTACGAGCATGATCTACAGCGCGCACTGCAATATCGGCAGGTTTTTCAGATGAGCTGGTAGGTAAAAAATCCACCCCTACTTGGCCTGCTACCGTTTCAAGCTGATCTATGGCTGCAGGCCTATACACGTCAGCACTCACCACTAACACTTTCTTTTTGCCGGTTTTGCGACCGTTATGCGTGTGGCCACCTTCACTAAGCCACTTAGCAAGCTTACCAGTTGTAGTGGTTTTACCTGCACCTTGTAAACCAGCCATTAAAATAACGGCTGGTGGCTGGGTGGCTAAAGAAAGCTCTGCTGCATGCTCGCCTAAGTCCCCTCCCATGAGCTTGGCTAGCTCTTTGTCTACAATCCCCACCAAAGCTTGGCCAGGATTTAAGGAATCGGCCACTTCTTGACCTAGAGCTTGCTCTTTAACGCTAGCAATAAAGTCACGGACTACGGGTAAAGATACGTCGGCTTCAAGCAATGCCATACGCACTTCACGCAGCATCTCTTGAGTATTGGTTTCGGTTAGTCTAGCTTGGCCACGCATTGTTTTTACAACACGTGACATACGCTGAGTAAGATTTTCAAACATAAGGCTGGTTTCGCTTAAACTAAAGAATGAGGAGACAGATTGAATATGGTTTACTGTGGCATGGTGCCTGAAAACCTTTACCTACCCTGTCGATTAATATGTCTGTAAGTATAGTATTTCATGGATTGGCGGCTCTTGCCTATGGCATATTGGCCTTGGCGCTATGGCTGCCCATACAAAAGCACCAACGCGCTCCGCACTTAAACCGCTTATTTAGAGCGGGTTTATTAGTTGCTATCATTATTCATGGTATAGGGCTGTTATTATCCATAAACATGCCACAAGGCTTATATATAGGGTGGGCCATCGCATTATCTGCTGCATTATGGCTAGGTATGGTGGTGTTTTGGTTTGAAAGCCTATATTTACGCTTAGATAGCTTACTTCTTATATTACTACCTACCGCCATGATAGTCAGCTCAGTTACCTTGCTTTTCCCTGAGGGTATACTTGTACACCACACTAAGAATGACTGGCTAGGTATTCACTTACTGATTGCTCTAGCCGCTTATGGCCTAGCCGGTGTGGCTGCTATGCACGCTATATTTATTACGGTGCTTGATAGGCAGTTACACCGCCCAGTACAAGCCGTAGGCCAGCAAAACACTTGGTACAGAGCGCTAGACAGTATGCCGCCATTAATGGTGCAAGAAGACTTGCTCTTTAGGCTCATACGCACGGCTTTTATTGCACTCACTTTAACCGTTATTACCGGGATGGCGGTATCATTACGGATTGATAATCAATTACTACCATTAGACCATAAAACCTTATTTACCTTATTATCTTGGTTAACGTTTGGTGGTTTGCTCATAGGTAGACGTATACGCGGCTGGCGTGGGCGTGTGGCTTTACGCTGGACGTTAGCTGGCTTTGCCTTTTTATTATTAGCTTATACCGGTAGTCGTTTTGTGATGGATGTTATTTTAGAGCGAGGTTCTCTTGGGTAAATTATTATTATGGGCAGTGGTTATTATTGCCGCTTTATTTATTACACGCATAGTCACACAAAAAAAACCCTTTATTGCACCACCACGTAAAGATAAAGCCCCAGCGCCTCAAGGCTCAGAAGAAATGGTACGCTGCGCGCACTGCGGTATTTATCTGCCAAGGTCTGAAGCGCTGATGAGTAATAACCATACTTGGTGCAGCCTAGAGCACGCCAAGCTGGGCACGCGCTCTTAAAGGCTATGAGCCCACCACTGCTAGAGCTCGATAAAACAGGCTGGCTACTACCGCAAAATAGCGTACAGCTTGCCCCCTCACCCAACTACGATCTACGCCCGGTGGGTTTGCGCCCTTATTTACTAGTAATACATGGAATTAGTCTGCCACCCAATCAATTTCATGGCGATGCTGTAGTGCAATTTTTTCAAAATCAGCTCGATTTTGACGAGCACGCTTGGTTTGAAAACATACGCGGCGTCACGGTTTCTGCACATTTTTTTATACGTAGGGATGGCCACTTAGTACAGTTCGTCTCTACAGCGGATCGCGCTTGGCATGCCGGCATATCCACTTTTCATGGGGTGGAAGGTTGTAATAACTTTTCTATAGGGGTGGAGTTAGAAGGAGCAGATCATACTCCTTATACCGAGGCCCAATACTCTCGCTTAGCAGAATTAACTCGCGTTTTAGATCAGCATTATCCGTTGCGCGCTATACGCGGTCATGAGCATATAGCGTCTGGCCGTAAAACTGACCCCGGCCCCGCTTTTAATTGGTCACACTATGCTAGGAAAACGGCGTTGGCTTTGAACTTATTTCCGCGTGTCTGATGTCTGCTAAGGTGGCACAGCCTGCTAAAGCCATGGTGACTTCTAACTCAGTGCGTAGTAAATGTAATACATGGGCCACACCGGCAGCTCCTGCCACTGCCAACGCATAAATATACGGCCGCCCTATTAATACCGCCTGCGCTCCTAGCGCTAAAGCAATAAAAACATCGGTGCCACGCCGAATACCACCATCCATAAGTACTGGTATTTGCCCCGCCACAGCTTGCACTACCGCGGGAAGTGCTTGCAAAGCAGTGGGCATCAGATCTAAAACACGCCCTCCATGATTTGACACAATAATACCTGCTGCACCGATTTGCACTGCTTTTTTTGCATCTGCCGGGTGTAAAACACCTTTAAGATAAACGGGTAAAGGGCATTGAGTGATAAATGTAGCCACATCTTCCCATCGTGGTGCTGTGGTTAAAAAACTGCTGCCAAACAACGGGCTTTGTCCTGCTTCGGAGCGGGGCAAAGCCCGTTGTTTAATACCACGTAAATTGACGGCCTCTATGTCTTCGGGAAGTACAAACTGGGCACGTTGCTCGGTATTACGTACGCCATTAATAGGAGCATCAACGGTGAGCACTATGGCTTCTATGTCTAAGGCTACAGCCTGATCTAAAAGACGTTGGCTTGCATCGACATCTGTTTGCCAATACCACTGCAGCCACTGCGGCCCTGGGGCATGCTGCACCAATGTTTGCAAGTCTACCGAAGCTTGCATACTGATAATAAATGGGGTTTGCATGGCAGATGCCGCAAGGGCGGAAGCCACTTCGCCATCTGGGTGGGCCATACGCTGGTAAGCCACGGGTGCTAAAAATATAGGAAAATCGTATTCCTGATTCGTCCCTTGAAGGGTGAATCGGGTATTTGCTGCAGAAAAATCTTGTAATACACGTGGCCAAATCTGATAGTTTTCTGCTGCATTAATATTACGATTCAGTAATTTTTCATCGGCCACACCACCACTAAAATACGCCCAGGCTTGAGGACTCATACTGGCTTTAGCATAAGGCAGGTAGTCATTAACAGCCGCTATATTTGTGGGTATATGTACCATGCCTTAAACTTCCGCCCATTCGCGTAATAAATTATGATAAACCCCACTTAGCTTGGCCAAATGAGGATCGTCAACATCATTTGCCGCAATCGCCTGAATACTTTGATCTAAGTCCCATAAAATACTGCGCTTATGGGCCTGGCGCACCATACTTTGCGCCCAGAAAAAAGAAGCTAAGCGGCTGCCTTTAGTCACCGGATTTACACGATGCAAACTGGTGCCTGGATACACCACCATGTCACCAGCATTTAGCTTGATACTTTGCGTACCATAAGTGTCTTCAATAATGAGTTCACCGCCTTCGTACTCATCAGGTTCACTGAAAAACAAGGTAGAAGACACATCACTGCGCAGACGTTCTGCGGTACCCACTATGGGAAAAATGGCATTATCGATGTGATTACCGTACGTGCCGCCACCTTGGTAACAGTTAAAGCGTGGCGGCAGTATCTTAGCGGGTAATACCGCCGACACATAGGTGGGATTATTATGCAAAATATGCAGTAAAAAATCCCCCACCTGCTGCGCAATAACACTGTCTACAGGCAACTGTAAGTTGGCTTTCACTCCTTGGGCCAAATAGCCCGCAGTTTTTTTGCCATCTTCCCATTGCGCGGAGAGTAGAGCCTGTTTGCAGTCTTGCACTTGTTCAGGCGTTAAGACTTGGGGGATTCGAATCAACATATTTACAAAAACCTACCTGTAATCAACAATCAATAACGATATGTGGCATTTAACATGTAAGAACGACCGGGCCCAACATTCGCAAATAAACCTACGTGGGACGCATCATACACACGGGTATTAGTGATGTTATTGATATTTGCCTGTAAGCTGAAATCTTTGGTGACGTCATAATTCACCATCGCATCATACACCGTACTGGAGGGCAAGCTGTAAATGTTGGCATCATCTACGTAACGTGAACCCACATACGTGGCACCGCCACCTACGGTCCATTGAGGGTGCACTTTATAGGTAGTCCATAATGTGGCACTGTGTTTAGCAATAAATTTCACTTGATTGCCATCAAACACCTTATCACCATTACGGTATTTTTTAATTTTAGGATCTAGATAAGTATAACCCGCCCAAATATCCCATTTAGGTGTAATACTACCATTAGCGCTAAGCTCAAAACCACGCACACGATTGCTACCATCTAAGGTCACATCACCCGTGAGCGGATCGGTGGAACGAGCATCAGTTTTATCTGTTTGGAATATAGCAGCGCCTAATGACAAGCGCTCATCCATCACATCCCACTTCGTTCCTAGCTCCCATGAGCGACTTTTCTCTGGCTTGAGATCGTAAATTTTTGCACCGCCCGCTGGACCGTCAGCGCCACCGGCTTGACCTAAGTTCTCTCCGGCAGGGTTAGACGAGGTACCATAAGACAAATAAATAGACGCATTTTCTACGGGTTTATACACCACCCCCGCTTGGTAATTAAACATATTGCTCGTGTTACTGTCTGCAGGATCTATGCCATTTCGTCCCATTGACTCTTCTTTGGAGACTTTAAAACGGTCATAACGCACTCCGGCATTTAAAGACCATTGCTCATTAAGATCGATGGTATCAAACACATACACTGACTGTGTTTTAATATCCCCATCTTTGGTCTTGGGCCCATAACCAATATCAAAACTATAAGGACGATGTGGGTTTGGGTTCCAGAAAGAATCAGTATCACTACCTGGGCCACCACTCATGGCTTTGGTGTAAATACTTTCTTTACTGAACTCTACCCCAGCGGTGAAGCTATGCGTTAAGCTGCCCGTATCAAAGGTGCCATACACATCGGTCTGGTTAATGAGGTTTTTACTTTCCCGCCAACGCATACGGTCTGCACGGGTAAACAGCAAACCAGGTCCTTCAGTGGCGCAAGCGCCTGTATCTCCAGCAGCACAATTGTCAAACGAGGGTCGAGTGAAAAGATAATGGTTTAAACTTTTCCCATAACGGGTGGTGTTACGCGCGGTGATTTGGCTATTGAGGTCATGTTCAATTTGTGCTGTAGCCGTATCAAATTTATTTTTACGAAAATCGGCATTATCACGACCATAAAAATTATCTCTATCCACTTTTATAGGACGTGTACGATCTGGGTTAGCGTCATTTTTAAAAGGGATACCCATATCAGGGGTATCATTATTTTCTATATGCGAGTAGCTCAAAATAACGCGCGTAGGCGTACCTAAACCAAAGGCCACCGAAGGTGCTATCCCCCAACGGTCTTTTTTCACGGTATTGCGGCCCGGCATATCACCACCTGTACGCATCAGGTTTAAGCGCATAGCTCCGGTATCAGAAAACTGGTAGTTACCATCTACAGTTAATCGATATTGACCGCCATTACCAATGCCTGCAGTCCCTTCAGCCGCATTCCCCAAGTGTGGAGTTTTAGTCACTAGGTTAATGCTACCACCGGTACCGCCGCGGCCTGTATAAGCAGAGCTTGGCCCTTTCATCACCTCTATCGACTCAAGATTAAAGGTTTCATGAGAGCCACGGGCATAATCGCGCACGCCATCAATAAAAATATCGGTACTGGCTTCATAGCCACGAATGAAGGGTCTGTCACCCGTGGGCGTACCACCCTCTCCTGAGCCTAAGGTAACACCCGGTGTAGCACGCAATACATCTTGTAAAGAAGTCGCCCCACGGTCTTTGATGAGTTTTTCTGGGATGATGTTAATGGTGCGTGGTGTATCTAAAAGGGGAGCAGTCATTTTAGGAGACTGCACCTCAGGGGCTTGATAGCCTTCCAAAGGAGCGGCTTCCACCGAAATGGTTTGCATTTGTTGTACAGCATTTGTATTACTGCTTTCTGTGGTTTGCGCTAAGGCCGGTAAACTAAGTGCGCTGCAAATAGCCGTATAAAGTAGGGTTTGGTTGCTAGACATCAAACTGCTCTCCGTGATGCGATTTGTTAATTTTGTTAAAGATTAAACAAGAAGATCAAATGATAATCATTATCATTAGCAAACGCAAACCCATTTCTTTTAATTTTTTCATTGTAGATTTTAGGCAACAAAAAGGCGATGCAAAAATGCATCGCCTTTTTCAATTAAACGTAGAACGCGTTATTTTTTCAATAACAAACGGTTCATACGCTGCACAAAGGCAGCAGGTTCATCTAAAGCGGCGCCTTCAGCCAGCATGGCTTGATCTAAAAGTACCGCGGCCCAATCGGCAAAATCATCTTCATTAGCTGCATCAATATGACTAATAAGCGTGTGCTCTGGATTAATCTCCAAAATGGGTTTGATGTCTGGTGCAGGTTGGCCCGCCGCTTGCAACATACGCAACAAATGCGGGCTCATTTCGTTTTCATCCACCACCACACAAGCGGGAGAATCAACCAAACGGCTAGTGGTACGCACTTCCTTTACTCTGTCACCAAGCGCTGACTTTAACTTCTCTATGAAAGGTTTGAGTTCTTCTGCAACCTTCTCTTGCTTTTCTTTGTCCTCTTCATCAGCTAGATCGGCCAAATCTAAGCCGCCTTTGGCCACTGAGACCAGCGCTTTATCTTCAAATTCGGTGAGGAAAGACAGCATCCATTCGTCTACACGTTCGCTCAGTAATAAGACCTCTATGTCTTTTTTCTTAAAGACTTCGAGGTGTGGGCTATGTTTTGCTGCGGAATACGAGTCAGCCGTCACATAATAAATCTTGTCTTGACCTTCTTTCATGCGAGAAATGTAATCAGCGAAGGACACATTCTGCACATCAGAATCATTATGTGTAGAGGCAAAACGTAATAAGCCGGCAATACGTTCTTTATTACCCGAGTCTTCGCCCACACCTTCTTTCAATACTTGACCAAAGTTCTGCCAGAACTCCGCATATTTATCAGATTGATTTTCGGCCAAATCTTCTAATAAGCTGAGGACACGGCGGGCTGAACCTTCACGTATGGAGCGCACATCACGGCTTTCTTGCAAGATTTCACGTGATACGTTGAGGGGTAAATCAGCCGAATCAATGACTCCACGCACAAAACGTAGATAGTTAGGCAGTAATTGCTCAGCATCATCCATGATGAAAACACGTTTTACATACAACTTCACGCCATGTTTAGCATCACGGTCCCACATATCAAAAGGAGGGCGTTTAGGCACATATAAAAGCTGTGTGTACTCAGTGCGACCTTCTACGCGATTATGTGACCAAGCCAGTGGGTCTTCAAAATCATGCGCAATGTGCTTATAAAACTCAATGTATTGCTCATCTTCAATTTCATTTCTGGAGCGTGTCCATAGCGCATTAGCTTGGTTAACGGTTTCCCAATCATTGGATTTCACTTGCTCTTGCTTTTCTTCATCCCACTCTTCTTTGCGCATTTGTACTGGCAAAGAGATATGATCGGAATACATACGCAAAACAGAGCGCAAGCGGAATCCATCAGCAAACTCGGCTTCTTCTTCACGCAAATACAAGGTAATAGAGGTACCACGGTCGGCCTTTTCAGCCGGCGCCACATCAAACTCACCTTGGCCCGCAGACTCCCACAGCACGCCTTCGGTTTCTGGCGTACCGGCTTTACGACTTAGTACAGATACTTTTTCTGCCACAATAAAGGAGGAGTAAAAACCCACGCCAAACTGACCAATCAGCTGTGCATCTTTTTGCTTATCACCCGTTAACTGGCTAAAGAATTCTTTAGTGCCTGAGCGTGCAATGGTGCCTAGATTTTCTACCGCCTCATCGCGCGTCATGCCAATACCATTATCCGAAATGGTAACCGTACGATTTTCTTTATCGTACTCCACGCGAATACGCATTTCCGCATCGCCCTCTAAGAGCTCGGGGTTATCGATGGATTCAAAGCGTAGCTTGTCGCAGGCATCAGAAGAGTTAGAAATCAGCTCACGTAAGAAAATCTCTTTGTTGGAATACAAAGAGTGGATCATTAAATTGAGTAGCTGTTTGACCTCAGTTTGAAAACCCAGGGTTTCCGCAGTGTGTTGTTCGACTTGGCTCATAATTTATCTACACAAAAATTGAAAAGTTATCTGTATTGAATCTTACTATTTGAATTGGATATCTATACTTGATTTGTGTTGGATATGGGGACGAAGTGAAATATTTCAAGCCTTGGCACGTCGCTTACGCTGCAGCGGCAACTCTACAAAGTGATAACTCAACACCGCTAAGCCAAGGCTCAGCCCTATCAATAACCACATAGGAGCGAGTGATTGGTATAGGGCAAATAAGCCCCAGTGCCACAAATACCAACTATAACTAATACGCCCTATATACACTAAAGGCCCAACACTTAATGCTCTGTTTAGGGGAGTTTTTGGAGAATTAAAAATAAACAATGCCACTGCTATCACTGGCAACAGCACGGTGATATTTGGATAAGGCACATAAGGAGTAATCAGTAACAACCCGAAAACAAAACAGGCTACTATGCACCCACTGCTAACTGCTGCAAAACGCGGCGGCAACGTTTGACCATACATGGCTATAGCCGCTCCCATTGCCATCTCAAATAATCGACTACTGGGTGCATAAAATAACCAACTATCTGCTCCTAAAACATACAACCCCCCTACACTGCCTATGCTTAAAAGAGCCGCTACGAACAACCCGTACCTATACAGCATTAAAAAAGGCCATAACAAATACAACTGCCCTTCTATCCCTAAAGACCACAAGTGTAAAAACGGATTATGAGCATACGCGTCACTAAGGATTCCTTGATCTATTGCCAAGTACAAATTGGTGCTGAACACACTGGCACTTAGCGCGTATTTCCACAGTGCGCTATACTGATAGGTATTCAGCACAAAGTACGCCAACATCAAAATGATGAGCAAAAACAATAACAAAGGCGGATACAGCCGCTGTAGACGATGTTTATAAAAACCCAAAATGTCAGCAATCGATGACACTTTTTTGCGCTGTAAAAGCTGTGTAATCAGATAACCAGACAACACGAAGAACAAATCCACGCCCATTAACCCACCCGGCAATAGCTGTGGATAGGCGTGAAATAACACCACACATAAAATCGCCACGGCCCGTAAACCATCTAAATCAGCTCTATAGCTATACATATATGAAACAACTTATTGAAGAAGAAAACGCTAGACCTATTAAAATCTGGACGCATGACATCAGTCCAGACGCTTTAGAACAATTAAAAAATGTATCCCGATTACCCTTCGTACACGCGCATGGTGTAGTTGCTATGCCCGATGTGCATGTAGGCATTGGCGCTACGGTAGGCAGTGTGATTGCCACAGACACCGCTGTTATTCCTGCCGCCGTAGGCGTGGACATTGGCTGCGGTATTAATGCCGTACGCCTCTCTTTAACCGCTAATGATTTACCTGATAACTTAGCTCCTATTCGCCGCCAAATTGAGCGTGTAATCCCCGTAGGCATGGGACCAGGAGGCACACATAAACATAAAAACATGCCTGATTTTGACCCGGAGCTGGCCAATAGACTTAAGCAACTGATGGCCAAGCACCCTCTTTTAGAAAAAAACAACGCCCAACGCCAAATTGGTACTTTAGGCTCCGGCAATCATTTTATTGAGCTCTGTTTAGATCAAAATGATGATGTTTGGGTGATGTTGCACTCTGGCTCACGAGGTATTGGGAATCTTATTGGCCGTTACTTCATTGAAAAAGCCAAAAAACGCATGGAATCACTAGATATTACGTTGCCTGATAGTAACTTAGCTTATTTATCTGATGGCAGTGAGGATTTTGATGATTACGTAGAAGCCGTGCAATGGGCCCAAGACTACGCCTTTGAAAACCGCCGCGAGATGATGGAAAGAACCATTGCCGCCATACGCCGCGAAATTAAAAAGCCTTTCCACGTCACCGAAGAAGCCATTAATTGTCATCATAATTACGTAGAACAGGAAGAACACTTCGGCAAGCAGCTTTGGGTAACCCGCAAAGGCGCTATTCGTGCGCGTGAGGGGGATTTAGGCGTGATTCCTGGTAGCATGGGTCAGCGCAGCTATATTGTGCGCGGTAAAGGCAATTTAGATTCCTACTGCTCGTGCGCTCATGGCGCTGGCCGTCAATTTAGCCGCACCGAAGCCCGTAAGCGCTTTACTGTAGATGATCTGATAGCACAAACTGAGGGCGTGGAAAGTCGTAAAGATAAAGCCGTACTCGATGAATTACCAGCTGCTTACAAAGACATTGATGAAGTGATGGCAAACCAAGAAGACTTAGTAGAAGTGCTGCATATTTTGAAGCAAGTAGTGTGTGTGAAAGGTGGTTAATTATTCCTTCTATGTAGACAAAATTTCTTGCTTAAAACCACAGCTCTCTATATAATTACCTACTTAGCTGCTACCAAAGAGATGACAGCACGTGCCCGAGTGGTGGAATTGGTAGACGCGTCGGACTCAAAATTCGATCCCGCAAGGGGTGCCGGTTCGATTCCGGCCTCGGGCACCAGAGCATAATCAATAGACCTCAAATGAGGTCTATTTTTTTGTTTAAAGGGCCTTGATTTGTATAGGTTTAGCTAGCTGTTTGTAGTCTCATCTAGTATGCTTACATCGATCTTTAATTCCGGCTCCGGCACCAAGAAATACTTAAAAGGTTTCCGTTGATCACTCTTACTCCATTCAAACGTCGTATGCTCTACGTGGGCGTTTTTGAACTTTTAGCCGTTCTTCTATCGACTCCTATCTTAATGATACTCAGTGGGAGTGATGAGTTCGGGGAGTCTTTTCCTGTAGCCATTCTCGTGTCAACTGCTGCTGTAATTTGGAATTACATTTATAATACCGGCTTTGAACACTGGGAAAAGCGCAAACAAATCATGGCACGTAATTTTCGAGTGCGCAGCATACATGCTGTGGGTTTTGAGGCTGGGCTCTTTCTTATATGCCTCCCTTTGTATATGCTTTGGTATGGCGTAAGTCTTTGGAAAGCCATTTCCATGGAAGCCGCGCTTTTACTCTTCTTTTTACTCTATACGTTTTTCTTCACACTGGTTTTTGATAAAATTTTTACACTGAACCATCAAAACCCAGCTCACCTGACAGATGTCAACTAAAAATGAAAACCACTGTTGCCATTGATGAGTTTATTGCGGGGCGAGGACATAAAGTCAGCGAGCAGCCAAGTCATCATCATTATATAATGACCCTTTTTGGCTTATACGGGCGCCCAGCGGGCAAACCCATTCCTATCTCTGTGGTAGTTAAACTCTTAGCTGCGCTAAACTCAGAACCTTCCAGTGTGCGTTCCTCTATTTCCAGATTAAAAAAGAAAGGCGTGCTTCTAAGTCAAAGAAAAAAAACCGGTACTAACTACTCATTGCTCCCTGAGCTAGAACCACATATGCAAAGCGGGGATGATCGCATCTTCACCCCCTTAGCCGCTAAGGTGGGCGACCCATGGCTTTTAATTTCGTTTTCAGTACCAGAAAGTGAGCGCAAAAATAGGCATTTAATACGTACTGGTTTAAGTAGAATGGGCTTTGGTGTGGTAACAGCAGGTTTATATATAGCACCGGTGCGTTTAAAAGCCGCCGCTACTGAATACATCAGAGAGCATGAGCTTTGGGAGTACGTTGATCTGTTTATCTCTGAAGCCAGCACGCACATGGACATAAAAAACAAAGTAGCCAAATGGTGGGACTTAGATGCCTTAGCTTCTGAATACCAAACCTTTATAGACATCTATGAGCCAGAAATAAACCAATGGCAAAAACAACTACGTCTAGGCACGGAAACAGCAGAGCAAGCCTTTAAACTTTATATGCCTATGATGACGCAATGGCGGGGTTTACCTTTTTTAGACCCTGGTTTGCCCCCAGAATTACTACCCACCAACTGGGCGGGTAGCAAAGCTCGTAAAGTATTTAATGAATTACATAGACTGCTGAGGTCTCTAGCTGAAGAACACGTCACCTCTGTGAGGCAGGAACTCCTTTAGCAAAATCCGCCATTTCAGAAATCAACGTTCGGGATTCAACCTCAAAAAGATCGGCATCATAGCCAGCAAGCATAGGGGCATCTTGCCAAGCCCATAAATTACCAAACTGAAATGGTAAGTCAAAACAATGACCGCTATGCAACCGCTCTAAAGGACTAGCTACATTAAAGCTGGTTGAAATCACGGAGCGCCCTTGTTTTATTAACGCACCGGCATAGTGTGATGGGAAACGTTGGAACTGCCGCCATGAAGACGCTGCTACTAGCTGCCTATACGGTGACAACCCGGACTTCGCCCCCGTAAACACGCCATTAAACTGAAGCTCAGGTGGTAAATCCTCCAAGCGCCACTGTCCTAAAGCGTCATCTACCTGCTCTTGGCTTGCTGCATACTGCTCAGGCACATTAAATAAAAAGGTGGAGGATTCGTCTGCAGTACAGCGTAAATATACCGCTTCAGCGTGACAAGCCTGGGCTGCCCACTCTGGCTCCAGCAGTTGTTTTGGTAAAGCAGCACTGGCTACCGGTAAAAAGGCAGCTGGCCCATAAGCTAATTGCACAGGCTCTCTATGCAATGCCGCCATACCCGCTTTCAACGCCTCGGCTACAGGCGCTATCTGTAACTTTCCATTTAATGATGAGTCAGCTCTGTGCGTGGTTGCTTTTTGTGTTTCAGGTGTCCAAGGCGTACGTGTGCCCATACTATGTAGGGCAACCCTATGTATTAAACCTTTGGTTTCCGAAAGCACAGAAAGTAAATGCGCATACCACCCTCCCGCAGACTGCCCCATTAAGGTAATTTTGTAGGGATCTCCGCCCACCTGCTGCACATTATCTGCTACCCAACGCAACGAGAGCAAAATATCAGCCGCAGGCAGTGGCAACTCATGAGCATCCGCTTGCCCCATATGGCCTAAAGGCCCTAAGCGATAATTAACAGTCATCACCACTAAACCTTGGGCTGCCAGTCTGGAGCCATCATACCAACTCATGGCCCCACCCCCCGTCATCCAAGCACCACCATGAATAAAGAAAACAACAGGTAATCCAGTCGCCTCTTTAGGTGCCCAAATGTTCAAAAAAAAGGCATCTTCAGACTGTGAGTTCGCTTTTCCTTGCCCCATGACAGCGGCCAACCTGCTAGGTAACTGAGGGAAAATAGGGACCTCTTGCTGGCTTGATACTTTTAATTGCTCAAAAGCAGGCGTAGCAGCACTAAACCTTTTAGCTGTGGCATACCGAATGCCATACCAAGCGCACACCTGCTCGCCGTCAACCTTCTTCACCTCTGATGGTGCGCCTAGTTTAGTTTGTTGTTTCATTATTTAAAGCTTTGTAGAAATGTAATCCGTGCCTGTTAACGCATTACCATGCAACTCATAGCCCATGGGGGCGGTAATAGAAGCGTGGCGTGTGCCTGTATTAATGTCACGCCACATGCGCCCAAGGAAACTATTTTCAGCAAATGCCGCCGTACCATGCAACCAGCACAATTCATTAACCGCATCTACTACCTCATGCCCCGCATGGCCAATCCCTGCACGATGCCTTGCACGTAAAGGTATAGGCATAGGTACTACTCCCGCTGCCGTTGCATCAATTTCGGCGGCTGAACGCGTTAACAGTAAGTTTGCACTATCAATTTTAATACTGGTGGCACCAAGATTTTGTACAAATGCCCCAGAATCCGACTGTTTAGTGTAATGGGTATAAGTAATACCACGCTTATTTGACAACTCATTGGTGTAATCTAAGGCTGCATAAGCAGCACCCACCGCCACAGATTGAATGGTAGTAGACATAGTTAAGTGCGGAGTAATTCTACGGCCAAAGGTAGCATTGGGATCTTTTTCTGGACCATTGCCCATAAGCTCATCAAAGGTTCTCACGCGGTTTTTAGGTAACCATAGATTTTCTGTGATCATAGTATTAGAACCTGTACCACGCATCCCGATGGTGTACCACGTATCCTCAATGTCAAACTCATCTCTGCGCATGAGTGCAAAGCCAACTTTTGGCTCATCCGTTTCATTTTCTTTAATATAAAGAATGCCCAAAGCCCAATCGGCATTATTGCTATTGGAAGCAAAAGGCCATTTACCGGTTACTCTCCAACCCTCACCATCTGGTGTAGCAGTGCCTTGGGGTTGAGCAAATATAGAGGCCGATTTAATAGGTCCATTCGCAAACACTTCATCTAAGGCATCATCCCCAAATCGATTCGCTAACATCACTGAGCCATTTGAAATCACAATGCACCACGCTGCACTGGGATCATAATAAGCTGCGGTTTTAGCCACCTCTAATAACATCGCCGCGCCGCCTTCATAACCACCATAACGCTTTAAGGTGGAAATATCCCAAGCACCGGTAGACTCCAACGCCTCCACAGAAACTTGGGGCAACATACGATTTCGATCTGCGATTACAGCCTGCTCACGTAATAGCGGTCCAATTTTATGAATTCGCTCAACAATGCCAGCCGTTTCCTCATGAGATGGCGCGCCAGAAACAACAATACGATTTTTTTCAGCAGTAATAGTAGTAGACATAATAATCCTTAACGTTATTTAATTATTTACGCGTGTTTCCACCCTAACAAAGCAGGCTCAAAAACAACACGACCGTAATGATATAGCAATATAATATAATTTTTATTGTTTATTTAAATTCATGGTTTACCCTAGACTTATTGCAATTATTTGACGGCCGGCTAATAATTGAACTCATAAAGCAGTGTTTTATTTGCCTTAAAGGATAATACTTATGTCTACTGAAATTAGCTTTTGCCAGAAAAAACTACGTGAAGCCTTCGGCCATTTTCCCTCCGGTGTAGCCGCCATTGCCGCCTTACACGAGGGTGAACAACATGTTATTGTTGCTTCAAGCTTTTCTGTGGGAGTTTCTCTTGAGCCACCCTTAGCCGCATTTTTTGTACAAAAATCATCATCTACGTGGGAGTACTTAGCGCAAGCAGAACGCATTGGGGTATCTATTCTGAACTCTGACCATGCCGATATGTGCTTACAATTAGCGGGCTCTAATAAGCAAAACCGCTTTAACGGGATTGATACCCACATCACGTCTTCGGGCGCAATCCGTATCCCTAATGCTTCCGTTTGGTTCGACTGCTCTATTTATGCTGTGCATCCGGCCGGAGACCATCTTGCCGTACAACTACTAATTCACGACTTACAAACCCAAAAAGAACACGAGCCTTTGGTGTTTCATGGTTCAAAATTTACCCGTCTAGCTTTGCCCGAACCTGAGTTTGAGCTTATGTATGGTTAAAACTACTTCTATAGATTTGTAGACTTACGGGTTCTGTCGTGTTTTGGGTTTTTAGATTTTTTGTTTTATTTTAATTAAGGATATTAAGCATGCTAGTAGAACGTATTGAAGGCAAATGGATTGCTGATTTTGTGGAAGTGTTTGGTCTATGTAAAGTACAACCCGGTGAAGTGGCTGCCATTCTCTCTGAATCTCAATCACGTACCGTATTAACGGAGCTCGCTGAACTCGCTCTTACGCAAATGGGCGCCAAAGTATTTCACGTACGCATTCCATCACCCAGAATTCAAGGAACAGTGCCTTTACGCTCTACAGGTACCTCACTCGCTTTAGACGGCTTAGAGCCGGTTATTAACGCGCTTTCTTCTAGTCAGTTTATTGTGGATTGTACTGTGGAGGGTTTGCTGCACTCAGTAGAGCGCAATGAACTGCTCTCTAATGGCGCGCGTATTATGATGATTAGTAATGAGCACCCAGAGATTTTAGAGCGCGTTAAACCTAGTCTGGCCGTTCATGAAAAAAGCCAATTAGGTGGTGATCTGATTACGCAAGCGAAAACCATGCACGTTAGCTCTGCTGCCGGCACAGACCTCACCATTGATCTCAAAAATGTACAGGGCCGAGGTAGCGCAGGTATTGCAGATAAACCGGGTAACTTTGGTTATTGGCCTGCGGGTTTATGTATTTGCTATCCGAATAACGGCAGTGTTAATGGCACAGTGGTTCTTGATGAGGGTGATGTGAACCTCACCTTTAAACGTTATTTGGAATCTGCTGTTACGTTGCATATTGAAAATGATTTTGTCACAAAAATTGAAGGCCAGGGGTTAGATGCTGAGCTTATGCGCTCATACTATGAAAGCTGGAATGAGCCTGATGCTTATGCTGTCAGTCATGTGGGCTGGGGTATGGCACCTGCTGCTCGTTGGGACTCCATGATCATGTATGATAAACGGGATCATAATGGCACTGAGTTACGGGCTTTTGCAGGCAACTTTTTATTCTCTACCGGTGCTAACCCAGCAGCCAATCGCTTTACTGACTGTCATTTTGATTATCCTATGCGTAACTGCACCATTCGTTTAGATGGCAAAGTGGTGGTAGATAAAGGCGTACTTCAAGGTGAATTATCCTAATGAGTACACCTCCTCTATTTCGCGTTATTAGTCTAGGAAGTGGAGCTGTAGCTCAACAAGAAAAACCCGTTGCCTGCTCTTCTTTCTCTGTCTCTAAAGCTGATGAAGAAATATATACAGACTCTACGCCGGCTGCTGATTGGCTGCTAGAGTATGACTTTTTAACTAGTGCGGCCGCACATAGGTGGCGCGTCCACTTAGCAAAACAACAGCCCACCGCCCAGCATTTGATAGTGCAAGCCATAGAGCAAAAAAACGTGAGTGGGGGTAAGGCTGGAATTAAAGTGGTGCGTTTTGCTAAAAAACACCCAGAATTAAGTACAGAAGCGTTCAGAGATTACTGGCGTAATCAGCATGGCCCTATAGCTTGTGCCAGCCCATGGCTCTACCGGTATGAGCAGCTGCATGTAGATGACAACGAGTATCTAACCACTACTCCCCCCTGGGATGGCTTTACACTGTCTTATTTTGAGTCGCTTTCTGCCATGCAAAAGCATGCAACACATCCTGCAGGTAAAGCGGCAGCTCAAGATATTGTGAACTTTCTGGCCCCCGGCCCTTTACCCTTTGTTATTATGAAATCAGTGAAAAACAGTAAGTAATAAAAAAATAAAAAAGACCTCAGTTTATTCACAATAAAAACCGAGGTCTTTGCATGGCTTCATCGCTGAAGTCAAAAATAAATATTACTTCGCCTGATGCTTAGTAAAGCGTAGGTAAGGTAATTTAATATCAATTTCACCAAATTTCTCTTTGGCTTGCTCATCATCTAAACCTAAACCCACAATCACGTCTTGGCCAGGTACCCAATCTGCAGGCGTCGCTAAAGGCTGACCATCAGTGGCTTGGATAGCATCTAAGGCGCGTAAAATCTCAGCAAAGTTACGGCCTACTGACATAGGGTAAGACATGGTGAGACGCACTTTTTTATCTGGGCCAATAATAAATACCGTGCGCACGGTAGCGCTATCAGCGGGTGTGCGGCCATCAGGCAAGTAGGCATCTGCCGGCAACATATCGTAGAGCTTTGCTACTTGTAAGGATGTGTCATCAATAATAGGGAAGTTTGCGGGAGCACCTGAAAAAGCTTCAATATCACGCATCCATTTGATGTGATCATCTACATCATCCACCGATACGCCCATGACTTTAGTATTGCGCTTTTCAAACTCACCCGCTAAACGAGCTACCGCACCAAACTCAGTGGTACATACGGGGGTAAAGTCTTTAGGGTGTGAAAATAAAATAGCATAACTATCACCCATCCAATCATGCAAAGTGAGCTCACCTGCAGTGGAGTCAGTGGTGAAATTAGGTGCAATATCATTAATACGAACGGCCATAATATATCCTTTTTAGATGATGGAACTTCATTACAATCCTATCATATCAACCATGAATTGTAAGACAAAAATTATTATATCTCCCTAACTAAACGCGATTAGATGCACTGATTCTGCTAATATCAATGTTTTCAAAAAAGTAAATGGAGATAATGATGAGAATTAAAAAATGGCTAACTCTTAGCGCTGCCTGTTTAGCCTTTAGTGCCACTACCGCCTTTGCTCAAGAAACACGTGAGTTCTCCGTATCCACCGTTTTATCTGATGCTTTTCCTTGGGGACAAGCCGCAGAAAAATGGGCTGAATTAGTCAAAGAGCGCTCCGATGGCCGTATAACTCTAAAAGTGTATCCTAATGCCCAGTTGGTCTCGGGAGATCAAACCAAAGAGTTTTCTGCCATGCGCAGCGGCTTAATTGATATGGCTGTGGGGTCCACTATTAATTGGTCAACTCAAGTACCTGAGGTAAACTTATTCTCTTTGCCATTTTTAATGCCGGATAATGCTGCTGTAGATGCTATTACCCAAGGCGAAGCAGGTAAAATGGTATTTGATGCCATTGAAAAGCGTGGCGTGATGCCACTGGCATGGGGTGAAAATGGTTTCCGTGAAATCTCTAATTCTAAAAAAGTGCTTGATGCGCCTGAAGACTTAGAAGGCTTAAAAATCCGCGTAGTAGGCTCTCCTCTGTTTTTAGATACCTTTAATGCCCTAGGAGCAAACCCCACACAAATGAGCTGGACGGATGCGCTACCCGCGCTCACCACCGGTGCTGTAGATGGCCAAGAAAACCCCTTAGCCGTTTATGACGTGGCCCGAGCAGACCGTGCTAATCAAAAGTACCTCACGCTTTGGCATTACATGAATGACCCTCTTATTTTTGGAGTGAGTCAACGTGTTTGGTCCACTTTATCAGCTGAAGATCAAGCCCTTTTAAAAGAAGCGGCCATCGATGCCGGTCAGTGGGAAATTGAAAAATCCCGTGCGGAATTAGACAATACCTTAGAAACCATTCGCGAGCGCGGTGTTGAAATTACTGAGCTCACACCCGAGCAGCATCAAGCCTTTGTTGATGCCACACAATCCGTCTATGAAAAATGGATTCCACGTATTGGTGAAACCCTAGTAGAAACCGCTCAAGAAGCAATAACAAATCGTTAATTACTTACCATGTCCTCTAAACCCAAAACTCGTATTGAGTCGTTTTTAGGCATTATTGCCTTAGCCGCCATTTGTATTATTAGTTTGGCCAATGTGATCGTACGCTATACCACCAATGCCTCCTTTGCTTTTACTGAGGAATTTTCCGTGTTTTTAATGGTGATTTTAGCTTTTGCAGGTGGCGCTGTTGCCGCTCGCAATAACGAACACATTCGTATCACTCTACTAGAACAGCACTTTGGCCTGTTAGGTCGGCGTATTATTTATACCTTGCAATGGCTAGGGGCTGTAGTGGTATTGGGTTTAGTCGCTTGGTATGGTGGTCTTCTAACTTATGAGGAGTACACGTGGGAGTCCTTATCAGCTGGGCTAGGACTTCCCACCTGGATTTATTTGATATGGCTACCTGTATTGTCTGTGGCCATCATTATTCGTAGCACACAAAGCTTAATCTATCGTTTAAAAAGCAGCTATAACCCAGCAGAGGAGCAAGCATGAGCCCTGATCTCTGGATGTTAGCCATTTTTGGGGCTTCTTTATTACTAGGCATGCCAGTCGCTTTTGCCTTGGGTTTAGGTGGTGCTGCGGGTATTGTTACGGGGCTTTCCCCCGATATGTTGGCCACTTTAGGCACGAATACTTATAACAGTATTGCTAAATACCCCCTGATTGCCATTCCTCTTTTCATATTAACCGGGCTTATTTTTGAGCGTGCTGGCGTAGCCGCTAGTTTAGTTGCCTTTGCGCAATCCTTAATTGGGCAACGCCACGGTGGTCTGGCCTTAGTAGCGGTTTTAGTTTGCTTAATTATGGGTGGTATGAGCGGTTCGGGCCCAGCAGATGCGGCGGCTGTGGCCATGGTCATGTTACCCAGCATGACAAAAGCCGGTTACCCAAGACCTTTTTCCGCTTCCTTAATTGCCGCTGCCTCCTCCACTGCCATTTTAATTCCGCCTTCCATCGCACTTATCCTGTATTCGGTAATGTTACCGGGTTTAGATTTACGTGCTCTGTTTGCTGCCGGATTATTTCCTGGCCTGTTAGCGGGCGCTTCCCTATTAGTCCCTGCTTACTTTCTAGCTAAGCGTAATGGTTGGGAAGCCGTCAAAACCGAAAAGCGTCCAGCGATTGGCAAGAGTTTCATTAAAGCCATTCCAGCTTTATTTGCACCTGTGATTATTTTAGGAGGCTTACGCTCAGGGCTTTTTACGCCTACTGAAGCCGCTGTAGTGGCTGTGACCTATGGTCTGATTTTAGGTGCTTTTGTTTATAGGCAGCTCACTTGGGCGGGCTTATTAGATATGTTTAATGAGGCCGTTAAAATTTCAGGTATTGTGCTGCTTATTATTGCTTTAGCAGGCATTTTTGCTTGGGCAGGTACTACCTTAGGTACCTTTACGCGCTTGGCAGACACTATTTTATCTATTTCCGATAACCCATTGGTTCTGTTATTTTTAGTGATGATTTTAGTGCTCTTAGCAGGCATGCTACTAGATGCTATTTCTATTTATCTGATATTAACGCCGGTATTAATTCCATTAATTAACCACTTTGAGTGGAATCCCATTTGGTTTGGAATTTTACTGGCCATGAATATCGCTATCGGGCAATTCACTCCGCCTGTGGCGGTAAATCTGATGGTAACAACTAAAGTGGCGAACATACGTTTAGAGCACACCTTTGGTTGGGCCTTGCTGTTTATGGTAACCATGTTTAGTGCGCTACTATTGGTGATGTTCTTTCCAGGGATTGCGTTGTGGCTACCAGAGTATTTGGGGTTTGCCATTAATTAATGGTCTAGGAATTAGCTATACACTATATAAAAAAGTATAATGTTATTTCTAATCAATAATTTCCCTTACCCCTTTAAGGTTTTTTATGAAGACTATCGCCTGGCTCAGTAAAAATCTCAGTCTAAGCATACCTATATTTTTAGTATTGGGTTTTATTACCGGGCTTAATACCAACACGCAACCCTTAGCCTTACTAATCGCCCCCTTAACCCTACTTATGGTGTATCCCATGATGGTGGGGGTAAAGCCTAAACAGTTACTGCACCCTGGTAATAACGCGGTGCAGATCTGGGCTTTGGTCATTAACGTTGCCATTATTCCTTTTATTGCGTATGGCTTAGGCAGAGTGTTTTTTGCTGATGAACCGGCTTTGGCGTTGGGCTTATTATTAGGCGCAGAAATCCCAGTGCAAATAGTAGCGGTATTTCAACAAATCCTTTTATTTATTGTGGTTCCTCTTATTGCCGGGCAAATAACGCGATTCGTTTTAGTAAAAAAACATGGCCAAGATCATTTTCAAAAACACATAGGCCCGAAATTTCCTCAGTTTTCTACCTTAGGCGTTTTAGGCATTGTATTTGTGGCGATGGCTCTTAAAGCACAAGACTTGATGCAATCTCCCGAATTATTATTATCTATAGTCATTCCCATTTTTATCTTGTATGCCATTAATTATGTACTCAGTACTGTGATTGCTCAAAAGGCGCTAAATCGTGGTGATGGCATTGCGTTAGTGTATGGCACGGTCATGCGGAACTTATCCATTGCCTTGGCCTTATCCATGACCGCTTTTGGTGAGGCGGGAGCTCAAGCCGCATTACTGATTGCCTTAGCTTATATAATCCAAGTGCAATCCGCCGCTTGGTACGTGAAATTCTCTCACCGACTCTTCCCCATGAACGCTTAAAAAGCAATAAGCGTAAATAACATATCCAACACCGAAACATAGGCTTACAATCACGCCTAGCAGGCAATAATGCGTGCGTGATTTTTGTATCTACGTTTTTGGAGCTCTAGCTATGTCCACGTTAGCTATTGTTATTTCTTTATTGCTACTGATGTTTTTTGCATATAGAGGCGTAACGGTTTTACTACTAGCCCCCTTAATGGCCGCCTTGGCGGTGTTTTTATCGGGTGACCTGGGTTTCTTTTTACCTATTTACACAGAAACCTTCATGAAGGCTTTAGGCGGCTATGTGCTGCAGTTTTTACCGATATTTTTGCTAGGAGCTTTGTTTGGGCAGCTCATGGCTGATTCGGGTGCTGCTAATACCATTGCGCGTTGGATAGTTAAACGTCTAGGCCCTACCCACTCCTTAGCTACGGTGGTGATTGCATGTGGTTTATTAACCTATGGTGGGGTTTCGCTATTTGTGGTGGCCTTTGCTATTTATCCCATTGCCCGCGATCTATTCCGTGCTGCTGACATTCCCAAGGATTTAATTCCCGCCACTATTGCTCTAGGCTCCTTTACTTTCACCATGACGGCACTGCCCGGCACGCCCGCTATTCAAAACGCTATCCCCATTCCTTATTACGGCACAAACGTGTTTGCGGCCCCGGGATTAGGTATTATTGGTGCGCTGGTAATGCTTATAGGTGGTTTATGGTGGTTACAGGGTCGTGTAAACAAAGCCAAAACCCAGGGCCGAGGTTATGGTGATCATGCCAGCGACCAAGATATCCCTATGGATGATGGCCATACGGTACATGAGAAAGGCCCGCTTTCTACCATGCCTTTGGTCTTAGCATTACTGCCTTTGTTTTTAGTAATTGGGGTCAATGCGCTCTTTACCTACTGGGTTTTTCCCAATACAGATTTAGCGCCAATTAGCGATAAATTCCCAAATACGAATGTGCAAAACATGACAGGCTTATGGGCTTTAATCATTGCCTTAGTTTCTGCTTGTTTTGTATTAATTATTTCACGCTTAGGACGCTGGGAAAATCTTAAAGAAACCATTAACCAAGGGGTGTTTGGTTTTATGCTACCGCTATTTAACACCGCTTCTGAGGTGGGTTATGGTGCGGTGATTGCTGGCTTAGCCGGTTTTGCCATTATTCGCGACTCTGTTTTAAATCTTAATCCTACCAACCCACTGATTTCTGAAGCCGTTGCGATGACAACGTTAGCAGGTATTACTGGCTCTTCATCTGGTGGGTTAAGTATTGCTCTACAAACCTTAGGTGCTGAGTATTTAGCAATGGCTGAAGCCGCTGGTATTAGCCCAGAGCTTATGCACCGGGTAGCGGTTATGGCAGCGGGTGGTTTTGACACCTTACCGCATTGCGGCGCCATTATTACCTTGCTCGCTATTTGTAAGCTGAATCACCGTCAAGCTTACGCAAATATCGCAATGGTAACAATGGTGGCACCATTATTTGCTACTATTACTGTCATTACTTTAGGGACCATGTTTGGCAGCTTCTGAGCCTCCTTTTATATTATTAAATGATAAACACCACCTCTGCCCCACGATGGCTAGTTACTTATTGCTCAAGTGCCATTTTCATTTTTGGCTTGCTAGCATTAATCATACCTAGTGGCTATTCAGTGGGTGCAGTATTGTTGTTATTAGGGGGGCTTTACGCTTACACTCAAGATAAGCAAAACCCGCTAGAGACGCGTGATTTTTACTTACTCTTGGTTTTAGTGGCTTTTACCTTAGAAGGCATTGGAAATAACCTATGGCATGACCTAGGCAGCAGTCATTATGACAAGATTTTACGATTTACTTTAGCCATCCCTACCTTTTACTTACTCCGTTGGACTAAACCAAAGCTGCATTGGGCTTGGGCGGGTTTGGTCGCCGGCAGTGTAGGGGCTGGCTTACTCGCTATTTACGAAAAACTCTTTCTCGCTTTAGAGCGTTCAGGCGGTTTTCATCATTCCATACAATTTGGTAATTTATCCATGTTGATGGGCTTGTTCTGCCTAGCGGGCTTAGGATGGGCCTACAGCTTAACTGAAATCAAACACCGCAGAATCTACTTCACTTTGCTTATTTTAGGTGCTCTAAGCGGTATATTAGGCTCTATTCTTTCAGGCAGCCGAGGTGGTTGGATAGGGCTGCCTTTTGTGTTTTTAGTTTTATTTAAGGCCTACCATAATTACTTTACCCTGCGCACTAAAATTTTTGCTTTTGTATTCGCCGTTTTAATTGGCCTCACTGTTTTTAACCTGCCACAGCTTCCTATAAAAGACCGCATACATGCCGCTATACATGATGTACAGCAATATCAAGCCGGTTATAAAGCTACCTCAGTAGGTTCGCGCTTTGAGATGTGGCGCGGAGCCACGGAACTAATTAAAGAAAAACCTTTATTAGGCTGGGGGCAAACTGAATACGTAACGGCTATTCAAGAGCTAGTGACTCAAGGAAAAATAGATCCTGCCACCACTTTATTTACCCATTCACATAATGAAATACTCAATACAACGGCTAAAAATGGGCTGGTAGGGTTGCTTGCCCTAATTGCCTTATATTTAGCTCCTATTTGGTATTTCCACCCTTACTTAAAGCACTCAAATTTGTCTTTACGCGCCTTAGCCGTAGCAGGAACTATATTACCTGTGGCTTATATTGACTTTGGATTCACGCAAAGTTTTTTATCGCATAATAGTGGCGTAATGATGTATGCGTTTTGGCTTATGATCTGGGCCGGATATTTACGCAATGCGATTACGGCGTACCAATCGACGAACACTGCGCCTGCTGCCACTGCGCCTTAAAATTATTACGAATATGAACCTGTGACTGCATGCGCCCTGTGAGCATTAACTGTATAGGCGCAGGTAGAGTACCTACACCTTCCACAAATCCCGAAGCCTCTGTAGCACTGTGATAGTGAATTTGCCCTTTTACATCTCCCTCCATGCCATGTTTAGGCTCATTGCAGTAGCCACTAAAAACCATTGTGCTTTGCACCGCGTCTTGGCTATCTATTTGTAACTCACACTGGCCTAAGGCTTGACTAACAAAATCCAAACTTTTTTGTGGATCAGACAATACAGTGGCCTGTTTAACGCTTAAACATTCGTTGAATTGACGGGGATCATAGCGATTTAGTTTTTCTAACTGCTCAGGCTTTAAAAAAGTTGCTGCCTGCTGTTTAATGAGATTGAGCTGTGGTCCTATGTCTTTGCCTTCAGCTAAAGTTTGCGTAGTAATTTCCCACTGCCCGGCGCTGGGTTGCACCGTAAAGGGTGCCGCATAACTGGAAGCAGTAACTACAGTTAGTGACGAGAGCAATGTAAATAGTAGTATTCGAATTTTCTTCATAATTTTGGAGTCATAATGACGAACAATGAAAAACCGTTACCTATAGGTGCTATCGTACATGAAAGCGCTGAAGCCGCTGATGAGCAATTGCAACCATTTATTCAGTACTTACAAGAGCAAGGCAAAGTGGTATTAGGTGTGGTGCAAGCGCCTGAAGAAGTGAGCTTTGCTTACCGCAGCAAAATGGGCATTATTAATCTTAATAACGGCGAGTTCACATCTATTGCTCAGGATTTAGGCGAGCACAACACCAGTTGCTGCCTAGATTCCGAAGCTGTTAGTAATGCCAGCCATATTTTAAAGCATGCACGTGAACAAAAACCAGATCTTATTGTGGTAAACCGTTTTGGCAAACTCGAAGCAGAAGGCGAAGGCTTTGCCGAGGAGTTGCTGGAAATCATGAGCTTGGGCCTACCTATGATCACGGTAGTTGCCACGCGTTTTTTAGAACCTTGGCGTGAGTTTACCGGCGGCTTAGCCACAGAAATCAATCCAAATTTAGCTGATATAAAAAGCTGGTATGCACAGCAATAATCCATATAACAACAAGCTATATGCATATAATGTTATTATATAAAGATATTTTTCTTTATATAATAAACAAACGATAAATTATGATCAGCAGCATATTGGGGTTTATTGTGGGCCTAACCTTAGGTCTCACCGGAGCCGGTGGCGGTATTTTAGCCGTACCCGCATTAGTATTAGGTGTGGGGCTTTCCATGACCACCGCTGCACCTATAGCCTTAATTGCTGTAGGCCTTGCTGCGCTCACCGGCGCAGTAGATGGTTTACGACGGTATTTAGTTCGTTATAAAGCAGCCGTACTTATGTCTGTAGTAGGCGGACTGATGTCGCCTTTAGGTGCATGGCTAGCTAAGCGTTTGCCTGAGTTTTGGCTAATGGTGCTGTTTAGCGGGGTGATGTTTATTGTGGCAGCTCGCATGTTTAATCAAGCCCGCCGTAGTAAAAAATCGGGCGGCACTGTTGAGCCCGAAAAAGAAAAGCTTTGTATGATCTCTGAAGCCACGGGGAAATTTATCTGGAATAGCCGCTGTACCCTAACCATTGGCGGCATAGGCATGGTATCGGGCTTATTGACCGGCCTTTTAGGTGTGGGAGGCGGTTTTATTATTGTGCCTATGCTCAAGCGTTTTACGAATCTTAAAATACATAATATTGTGGCCACCTCATTGATGGTGATCGCGCTGATATCAGCCGTCACTGTACTTAATGCGCTGGCGACTAGCGATGCACTACACAATCCAGCCACTTGGCCTTTTGTGGCTTTTGTGGTGGCTGGAATGATAGGGGGGCGTATTGCCGCCCCCAAAATACCACCGCTTTATATACAAATGGGTTTTGCCCTTTTATGTGGGCTCTCCGCTTGTATTGTATTGTTAGAGGCGTTTGCGGTTATTTAACTAGAGTCCATTCACCATTTTTAATGGTAATGAGCTCTACACCCCGCTCATCAAAACCACTATGATCATCAGGTGTCATATTATAGATACCCTGAGTACCGGGTAGCTCTTTGATGTTTTCTAAGGCATCGCGTAGCGCTTGACGGAACTCCACCGTACCCGGCTCTGCCACCTCAGCCGCTACCGGAATGGCCTCCATTAATAATAAACCCGCATCATACACATTACCGCCAAAGGTGGCTGGCACATTCCCATACCTCTCGTTATAGTTATTCATGTAATCCAGCGCCACTGCCTTGGAAGGATTGTCATCCGAAATTTCATCCGGTACTAGCATTAAACTACCGCCCATAATGGTATTTTCTACCGCTTTACCACCTAAGCGTAAAAAATCATTCATGGCTGCGCCGTGCGTTTGGTAAATCGTACCCGGATAATTACGCTCATACAACGTACTTTGTGGCAATACCGCTGGGCTTCCCGGCGAACCTATTAATACCGCATCAGGATTAGCCGACATAATTTTTAATATTTGCCCGGTAACAGACGTATCTGGACGGTTATAGCGCTCATTAGCCACTAAAGTAATGCCTTTTTCTGCTAAACGCTCTTGCATTACGCCATACCATGTTTCACCGTAAGTATCTGCTGTGCCGATAAAGGCCAGCGTTTTCACCCCATTATCTTGCATATGTTGCATCAATTTATCAGCCACTATGCTGTCGTTTTGCGTAGGTTTAAACACCCACTTACGTTTCTCATCCATAGGATAAATCACGCTAATAGAACCCACTGGTGCTAATAATGGTGTTTGGGCTTCACTGACTAAATCTAATAAAGCCATGGCGTGCGGTGCACCTGAAGGTCCAATAATGGCATCTACCTGCTCTTCAGAAATGAGCTTTTTAACAGAAGTCACGGTATTATTGGGCTCACTGGCATCATCAAAATGAATATATTCAATACTTAGATCACCCACCTGATCAGGCAGCATCATAGCGGTATTGCGTTGCGGTATACCAATGGCAGAAACCGTACCAGTAGAAGAAGCAATAGTACCTATTTTTACTTGAGCATAAGCCGTAGCGCTAGTGGCAGTAGCAGCTACTAATGCAGCCCCTAATAATAAGGTAAAGCGGCGTGTAGTTTTCATTTTTTCCCTTTTTTAATAAAGACTTTAGATCAAGATCATACCGCGACTTCTGTATTATTTACTCCTAATGATGGGGTTTATCCCTATGAAATTGCTTTCGCTCTTTTACTTTAGTTGTTTATAATTAATAGCTAAAGTAAATATAAAGACGATAAATACAACTGTAAATGCAGACACGTGGAGATACATCATGGAAAAAACAGGGCTTACCGATCAATTTGCTCGCAATAACTTACCCCCAAAAGAGCAATGGCCAGTTTTGCTTTTAGACAATAACCCCGATCTTTCCTACGCTCCGCGTTTAAATGCCGCCACCGAGTTACTTGGCTTACAAATCGCACGTGGTTTTGGAGATAATATTGCCTTAGAGTGGCTAGAAGAAGACGGCACGGCAAAGCAAATCACCTATAACGAACTTGAGGCCTTAAGTAATCAAATTGCCCATGTATTTGTAGATGATATGAATTTGCTAAGTGGCAACCGTATCTTATTGCGTGGCCCCAATAATCTCATGATGGCAGCGAGCTGGCTAGCCGCCTTAAAAGTGGGTTTAGTTACCGTTCCTACTATGCCTTTATTGCGTGCGGTAGAGCTTAAAACTATTATAAATAAAGCTGAAATTGCAGCAGCTATCTGTGATGCGCGCTTAGATGAAGAGCTTAATCACTGCATGGACTCTCAACACCCTCATTACACACCCACCTTAAAAAACGCTTTGTTTTTTAACGATAGCAGCAGCCAAAGTCTAGAGAGTTTAGCCAAAACTAAACCCCGCACCTTTACCCCTTGCGATACCGCTGCCGATGATGTGTGTTTAATTGCTTTTACCAGTGGTACCACAGGTGAACCTAAAGGCTGCATGCACTTTCATCGTGATGTACTCATCATGTGCGACACGTTCAGCAAACATATATTGCGTTTAAGTCCTGAAGATAAAGTGTGTGGTACGCCACCTTTAGCCTTTACTTTTGGTCTAGGTGGTTTGCTGTGCTTCCCCCTACGTGTAGGGGCAAGTGCGGTTTTAGCCGAAAGATTAGATCCTAAAAGTCTGCTCGAATACGTAGATAGGTTTAACGTTACCATGACCTTTACCGCCCCCACTTTTTATAGACAAATGGCGGCTTTAGTCAAAGATTTTTCTCTAGCTTCTCTACGATCTACCGTTTCAGCTGGTGAAGCCTTACCACCTGCCACCCGTGAACTTTGGAAAAAAGCCTCAGGTATAGAAATGATAGACGGCATTGGAGGCACGGAAATGATCCACGTTTATATCTCCAGCCCTCCTGAGAGCGTACGCCCAGGCGCAATTGGCCAAGTAGTACCTGGTTTTGAGGCTCAAGTGGTAGATGATAATATGCAGCCTGTGCCTAATGGCACGGTAGGTCGGCTAGCCGTGCGGGGCCCTACCGGCTGCCGTTATTTAAGCGATGAACGTCAAAAACAATTTGTGCAAGATGGCTGGAACGTCCCAGGAGACACCTTCAAAATGGACGACGACGGCTATTTATTTTATCAGGCACGCAATGACGATATGATTATTTCCGCTGGTTATAGCATTGCGGGACCAGAGGTAGAAGACTGCTTATTACAGCACCCGGCGGTATCAGAATGTGGTGTAGTAGGCATGCCTGACGAAACCCGAGGTAATATACTTAAAGCCTTTATTATGCTTAAAGACGGTTACAATCCCAGTGAAGGCTTAATCAAAGAACTCCAAGACTTCGTTAAGCAAAATGCCGCTCCTTACAAGTACCCACGCGCAGTAGAGTTTGTAGATAGCCTACCCCGTACTGAAACCGGTAAGATACAACGTTTTGTTTTACGGGAAAAAGCCAGAGCGGCAGCCAACGCTTAAGGCAGTACTATATCCACGCGCATGCCCCCCAGTTGGGCACGCGTGGCTTTCACTTCCCCCCCATACAGCTGCACTAGATCTGCCACTATAGCCAGACCTAAGCCGCTACCTACCATAAGCTCATCAGCTCGTACACCCCGCTTAAACACCGCTACACATTGTTCAGCCTCTAAACCGGGGCCATCATCTTCTATGATGAGCTGTAATGAAGATTTACCCGCCTTTGTTTGGCGCTGCACCGCTACTGAAATGGTTGCATCACACCATTTAAAGGCGTTATCCAATACATTTCCTAAAATTTCATGCAAGTCTTGAGCTTCGCCTTTGAAGTATAGCTCTGGGCTATCCGCACTAATTTGCACTTGTACTGGCTTATGTTCATAGGCTCGTTGTAAGAGCTTACTGAGACTTTGTACTGCAGGTATTACTGCAGTGCGCACTCCTACGGTTTTTACTGCAGCCGCCACTCGTGCTCTGGAGAGCTGATAATCTACCTGCTTCTGTGTGGCCTCTACTTGTTCGGATACTAAGGTGGCTAACGCCGAATTTTCTTTTTTAGCGGCATTAGCTAAAACGGCTAAGGGCGTCTTGACGGCGTGAGCTAGATTTCCTGCCTGTGTACGAGCTCGCTCCACTACCTGTGCATTACTGTGTAATACGCGGTTGAACTCAGAGACTAAGGGTTGAATTTCCTGAGGGTACTGCCCTTCTATAGCTGCACTATGACCTTCATGTACGGCTACTAAGCGCGTACGCAACTGTCGTAAAGGCCGCAATCCTAAACGTAACTGCCACCAAACACCTAACACTAACACGGCACCCAAGACCGCAAGTGTTAGGATCAGCATCCAGCCAAATCGCTGTAAAGGTGCTGCTATCAACTCTTCTTGAGCTGCTATCCAAAATTGATAGGTAGGGTGCACCACCTCTTCAAAAAACGTCACCGTTTTCCCTAAAATATAAACCTCACCTAACTCGGGGTCGGTATAACGGCCCCAGTAATTCCCTTCTACTTGTGGAGGACTTAGCTTTTCATCCCATAAAGAACGGGAATACAGCACAGCGAAAACATCTGTGTTTATTGGAGTAATTTGCCAATACATGCCGCCTAAGGGCCGTTCAAAACGAGGATCACTAAGAGGCTGAGCAATTTGCAGCGGCTGACTTTGAGTTGGGTTTTCTAAATCTATATCAGCCTGTGCTATAAGCTGTTGCATATGCATATTGAGCTCTTTATGCAATTGCTCTTCTACGTGTTGTTTAAACAGCTGGATTAATAAAAAACCTGCTGCTGCTATGCTGCACAGCACCCAAACTAAAGCTCCTAATAATAAGCGCCGTGTTAAGGACATGGCGCTATGAGCTTATAACCTAAGCCACGTACAGTTTGTATGTAATCGGCTGGCATTTTTTTACGCAAACGGCCTATAAACACATCAATGGTATTGGAATCGCGATCTTGATCTTGAGCATAAATATGCTCTATAAGCTCAGTACGCGACACCACTTGTTCCATGTTATGCATCAAATAAGCTAACACCTTGTATTCGTGCCCAGTTAAGCTAAGCGTCTGATCAGCAAAGGTGAACTGGGCCTGACGTGTATCTAATAGCAAATCGCCACATTGCAAAGTGGAGCTGGCATGACCTGCAGCCCTACGCAATAAGGCTCGCACCCGTGCTAATAACTCTTGAGTATGAAAAGGCTTGGTGACGTAATCATCTGCACCCGCATCCATGCCACTGACTTTTTCATGCCAGCTATCACGTGCGGTTAGAATTAATACCGGCATGCCTAAGCCTTCAGCTCGCCAACGTTTTAGGACAGTTAAACCGTCTATTTGCGGTAGACCTAAATCGAGGATGACCGCATCATAACTTTCTACCGAAGCCATATAATGCGCTTCTGCGCCATCGATGGCCGTATCAGTTACATAACCCTGCGCATTTAAGGTTTCGGTAATTTGCTGCAGTAAATTTGGCTCGTCTTCCACAATTAAAATACGCATAAGACCTATTTATTTCCTTTGTGATGTCGGCGTTTTTTATCGCGACTTTTCACGCGTAACACTTCTGCCGTATTCGCATCCACATAAAGCTTCATAATATGCCCATCATCGGCAAGTAGTTTAATTTTATAAATATAACGAGGATTATATTTTTTGTTTTTACTTTTTCTTTTAGCCAGTTCAGCATCTAAAACATGGCCAGGGTAATCCTGTTTGATTTGCGCTAACACCCAACGCAAAGATTTGATTTCCCCCGCTTGATGCGCTTCGCGTATTTGTGAATGAGATAAGCCCGAAGAGGCTTGCACAGTAGATACACTGCCTAAGAGCAAAGACAGCCACACAGCAGCAAAAAAAGAAAACCAAGATTTACGCGTCATCATAAAACCATAATAAAAACATCAACATGAACGGCAGATGAACGCAGGCTTCATATTGTGTTCATCTGACATAGTGCACAATAGATTCATCACTTAACAAACAACCCAATAAATCAACAAATGGAGTATGACTTATGTCTAAAAAACTACTAATTTCTACTTTGGCCGCCTTAGCCACAACGGGCGCATTTTTAAGCACTCCCGCCTTTGCAGCTGATACTATTACAAACATCAAGCAGGCGTATGAAGCTGTAGAAAAAGCAGGCTACAAAGACAACGATATTCAAAGCATCAAACACACTACTCGGGGCTACAGAGCGACTGTATTTAATGAAGATAATCGTAAAACCCGCCTAATGATTAATCCCACTGATGGCAGCATCACCGTACACGAAAAACGCCGCGACTGCGATCAAGATGAGCGCCGCGGCGGCCGTAAGGGAGAAGGCAAAGGCCGTAATAATTAATACGGCTTAAGCCTGAAAGTTTATTTTAGGTTTACAACATGCGGGGCAGCACATCGTGCTCTGGCCCCGCTAATTTATGCTTGATCGCCATAGCAATATGGCCAAAAATGATGAAAAAGAAGAACCAGCCTAAATTACCGTGCAGAGCATTGCCTAAATCCACTAACCATTCTGTTTCAACACCTGTTTTTTCCAGTATGGTTAAACCAAAATAACTAAAATCACGATCAGCACCAAAATAACGCCCTAAGGCCAACGCGGGCACCACCAACATCAACAAATACATAAGCCCATGACCGGCTTTGACCAGCGCATCATTTTTTGGGCGATTTTTGCTTTGAGCAATACCCCATAAAATACGTAACACTGCCATCCATAAAATGGTGAAGCCCACTTGAGTGTGATAATAAAAAATCGCCTTGGTTAAGGCCGAGTCTTTATCAATAAAGCGACTAATAGCGGTAAACAGCATCCAGGCAAAACCTAAGGCCATCACCCAATGAAAAAATCGTGAAATAAAACCATAACGCGTAGCGGTATCACCCATTTTGTTCTCCTATCTATTGAATATTTTCATAATAATTAACGAGTAGAGGTAATCTGCCCGCTATACACCCATTCACGCCAAATGGCCACGAGCAATGCCATCAACACTGGGCCTATAAATAAACCCACTATACCCATGGTTTTTACGCCCCCTACTAGACCAAAAAAAGTCGGTAAAAAAGGAAGTTTAACTGGCCCTCCCACCAAACGTGGGCGCAAGGTTTTATCTACAATAAAAAGCTCTATAGAGCCCCATAAAAACAAAGCAATAGCCGCTACTGTATTCCCCGAGCCAAACAAATACAAAGACACCAAAGTAAAAGATAAAGGTGCTCCACCGGGGATCAAAGCCATAAAGCCCGTAACAGCTCCTAACAAAGCAGGTGAAGGTACACCCGCTATCCAATAAGCAATACCTAATACCACGCCTTCGCCCAAGGCAATTAGTCCCATACCGGTTACGGTAGAGTTGATGGTGGCAGGTACTACACGAGAGAATCGCTGCCAGCGTGTAGGTAAAATACGCTCACCCACTATATCTAGCTGTGACAAAATCACACTGCCGTCTTTATAAATAAAAAACAGCGTAATCACCATAAATAAGAGGGATAATAATAAATGAAAAGCATCACCCGTAGCGGTGAGAATCATGCGATAAATATTACCAATATGCTCGCCACTCACGACCTCAATCATGGCGCCTAACGCATGAGGTTCAGCCAAATACACCTGCCAATACTCCGCTATACGTGGCCCCACCCCAGGCAGCGCAGGGATCCAATCAGGGACCGGCATTCCATCACGGTTAGCCGCCAAGAGCCAAATAACAAAAGTACTGGCCTCTTTAATAACAAAAGACAAAGCAAATGATAGGGGTAAAATAATAACCCCAATCACAATTACAATAGCAATAGTGGCAGCAATTAAACTGCGGCCTCTTAAGTAATTCAGTAGCTTTTTATATAAAGGCCAACTGGCCAATCCAATAATAAAAGCCCCTAAAACAGGGACAATAAAATCTTTTAAAAAAAACAGACCCGCTAAGATTACAAGTAAAAGTAACCAGCGGGCGATTAAAAATGGGGGTAATACAGGCTGCATAAATGGCCGTAAGTTAAAAAGACACGGTAAGTGGTGAAGCGGGAAGCTTACGTTTATGCTCGCCATTATGGTAGTGGCGTAAAATGATGTCAAAAGCTTCTGTAGAGACATCTTGCCCAGTTAAAAAGGCGTCAATTTCAGTATAACTAAGGCCAAAAGCGGATTCATCGGGCAACAAAGGCGTTAAAGACTCCAAATCAGCAGTGGGAACCTTTTCAATTAAATAGCTAGGAATATCACACTGTACGGCCAATTCACGCACTTGACTTTTAGTGAGTCCAGCTAAGGGCATTAAGTCAGCAGCGCCATCACCGTATTTAGTGAAGTAACCCATCAGCACTTCGGCGGCATGGTCACTACCTAACACCAAACCAAACTCCGCGGCGGCTACCGCATAACACACCAACATACGCTGTCTGGCTTTGGCATTGCCCATCACAAAATCTTGCTGAGCGGCTGAGTTAAAACTCTGACCAGCCTGCCGTAAGGAATGCAACATCGCATCGGTAGCGGGTTGAATATTAATGCTTAAAGTGCGATCTGGCTGGATATGGTGAATGGCAGCATCGGCATCTGCTGCATCACTTTGCACACCATAGGGTAAGCGCAAGGCGATAAATTGCGCCTCATAGTCCTCAGCTCGTAACTGCTCTACCGCCCGCTGAGCCATATAGCCCACTAGCAACGAATCTATACCACCACTAATACCAATGACTAAGCTTTGCGCCTTACTTTGACGTAAATATTGCTTAATAAAATTCGTACGGCGCTTTAACTCAGGCACCGCTTGAATGATGGGCTGCACGCCTAACTCAGCAATGATTTGTTGTTGACTCTGTTTCTGTTCTGGACTCAGCATGGCAATCTACATAATTAAAACAAATAACAAAGAGTGACTACTTAGGCATCACTTGGCTAACATCCCGCACGGCACCACGGTCTGCTGATGTAGCTAAAGCGGCATAAGCTCGTAATGCTTGAGAGACCGCACGCTCGCGTTTTTCAGTAGGCTGCCAGGCATCTTTACCACGAGCATTCATGGCCTCACGTCTAGCCTGTAACTCTTCATCTGAAATAGCTAAATGAATACGACGGTTTGGAATATCAATTTCAATAGTATCACCCTCTTCGACTAAGGCAATATTACCGCCTTCTGCCGCTTCAGGGGAAGCATGACCAATCACTAGGCCGGAAGAGCCTCCTGAAAATCTACCATCGGTTAATAAGGCAGCATGTTCGCCTAAACCCATGGATTTTAAGTAGGAAGTGGGATAGAGCATTTCTTGCATACCCGGGCCACCTTTAGGGCCTTCATAGCGGATAATAACTACATCGCCGCGCTTTACGGTACCATCTAAAATACCTGCTACAGAAGATTCTTGGCTTTCAAAGATGCGAGCTTTACCGGTAAAGGTGAGTATGCTGTCATCTACGCCTGCTGTTTTTACAATACAGCCTTTTTCAGCCACATTTCCATACAATACCGCTAAGCCCCCATCAAGCGAATAAGCATGCTCTTTACTACGTATACAGCCATTTTCACGATCAATATCTAAGTCTTCGTAATAGCGATCTTGGCTAAAAGCGGTTTGCGTGGGCACACCGCCGGGAGCACTTTTATAAAAAGTGGCTACCGCTTTGGCATTTTCCCCTTTCACATCCCAGCGATTAATAGCCTCACCCAACGTACCACTGTGAATATTACCCACATCTAAGTTCAAAAGACCAGCACGGCCTAATTCACCTAATATTGCCATGATGCCACCGGCACGGTGTACATCTTCCATGTGGTAGTCTTCTGTGGCTGGCGCCACTTTACACAAACAGGGTACATGACGTGAGATACGATCAATGTCAGCCATTGTGAAGTCTACCTCCGCTTCATTCGCCGCGGCCAAAAGGTGTAAAACCGTATTAGTAGACCCCCCCATGGCCACATCTAATGCCATCACGTTTTCAAAAGCGGCGTGCGTGGCAATACTGCGTGGTAAAACCGAATCATCGTTTTGCTCGTAATAACGTTTACAAAGTTCAACAATGATATTGCCCGCATTTTCAAATAACCCACGACGGCGTGCATGTGTGGCCACTAAGGTGCCATTGCCGGGTAAGGCCAAGCCTAAAGCTTCAGTTAAACAGTTCATGGAGTTAGCGGTAAACATACCTGAACAGGAACCACAGGTAGGGCACGCGCTGCGCTCTATCTCAGCCACTTCTTCATCTGTAAGGGCACTGTCTGCAGCACCCACCATGGCATCTACCAAATCCAGCTTACGGGTTACGGTTTTACCGTCTATGGCCATCACCTTACCCGCTTCCATGGGGCCACCTGAAACAAACACCACAGGAATATTAATACGCAAAGCGGCCATCAACATGCCGGGAGTGATTTTATCGCAGTTGGAAATACACACCATGGCATCAGCACAGTGCGCGTTTACCATGTACTCAACGGAATCCGCAATCAGCTCACGGGAAGGCAAGGAATAAAGCATGCCGTCATGTCCCATGGCAATGCCATCATCTACCGCAATGGTATTAAACTCTTTGGCCACCCCACCCGCCGCTTCAATTTGGCGTGCTACTAGCTGCCCCATGTCTTTTAAATGCACATGACCGGGCACAAACTGGGTAAAAGAATTAACCACCGCAATAATGGGTTTTTCGAAATCGCCATCTTTCATGCCGGTAGCACGCCATAAGGCGCGTGCTCCTGCCATATTGCGACCATGAGTTGAAGTACGGGAACGATAGTTAGGCATTTTTAATAATCTCTAGCAAAAAAGCAGTCAAAAGTGTATATCATAATAGACCATTATAAGTAATAATTACGGAGATATTTTCATGCAAGCCAACAGCTCTTCCACAAACCTGCCGCCACTGCGCCAAGATATCCGTATGTTAGGCAAACAATTGGGCGATGTAGTGCTCAGACAGGAAGGTGAAGATGTATTTCAAATGATTGAACAGCTCAGACGTGCTGCAGTACGCTTTAGACGTGAACAGGAGCGCAGCCAACTCGACGAGCTAGAGCAACAAATCCCGAGGCTTTCAGATCAGCAAGCGCGCGCTGTTGCCCGTGCTTTTACTTATTTCTTACATTTATCAAATATTGCTGAAGATCATACACTCAGTCAAAAATGGGCGCAGCCAGATCATGATATAGAACCTGAGTCTCTAGAGTACACCCTTAAGTTCTTATTAAAAACCTATGCACCTAACGATATTGTGGGTTTAATAACACACGCTTGTATTATGCCTGTGCTAACCGCGCACCCAACAGAAGTACAACGTCAAAGCACCCTAGCTTTACATCAGTCTATTGCTGAAACCTTAGCAAAAGTGCAAGCTAGCCACCTATCAGCGCAACAACAAAAACAATTAACTCTGCGCTTAGAAGGTCTTATCAGTACGCTTTGGCAAACTCGCTTATTACGTCAACACACGCTGACCGTGGAAGACGAGATTGATAATGCGCTGGCTTATTACAAACACACGTTTCTAGACGTTATTCCTCAACTGTATACGGATTTAAACGATTTATTGATTGAGCACGGAGCGCAAACACCTGCGGTCTTACCTGATTTTTTACGTATGGGCAGTTGGATAGGTGGAGATCGTGATGGTAACCCAAATGTAGATGCACAAACATTAGAAAAAGCCTTACAACGCCAATCCAGTGTGTTGATGAGCTATTACTTAGATGAAATCAAAGCTTTAGGTACTGAACTCTCTTTAGCAGAGTCTTTTAGCCGCTTAACTCCCGAACTACTGGCTTTATCTGCTCGCAGCGAAGATCACTCCGAACATCGCGTTGATGAACACTACAGACGAGTTTTTATTCATATTTATGCGCGCATAGCGGCTACAGCAAAACAGTTAACAAACAAAAACCTAGCCACGCATACTACTTATTTAGCCCCTGCCTATGAGACAGCCGCCGATTTTTTAGCGGATCTGCAATGTGTAGTAGATGCTTTAAACCAAGACAATAACCAAGCCATTGTCAATTTACGTCTGAGTCAATTAACTCAAGCGGTGAATGTATTTGGTTTTCATCTAGCCACGGTAGACTTGCGCCAAAGCTCTGATGTGCATGAACGGGTACTCAATGAACTGCTGCAAGCGGCCAACGTCACGATCAGTGGTCGTCCAGTGCAATACAGCCAGCTTTCTGAAAGTGATCGTATTACCGTACTGCGCGCAGAATTAGCTGAAACTCGCCCCCTCGCTTCTCCTTGGTTGAACTACTCACCTGAAACGGAAAAAGAACTGGCGATTTTACGTATGGCGGCTCAATGTAGAAAACGTTATGGGACTCGAGCCATAGAACAGTACATTGTGTCACACACAGAAAGCCTGAGCGATCTCTTAGAGGTTCTAGTATTACAACAAGAAAGTGGCTTAATTACGCCGGGTATGCACGATGGTTTAGCCTCAGGACTCATGGTAGTGCCCCTATTTGAAACCATTCCTGATTTGCAATGCGGCCCAGACATCATGGCGCAATGGCTGGATCTACCAGAAGTACGTGCTCGTGTTAAACATGCTCAACACGGTGTACAAGAAGTGATGTTGGGCTACTCAGATAGCAATAAAGACGGTGGCTATCTCTGTTCCAACTGGTCTTTATATCAAGCTGAACGTGAATTAGTACAGGTATTTACTGAACGCAATACGCGCTTGCGTCTATTTCATGGTCGAGGTGGTTCTGTTGGCCGAGGCGGTGGCTCTAGTTTTGATGCGATTTTGGCGCAACCTCAAGACAGCGTAAATGGTCAAATTCGTCTAACAGAGCAAGGGGAGATGATACAAAGTCGCTACAAAGAACCTGAGATAGGACGTTGGCATTTAGACATGTTTGTCTCAGCCACTTTACAAGCCACGGGTGCTAACCCAGAAACTCAGCGTGAAAGCATAAATATAGAGCGCTACGGTGAAGTGATGCAGTTTTTATCTACTCAAGCTCAAGACGCCTACCGCGATTTAATCTATAACACCGAAGGCTTTAGTGATTATTTCTTTAGCGCTACCCCCATACTAGAAATTGCCGGTTTAAATATTGGTTCTAGACCGGCCTCGCGTAAGCCCAATCAGCGCATTGAAGATTTACGAGCTATTCCGTGGAGTTTCTCTTGGGCACAATGTAGACTTCCCATACCGGGTTGGTATGGTGTAGGCAGTGCGATTCAGGCTTATTTAGATCAAGGCATGGCAAGTCAATCAATGAATGCAGAACAACGTTTAGCATTACTACAAGAAATGGCAACAGACTGGCCTTTTTTCCGCACACTTCTCTCTAATATGGAGCAAGTCTTAGCCAAAACCGACTTAGATATTGGTTATCAATATTCACGCCTATTAAGTGATCAAAACATAGCCGATAGGATTTTCAACCGCATCAAAACCGAATTTGAATTAACTTTAGCGCTTTTCCGTCAAATCACAGGCTACGATTTATTAGATCAGCAGCCTGAGCTTAGCGCCGCTCTTAATGAACGCTTTGCTTATATTGATCCGCTAAACTATTTACAAGTCGAGCTACTGCGTCGTCATCGCCAAGAGCAAAACTCAGACCAAAGTTCTAATCAATCTGCTATACACATAACAATTAATGGTATAGCTGCTGGTTTACGCAACTCAGGTTAATTGATTTAATCATGTCAAATTCCTTGTCTACTCCCCTTTTACACTCCCCACTATACCCAAACGGCTTACCCGCTTTAGAAAGTGAATTACTACCTGTTTTAGACAGTAATCACGCTTACCTCACCCAGCTAATCCATGATAACCACGGTTTTTTACCTTATGAGCAATGGATGCAGGCTGCTTTATATGCCCCTGAGGTAGGCTATTACAGTGGAGGCAGTACAAAATTTCATGTTGAAGGGGATTTTACGACCGCACCAGAACTGTCACCTTTGTTTGGGCAAAGCTTAGCTACACAAATACAACAGGTATTACAACAGTGTGAAGTCAGCTCTGCAGGCCGCCCCACTGTGTTGGAATTTGGTGCAGGCTCAGGTGCTTTGGCGGAGTCTTTACTTATTGCTTTGGCGGATCTTGGCTTAACAAATATCAATTATTTTATTTTAGAGCTCTCCCCATCCTTGCGTGCCAGACAACAGCAACGTCTGGCACGCTTTGCTGATCAGGTGCAATGGTTAGATGAATTGCCTACGGATTTCGTTGGTTGCGTGATTGCCAATGAAGTCTTAGATGCCATGCCTGTGCATCTGGTGCAACGCCATCAGGCCAGCGAAATTTTAGAGCTGGGCGTTAGCCTAAACAGTACGCCAAACCATCAAGGGCCTTCACCTTTTGTATTAACAGCTAGACCTGCCACGGGAGCGCTATTAGACATCGCTAACCAACGTCTACCCACCATTTCAGGCTATAGATCAGAAATCAATCTGCGCGCCGAAGCGTGGATACGTGAAATGGGCGTTTGGTTAAAACAAGGAGCGGCTTTTTTAATTGATTATGGTTTTCCGGCGCGTGAGTTCTATCATGAACAGCGCAGTACGGGTACTTTAATGTGCCACTTTAGGCACTTTGCGCATGACGAATCGTTAATTTTAGCCGGCCTACAAGATATTACAGCCCATGTGGATTTTACGGCGATGGCCGATGCCGCCTTAGAAGGTGGGCTTGATGTGCTAGGCTATATTTCTCAAGCCCACTTTTTAATGAATTGCGGTATAACGCAGCACCTAGAGCAGTTACACACGCTATTAGATATGCAAAACCCCGAGCATGTACAAAGCTGGAGCCAACAAGTATCGGCTGTACAAAAGCTCCTTTCAGAAGCTGAAATGGGTGAATTGTTTAAAGTGCTGGCCATAGGTAAAGAGATTTCCCCACCTTTAATTGGTTTTATGATGCGCGACAGACGCGATTTTCTGTAGGTTTTTATGAGTTATTCAATTCCTAGCCAATCTTTTGCTAGACATATTGCTATTTTATTGCTGCTAGGGGTGGGCTGCACCTTTGCTAGTGCTCATATTGCTGCGCGCATTTCCTTTGATCATGGCACCGGTTTACTAACGGCGGTGGTCTTTAGATCAGCCCTTAGTTTGACTCTGCTGGCTATTATTGCTCTGTGGTCTAGACAGAGCCTACTTATTAGCTGGCGCCTTGGCCCTTGGCAGCTGGCCTTGGGTTTAATGATTGCCATTCAAAGCATCAGCATTTACTCAGCGGTGTCACGCATACCGGTAGGTATTGCCTTATTAGTGGTAAACACCTTTCCGGCCCAGCTGGCTATGATTACTTGGGCTTTTGGTGGTAAGCCTCCCACGCGTAAAACGGCCATTTTAATGGGAGTTATTTTAATTGGTTTATTACTGGCTTTGGATATACCTAGCTTATTAGAAACCGACGTAGATAATTTGCAGCAGTGGATAATTGGAATTAGCTTTGCTCTTTTAGCAGCCTTCGCTTTTGCCATTGGCCTTTGGGTAACAGAGCATAAATTAAAAACCATCAAAGGCAGCGCGCGTAGTTTTTACACCATGCTCACTGTGTTAATCCTGTCATCGGTGGCGGGCACCTTTGGGGTTATCCCTGGGGGCTTGGCTTTGCCAGTAGATGGTTTGGGTTGGGCTATGTTGCTCTTACTGAGCAGCTTGTACGCTACCGGTTTCATCACACTTTTTATGCTGGCACCCCGCTTAAATTTAGGTCAAAATGCTCCAGCTATGAACATTGAACCCATTGCTTCTTTAGCTTTAGGGTGTCTAATACTGGGGCAACAGCTCAACTTCATACAGATGATTGGGGGTGTGGTGGTAGTGAGCTGCATTGTGGCGTTTTCGTATACGAAGAAATAGCAGCAACCCGTGCAGCCCACACGGCATCAGGGATTTGCTTCGCTTCCCCTTTGGCAGCGCAGGCTTTGGCGATGGCACCAGCGTCTACTGAAGCGAAGGCAACAGCATAAGCCGACCAGTCATAGTTCATAGCAACAATACAATCTGCTGCTGCTAATAATAATGTGAAGCGTTCGGGACGGCGTAACACATCGCAGCGTTGTAGTAGCTCAGCGATGGCTTCGATACTTTGAGCTTGTGCACTTTGCGCCACAAACTGCGGCAATAAACGGGCTAAATCCTTATAAGATGTGGGTGCACGTAAATGATCAGCGATTTCGGCGGGTTCAGGACTTTGATAGCACAATAAGGCAAAAAGCTGCTCAGTCTTCAAGCCTCGCTCTACCCCACACTGCACGGCTTGTGTAACGGCATCATTAATTAGTAGCGACGGTATTACGCGTTCTAAGGCTCCGCTTTCAGCCATCACTGTGATCATACGCATCGGGTGTTGAGTGTTTAGCCCTTTCTGCAGCTCTTGCCACACGCGCTCTGACACTAAGGCATCCACCTCGCCATTATGCACTAGCTGCTGGGCTAGCTGCATGGTATTAGGCGCGATACTGAAATCATAAAAACGTGCCGCAAAACGCGCTAAACGCAGCAACCGTACTGGATCTTCTACAAAAGCACCATTGATATGCTGCAAGGTGCGCGCTTGTAAATCCTCATAACCATTTAACGGGTCATGCAACTGCCCCCTAGCATCTATGGCCATGGCATTGATGGTGAGATCACGCCGTGCCAAGTCATCAGCTAAGGTGACGTCTGTGCCTGTGTAAAAAGTAAAGCCCTGATAACCTCGTCCAGATTTACGCTCTGTACGTGCCAAGGCAAACTCTTCCTTCGTTTTAGGGTGTAGGAACACCGGAAAATCACCGCCCACCGGGATAAAACCACGCGCTGACATCTGCTCAGGCGTGGCTCCTACTACCACCCAGTCGCGATCACCTGCCGGCAGCTCTAAGAGCGCATCACGTACCGCGCCCCCCACCACGTAGCAATCCAAACCGTTAAGCAATGGATCGGGGGGTGTAGGCAATAACGCGCTTAAGCGCTGCTGTTGAGCGGGACTGAGGGTTATCAAGGCAGGGCTGTTCCTGAGTTTATAGTAGGAGAAATGGTACCTAAACGTTGTTTTAAAGACTGTGGCTGACCACTAAATACCATGGAGTAATAGGTGGCATTAGACAGTACATTTTTAACGTACAGACGGGTTTCAGTGAAAGGAATGGTTTCAGCAAACACCGCGCCCTCTACTGGCCCTTGTAAACGTGAACGCCAATTCAAGGGGCGTTTAGGGCCAGCATTATAACCAGCAGAAGCCAATACCTCAGAACCATTCAACTGATTGAGCACCATATTTAAATAGTTGGTACCTAATACGGTATTGACCTCAAAGTCATTCACCATAGAGGGCTTGAAGTCTTTCATACCGATTTTATTGGCGGTCCATTTGGCGGTGGCGGGCATCAGCTGCATTAAGCCTGAAGCGCCTACTCCAGAACGGGCATCCGTCATAAAACGGGATTCTTGACGAATTAACCCATAAACCCAAGCCGGATCTAAACCAATTAAACGCGCTTTTTCCGTCACACCACCCTCAAACGGTGCCACAAAACGCTGGCTAAAATCCACCTCATCTTTAGTTAATAAAGACGTATTTACCACCCTGTCATACACGTGGTGATTGCGGGCCAACTCGGCTGCCGCCCGTAATTGACGATCACTCATACCGCGTAAGGCATAACCCCACTCCGGGGTGGCTTCTGGGCGCCAGCCTAGCTTAAATAATTCCAAAGCTCTTAATAAATCCGGCCGATTTTGCACGTCTTGCATTTCTGCTTCTGCTACCGCTAGAGGGTTTGGCGGAATAGGAATGATACGTCCTAATTCCTCATTAGCCAACTGACCGTAGAAGTTTAAATCACTGGTAATGGATTCGAAAGCCGCTTGCGCTTGCGCTTTGTGACCTAAGGCATCTAGGGCTCGACCTTTCCAATACACCCAAACCGGCTCTGCAGCCTGACGCGGTGACATTTTATTAATGGCCTGCTCAACCATCTGCCAATTAATGGGGTACTGACGCAACTCGGCACGCACTTCCCAGGCATGGTTGTAATCCGTTTTTGGAGTAGTACCTGACTGCCTATACCAACGTGCGGCATCATTCTCCACACGTAAAGCTGGAATCAAACCAAACTGTCCCCACACCCAATTAATTTGATCTGCAGGTAGTTTATTTTTCCAATTTTGCTCTATGTATTGTGCTTGATTGGCTCTGTCATTTTGGCGAGCTAGGCGGGATAAGGCGAGTGTAACTAGCTCTATATCTGTGGGGCTATTTAGGTTAGGATTTTTACTGAGCCATGTGCGCGGTGACTCCATTAACTGGGTATACGCTTGCATTTGCTTAGCATCAAAAATAATGGCCGCCACCCGGCGCGCATTATTTAACTGCCCTTGCTCTAAATAAGAGCGCATTAAATCACGCACTCCTTCATAACTCACCGCTTCATCAGCCCACAATTGGTCTAATAACGTCCAGCAACTAGCTCCCGGCCTAAATTGATGCAATAAGCGCTCAGTGTCCAAAGGCTGTTGTGTCATGTGCATACCATAAGCGCTGGCACAACGCACTTGAGAATTGCCTAGATCAACCGGATTAAGTTGATTGATAAGTTTATAATCACCTCCCCGTGCTGCAGCAATAGCCCAGTCCCCTTTGAGACGCTGCGCTAGGTACTCATCATCGTATTCACGTAAGAACTGCCAAAGCTGATCGGAGGGCACAGGTTTTGTGGTGTCGTGTAGCTGCTGACGCAAATGCCAGTAGGCCGGATAAGCTCCTAATACCGGATCGGCTTTAGCTGGGGCAATGAGCTCTTGCACACGCCGCCAATTTTTGGCTTGCATGGCTGCACGTGCCTCTACCACCGCTTCTCGTGCCTTAGCTGGCACAGGTGCTGTTGAAGTTTCTGCGCCTACATGACTAAACAGCATCATGCCACTCAGTAAAGTAGTGCCTATAATGGTGTTTTTCTGATACCGTAACTGTAACAACATCGTTGAGCCCTTTATATAAATACCTATACGCCTATGTCACAAGATTATAACGACTTGCGCCAAACACTGATTCGTGTACGCGCCCAACAAGACTATAAACAAATGCAACGCAGCGCTTTATTAATGCGTGGCAGACTATTTACTTGGTTAAATGCGTATCGCAGCCGCTTAAAAGAATTAGGTCACAATAAACCGTTAAATATAGCTGCCTACAGCGCTTTAAAGTATGAGCCAGACTTAGCCCCATTGTTATGGCAGTGGGTGGAGGAAGAAGGATTAAATATCAGCCTACCTTGTGTGGTTGCAGAAAACAGCCCTTTAGTATTTAAACCGTGGGAAACAAACACTCCCATGAAAGCCGCCGCCTTTGGTGTACAAGAGCCTGATACGGATACGATTGCTCCTGATCCAGACATTATGCTCATACCCACTTTAGGTTTTACCCGCACCGGAGACCGTATTGGCTATGGCAAGGGTTACTATGACCGCACTTTAGCACAACTTAAAGAAAAAAATCATGAAGTGGTAACGATTGGCTTAGGCTGGGCTGTGGGCGATTTATCTACTTATAATTATACACCTGCTGAGCATGATCAGCCTCTGCATTCAGTACTTACCGATAAGGGCTGGGCTGTGCCCGCCCCCACGATCTAAAATAGCAAAGCGCTAAATAGAAAGATTGTTAACGATTTTCATGGTGGTTTCTGCCCCGTTTAAGGTGTAAAAGTGTAAGCTGGGCGCACCACCATCAAGTAGATCTTGTGATAGTTTACTAATCACGTCTAAACCAAAATCTCGAATAGAAGCGCGATCATCACCAAAATCGGCTAGGCGTAATCGAATCCAACGCGGCACTTCTGCGCCACACATATTAGAAAAGCGCAATAACTGTGTGGAATTTGTGATGGGCATAATTCCTGGCACTATGGGCACTGTAACGCCTGCTTTTTGTACGCGTTCCGCAAAGTTGAAATAGGCATCTGCATTAAAAAAATACTGCGTAATAGCCGCATTTGCGCCTTGATTCACTTTGTAAACAAAATGATCAATATCCTCTTGAAAAGAGGTGGCTTGGGGATGCATTTCCGGGTAAGCGGCCACTTCAAGATGGAAAGCATCACCGCTGTGTTCGCGTATAAACTTCACTAAATCACTGGCATAACGTAACTCACCCATATCCCCCCCCATACCGGAGGGTAAATCACCCCGTAGGGCCACTATGCGGGTAATACCTTTAGCTTGATAATCATCAAGCACTTCCGCAATATCAGCCTTCGTAGCACCAATACAAGATAAATGAGGGGCTACGTCAAAGCCTAGATTTTGTAAGATAGCAACTGCTTCGGTAGTACCCGAACGCGTGGAGCCACCGGCACCAAAAGTAACGCTCACATAACCCAAATCCAAAGCCATTAACGACTTAGCGGAGCGCACCAGCCTTTCTTGACCAGCGACATCACGTGGCGGGAAGAACTCAGCGCTAAACACTTTTTTTTCACTCATAGTCTTTCTATTGTAGTTGTAATTATATTTGTATTAATTGGTTGCTCCAGGGATTAGACCTGACAAAAGTGTGGCCACAATACTGTAGACTAATGCTCCCGCAAAGGCCCACCAAAAACCATGAACCTCAAAGCCTTTGAGCATTGAACCCGCAAACCAAAATACCAGAGCGTTGATAACCAAGAGGAATAACCCCAACGTTACTATCGTTAAAGGTAAGGTCAGCACAATTAACAGTGGCTTTAACAGCATATTTAATAAGCCTAATATAATGGCGGCGATTAAGGCCGAACCAAAACTGGCTACCGTAATACCAGGCAATACATAGGCCACTACTAACAGTGCTACTGCATTTAAAATCCAAACTAATAGTAAGGTCATAGCAACGCTCCTTTTTTATTGCGTCATTAATTATTAATAACGGTAATGATCCACTTTGAAAGGACCTTCTACCGGTACATTTATGTAAGCCGCCTGCTCTGCAGTCAACTCGGTTAAGTTCACACCTAATTTAGACAAATGCAGACGAGCTACCTTTTCATCTAAATGTTTAGGTAACACATAAACCTTACCACTTTCATAACGCTCACCGTGATTAAATAACTCGATCTGCGCAATGGTTTGGTTAGTAAAAGACGCTGACATCACAAAAGACGGGTGACCAGTGGCACAACCTAGGTTTACTAAACGGCCTTGAGCCAAAAGAATAATGCGCTTGCCATCAGGGAATATCACGTGATCGACTTGTGGCTTAATTTCTTCCCACTCTAAATCAGATAAAGACGCTACATCAATTTCATTATCAAAGTGACCAATATTACACACAATAGCTTGGTCTTTCATGCGCTCCATATGTGATCGATCGATTACATTGTAATTACCCGTGGCTGTGACGAAAATATCAGCTTTATCAGCGGCTTCTTCCATGGTCACGACTTTATAGCCTTCCATAGACGCTTGTAAGGCACAAATAGGATCGATTTCGGTGACCCAAACTTGAGCACGTAAAGCTTGTAGCGCTTGGGCACTGCCTTTACCCACATCACCAAAACCACATACCACAGCAATTTTACCGGCAATCATCACATCGGTCGCACGCTTGATGCCATCCACTAAGGATTCGCGACAACCGTACAGGTTATCGAACTTGGATTTAGTTACGGAATCATTGACGTTAATAGCGGCAAAGGCTAATTCGTCTTTTTTAGACATTTGATATAAGCGCATCACACCAGTAGTAGTTTCTTCGGTTACGCCTTTGATTTGTGCAAGGCGTGTGGAGTACCACGTGGCATCTTTTTGTAGCTGAGCACGAATACTGGCAAACATCACGGTTTCTTCTTCAGAACCCGGCTTATCCAACACAGAAAGATCTTTTTCCGCTTTGGCACCCAAATGCAACAACATAGTGGCATCGCCACCATCATCTAAAATCATATTGGCTTGCTCACCCGGCCAGTTAAAGATCTCATGGCAGTACTCCCAGTAATCCTCTAAGCTTTCACCTTTAATAGCAAATACCGGGATGTTGTTAGCAGCCATGGCCGCGGCAGCGTGGTCTTGGGTAGAGTAAATATTACAAGAGGCCCAGCGCACTTCAGCCCCTAAGGCTGTTAAGGTTTCAATCAGCACCGCCGTTTGAATGGTCATGTGCAAGCTACCCGCAATACGAGCACCCTTTAATGGTTGTGAGGCTGCATACTCTTCGCGCGTAGCCATGAGACCTGGCATTTCTGTTTCAGCAATGGCGATTTCTCGGCGGCCATATTCTGCTAAAGCAATATCAGCAATTTTGTAATCATTAAACGTAGACATAGATATAAAAAGCTCCATAAATCTTGCAGCAAAGCGTAGGCATAAAAAAAACGCTCACCCACTCTGATGCACAGAATAAAGGTGAGCGTCGTTTGTAACTGTATTAAATCTAAGCCTGGCTTAAGGTCTGTGCCTTAAGTCGCAACGCTCCTTAGAATTAATGTTTTTTAAAAATCGATTATATCTTATTAAACAGCCGCTCTTAAAGCCGCCGCTTTATCGGTGGCTTCCCACGTAAACTCCGGCTCACTACGGCCAAAATGGCCATAAGCCGCTGTTTTAAGATAAACAGGGCGCAATAAATCCAGCATTTGCACAATTCCACGCGGGCGTAAATCAAAATGCTCACGCACTAATAACGCAATATCATCGTCTGAAATAATACCGGTACCATTAGTATAAACGGTGATGTTAATAGGCTCAGCAACCCCTATGGCATAACTCACCTGCACCTCACACTGACGCGCTAAACCTGCTGCCACAATGTTTTTAGCCACATAACGTGCCGCATACGCCGCAGAACGATCTACTTTAGAAGGATCTTTACCTGAAAAAGCTCCACCGCCATGCGGGCAGGCGCCGCCGTAAGTATCTACGATAATTTTACGGCCTGTTAAACCGCAATCACCCTGAGGTCCACCTATAACGAACTTACCGGTAGGGTTAACTAAGTAACGCGTGTCAGCAGTGAGTAAACCTTCTGCAAAGGTGGGTTTGATAATTTCTTCAATCACCGCTTCTTTGATATCGTCTTGACTGATATCGGGATCATGCTGAGTAGATAATACTACCGTATCTACCGCAGCCGGCTGACCGTCTATATAGCGGAATGTTACCTGCGCTTTGGCATCAGGGCGCAACCAAGGCAGACGGCCATCTTTACGTAGCTCACTTTGGCGCTGCATCAAACGATGCGAATACCAAATAGGAGCTGGCATTAAATCAGGCGTTTCGTCGCAAGCAAAACCAAACATCAGGCCTTGATCACCGGCCCCTTGATTAATAAGCTCTTCGGGATCACGATCTACCCCTTGAGCAATGTCTGGTGATTGTTTATCGTAAGCCACTAATACTGCACAACTTTTATAGTCCAAGCCATAATCTGCATTGTCGTAGCCAATTTGCTGAATGGTATTACGCGCTACATCAATATAGTTTATGTTTGCAGTGGTGGTAATTTCACCCGCCAAAACCACTAGGCCGGTATTACACATAGTTTCTGCTGCAACGCGAGCATTGGGATCTTGCTCAAAAATAGCGTCTAAAATAGCATCAGAAATTTGATCCGCGATCTTATCTGGATGACCTTCAGAAACGGATTCAGAAGTAAATAGAAAATTATTATGTGCCACTGTCACATCCTGTAAAAGTTTAGTTTGTTAAATTAAATCAATGGCGTTGCACCACGGAAAAAGCCTAAACAAGACAGATCAGGGCGCGACGCTTTAGCGGTAATTTAGGGCTCTGTTAATCCAGAGCATCGCTCCGCAAGTTGTCGTTTAACTCAGCGATTCCCTCATTTTACGCAAAAATATGAGAAGATTCATCCTATATTGTCATTTACTTATATCATTACCTATATATCATGTTTTTGTTTTTCTTAAAAATACTAGCAAAACTGCCTTTACGATGTCTACATGGCACCGGACGATTCTTAGGTCTGTTAGTTTATTTACTGCCAGGCCGCTATCGCACTCGTATTCAGAAAAATGCTACCCAAGCAGGATACAGCAGCGCAGTTTTTGCCAGGCATGTGGCCGCAGAAACAGGGGCCATGATTTTAGAAACTCCAAAAGTCTGGTTAGACCCAGAGGCCTGCTTAGCAAAGTGTAGCTCAAACGACGAAGCGATTGTAGAAGCCGCACTAGCAGAAAACCGAGGGGTTTTGTATTTAACGCCTCATTTAGGTTGCTTTGAAATTACCGCTCGCGCGCTCATTAAACATGGTCCCATTACGGTTATGTTCAGACCACCACGCCAGCGCTTTATAGAGCCAGCTATGCAAGCCTCTCGTAACATGCCTGGCCTCCATGCAGTGCCTGCATCAGTACGCGGTATACGTGAATTTTTACGTGCACTTAAACGAGGAGAAGCGGTAGGTATGCTACCTGATCAAGTCCCCAGCAGCGGCGATGGTGTATGGGTACCTTTTTTTGGCAAAGCGGCTTACACCATGACCTTAGCAGCAAAACTAGCTCTACAAGCCGATGTGCCAGTAGTGCTCACCGCCGGCGAACGCTTGCCCAAAGGTCAAGGCTGGCGTATTCATTATTTACGTCTAACGCCACCCACTGAGCCCAATATTGATAATATGGTGGCAGCCATTAATGAAGCCATGGAGCAATTAATACAACGCTTTCCTGAACAGTACCTTTGGAGCTATAACCGGTATAAAATACCCCCAGAAGCTCCTGCTATTCCATCTTCTTTACAGTAGATACAACCCAAATGAACCCCTCCACTTTGCAGGCTGATGACATCGCCACCTTCCTAGAAAATAATCCCCGTTTTTTCTTAGAGCACGAGTATCTTTTAAGCTCACTGCAATTACCTCACCCGCGCTCTGATAAGGTCATTTCCCTAGCTGAACGGCAAACTTTGTATTTACGTAAACAAACACAAAAATTAGAAAAACAAATTACGCAATTTTTACAAAATGCGCGCGATAATGAACAAATCAGTAAATCGCTTTTAAACTGGACTTGTGATTTATTAGCTTTTAATGGTGGCGCCAAAGACGTTTGCAACTTCGTCACCAATAGATTAAAAAAACAATACGAACTTCAAGAGGTGCAGTTACGCTTTTGGGGGGAAAACCATCCTTTTTGTGTTTATGATTGCAAATCAAGCACTCAACAACGGGTACACAATTTAAACACCCCCTACACAGGGCCCGTCTCTGGACATGAGGCAGCCAGCTGGTTTGAACAAAGAAACACACTTGCCTCTATGGCTGTCATTCCTTTGTACCCGTCAGGTAGTCAAGAATGTGTAGGTGCTTTGGCCTTAGGCTCTACCTCAAGCACACGTTTTACTTATCATTTAGGTACTGATTTCTTAGAGGCTATGGGCCATATGATCATGGCATTACTAGCGCGATTTTATGAATAAAACCCCTAGAAACCTCACTACTGAAGCCGCGGTTTTACTCTGGTTAAAACACTTAACAGAGCAAGACTTAGCGGCCCACAGTATAGAAGCCTATGAGCGTGACATGAAGCATCTTATACGGCTCTACCCTTTGGATAGTCCAAAAAAATACGCTCGTAATCACTTGGAATTTGCCTTAGGGCAACTGCATGCTGAACGTATACAGCCGCGCAGCCTAGCCCGTATGTTATCAGCCTGGCGCAGCTTTTTTAATTGGTATAGTGAGCAATACCAAACGGGCTATAACCCTACCCTAGGCGTACAAGCTCCTTATGGGCATTACCCTGATCCAGAAATACTATCTATAGAACAAACGGAGCGGCTCTTAAATTTCACAGCAAATACCACAGACCCAGTGGCTATGCGCGATCAAGCCATTTTTGAATTGTTATACTCCAGCGGTTTACGCTTAGCGGAAATTATTGCGCTGGATATACAAGACTTTAACGAAACCACCCCAAAATACACTTCGGCTGGCTGGATAAACATGGCAGCACAAGAGGTGGAAATACACGCCTCTGAACACCGTCAACGCACAGTCCCTATGGGTAGTAAAGCCATAGCCGCCTTAGAAAACTGGCTACAACAACGCCATCAACTGCTTAAGTCGGAACTACTGCTTGACCCCAGCACAGACTGGGATAGCTTTGCTGCTTTGTTTTTAGGGGTACGTGGCCAACGTATTAGCCCGCGTGTTATTCAAAAACAGCTTTCATTACGAGCCAAAGAGGTGGGCATTAAAACAGCCGTCTATCCGCACCGGCTACGCAACAGTTTTGCGAATCATCTCTTAGAGTCATCACGTGATACCCAAGGGGTACAACAGCTTTTAGGGCATGCCACGATTAGCTCCACCCAAAGTCTCAGTCAGCTGAACCCAGAACAATTAGCGCAATTTATGCAAGCCCACCCTCGTCACAAAAAACCCGACAGTTCTAATGACTAAGTGCCTCCAGTATGGCTTCAGCATTCCAACGCATCATGCCCAAATAGGTATCTGCCGGATGTGGACTCTTTGCTAAAGCATCAGAATACAACTTTTTACCCACAACGGCTCCTGTTTCACGTGCAATTTGCTCTACTAATTTCGGACTAGAAATATTTTCTATAAACACTGCCTGCACGTGATTAGTGCGCATATAAGTAATTAAATCAGCAAGCTCTTTGGCTGAGGGTTCCGCTTGGTTTGATGCACCCAATAAAGACAAGAATTCAACACCATAAGCTTGACCTAAATAACTAAACGCATCATGGGAGCTCACCACGGAACGCTTATGCGGCGGTAAGGATTTAAATTTCTCTAAGAGCTCAGTATGCAGCGCTTGCATGGATTTTTCATACTCTGCCGTGCGTTGCTGATAATACACTTTATTTTCAGGATCAATGCGTTTGAGCGCATCATAAATCGTATGCACATATAACTGTGCATGCTCTAAGCTTTGCCAGGCATGCGGATCAAACACCCCATGATCGTGATCGTCATGGCTGTGATGATGCGCATACTCTGAAGTCTCAATATGACTATGATCGTCTTCATACGCTCGCAAAGGTACCCCTTCGCTGGCTTCTATAATCTCGCCCTCATAGCCCGCCGCTTGTATAAGCTTAGGGAGCCACGCTTCGAATTGCACTCCATTAATAATTAACAAATCTGCATCTTGTAAGTTTTGAGCATCGCTAGGCCTAGGCTCAAAGCTATGTGCGTCACTCTCTGGCCCCACGATTGTTACCGCTTCAACCTTATCCCCGCCCACCTGTTGTACTAAGTCATTTAGGATGGAAAAACTGGTGACCACTTTTAAAGGAGCTGCTAGGGATAAGCTTGCAGCTAAACTAAAAAATACGCCTACTACGGTATTTCTTAATATGTTTAATGATTTATTCATCAAGATGTTGCGCGAGATACCCCGTCATTTATGGCGGGGAGGGATAGCGCGTTGGCGTAAGCCAACCTTGCTCTCGCTTCTCCGTAGTTAATTGCTATCCGATCTAAGTGAATATCCGTAGCCATCGCTACGTTGAATAAGGGTGCAGTATCGATGGCTGATGCCTTGAACTAGTCCCTCTGCGGTTTGAATATTAAAGCTACCTGATGCCCTAACGGCAACGCGACCCACGTACGTTCCTACCTTCTTGCCTTTCGTGACGAGCGCTTTCACCCTATCACCCGTCTGAAAGCCATGAATTCGTTTTTGCCGTGTTAAATAGCCTCGCGGGAAGCCAAAACGATTAAGGCGTGTGCGTTGATAACTACCGCGCCCAGTGGCTTTAATCGCTAATGTCGGCTTTTGCCACTGCTCAACATGATCCACTTGGCCCACACATACGGCATCTAAGGCATGCGTCTTTGGTATAGCGAGTCGTGAGCGATTGCACTTCGTTAAGCCGCCAGAGCCCGTGCGTACAGACAACCCTGTTGCTTTGAGTGCATTAAAGAGCTGACATCGCGTGGCGTTAACCGCCGCGGCATCTCGTAAACGGCGTTTTGCTTGGGCTTGAATTTTAGTTAAGCGTTTAGGGTCTTTTGCCAAGAACAGCGTGATGTCTTGCGCGGCCTTTTTTAGGTTACACGGTGCACACGCGAGCGTTAAATTGCTGACGCGATTCGAGCCGCCACGCGCTTTCGGGTGTATGTGGTCAATTTGCAGCGGCACAGTTGACGCATCGCAGTAAGCGCATTGTCGTCGCCACTTCTCTAATAAATACTCCCGCACCTCATAGCCCGCTAATTCGCCTTGCTGGTATTCCATGCCCGCTATTTCCGGGTTTTCAAGTTGCTGCATATCAAAACGAACCAACTCTTGTGCCAGGTGCGTAATTGGTGCCACGCTCCGTAGTCGCGCAACCCAAGATAACGTGGTGTCGATTCGATGCTGTAAGCTAGGCGCGAGCCACCCTTTGCCTTTGTTTTTTCGATTGAGAAATCGAGGTGCACGGTAACGTAAGTTGACACTACGACGGCGACGACGCATTTGGCGTCTCACTGTTAAGGCGTGACTAATTTGAAACCCACGATGTATCAACTCGAACAGGTTTAGTACGTGGGCTGTAGTTATTATTTCGCCCGTTTCCGCGTTAACGGTATTGTTATTGCGAACTAACGCTAGCCCTGATATTTTACTGCCAGGATCGATTTTAAGCTCTAACGGTTGTAACTCGCATAGTGCCACCTCCCTATCAATCAAGCGAATCGTAAAGGGGATCAATCGATGCACCCTGGCTCGCCCTCGCGCCAAAAGCAGTCTTGCTCGCTTCTCGGAGCACGGCATCAAGGGCACTTGACGTCTATCTACTACAAAAACAGCCATGGCTATTTTCTCCTAAATAATGCCCTTACGGGCCTGGTGACGGAGGCTTACGCCTCGCTCCCCTCGACAAGGTTAATGTCCCGCTAGATGCCTAAAGCACCATGCGGTAGCCCGTTTCGTGCCTACCCGAGGCGTGTCTGCGGCTACCGCTTACAGCGCTTGGAACTGAGGAAGCATTCCAAGGTGCGTCTTGAACGTAACACCAACGTAGCGCTATAACAGCGCTGAGTCTGGTCAATCTAGGCATACACAGAGTGAATCTGGCATGCCTCGCCCTTTAGGGCGGGGTTATTGACTATTTTTTTTCCCTTGAGAAATACGTTGATGACGCGCCCTTGCTTCGCGCAAGCTATGCCAAATTCCACCATGGTGGCCAAAAAAAATAGAAATGAAGTACACAGCGCCTGCCATTAAGATAATAGCAGGCGAAGCCGGCACATCTGCATGAAAAGAAAAAAGCAAGCCAAAATAAGAGGTAATAGCCCCTAAAATACCGGCACACACCATTTGACTACTGGCTGAATGCACCCAAAAGCGTGCCGAGGCCGCTGGCAGCATCATAATACCCACTACCATTAAGGTACCCAACACTTGGAAGCCAGCCACTAAAGTCATCACTAATAATATTAAAAATACGGCATGCACCCAGCCGGTACGCCGCCCTTGGGCACGAAGAAACAGCGGATCTAGGCACTCCATGACTAAAGGCCTATAAATCAGTGCTAAAACCACTAAGGCTAGCGTAGAGGTGCTAGTAACAAGCAATAAAGCGGCATCATCTAGCCCTAATACCGTACCAAACAACACATGTAACAAATCCATATTGGAGCCACGTAACGACACCAACAACACCCCTAAACCTAAAGACACCAGATAAAAGGCCGCAAAGCTAGCATCTTCACGTAAAGGAGTAATACGTGCCACGGCCCCTGCTAATAGCGCCACCACTAAACCGGTAATCACGCCGCCTAGTGCCATAGCGCCTAATGACAAACCAGCCGTTAAAAATCCTACGGCCACTCCAGGCAAAATAGCATGTGCCATGGCATCGCCCATTAAACTCATGCGCCGTAGTATCAGAAATACCCCTAAGGGGCCTGCCGCTATTGCTAAAGCAAACGAGCCGGCTAAAGCACGGCGCATAAAACCAAAATCCATGAAGGGCGAGACCAACCAATCAATGAGCATTACAGAAAGTCTCCTGCACATAGATGGCGTGCTAAGTGTAAATTCTCAGGGCTAAGCACCTCAGTACTGGGCCCCCAGCCCACGAGTTGCCCACCTAAAAGCACACTCGTAGGAAAATGTTCACGCACCATATCAAGCTCATGTAAAACCGCAATTACCGTGCGCCCTTGGGCATGCCAATCTAAAATCAAAGCGAGTAAATCTTGGGTAGTATCCGTATCTACAGCGGCAAAAGGCTCATCAAGTAAAATCACCGCGGTATCTTGTAATAAAAGCCGAGCAAATAAAGCGCGCTGAAACTGCCCGCCTGATAAGGTATTTATACTGCGAGAAGCAAAATCAGCCATACCCACGGTTTGTAAAACCTGCTGTATACGTTGGTGTTCTTTGCCCTTAACACCTTTAAAGACACCTATACGCGCCCAAGCTCCCATGGCTACCAAATCATAAACCGTAATAGGAAAACTGCGATCTATATCGGCTTGTTGAGGTAAAAATGCCAGATCGGTACTGGGATCTAGGTGTAAATGTATATGACCTTGTATAGGCGCTATCTGACCCATGAGACCTTTAAGCAACGTGGACTTACCCGCACCATTTGGTCCTACTACCGCATATAGTCCACCTTGTAAAAACTGGCCACTAATATCTCGTATTGCCACCTTATCGCGCCAACCCAAGCTTAAATGCTCAAGCTCTATAATAGGTACACTCATAACCAGCCTAAAGCCCACGCACTAAGTAACCACATTAACGCCACCACGATGGTTACCACTAGCAAACGCTGTAGAGCAGATGACAGCAAAGAGGACCCTGTATATTTATGTGTAGATCTACGCATGTTTTCCAAAAGGCAATATGTATGAAGAAGCAAAAAGAAAGTATATCAACAAACTGCTGCTGAATATGAAAACTCTCTCATCGACTCACTCTTGTAATACAATGAGCCACCCCCATATATAAGAGCACTATTTATTACGAGAACTACTATGCAAACCGCTATAGAGAAAATGGTTCCGGTTACGGTACTGACTGGTTTTTTAGGTGCTGGTAAAACCACCCTATTAAAACGTATTTTGTCCGAATTTCACGGGCGTCGTATTGCGGTGATTGAAAATGAATTTGGGCCTGAAAACATAGACAACGAACTGTTAGTTCAAGACAGCGAAGAAGAAATTATTGAACTCAGTAATGGCTGCGTCTGCTGCACCGTGCGCGGCGATCTCATGCGTACTCTTAATGATTTACGTATTAAACGTGAACGAGGTGAGCTCAGTTTTGAACGCGTGATTATTGAAACCACCGGGATGGCTAACCCAGGCCCGGTGTGTCAAACCTTTTTCATGGATGATGACATTGCTGAATATTATCGTTTAGACGCGGTAATTACCGTCGTAGACGCTAAACACGGCATGGTCACCTTAGATAATCAAAGTGAATCGCAAAAGCAAATCGGCTTTGCCGATCGTATTCTTATTTCTAAAAAAGATTTAGTGGATCAAGAAGAGTACGAAAAGCTGTGCCAACGTATTGTGCGTATTAATCCACGTGCTACTATCACTGCTGTGCATTTTGGCGAAACCGAGTTAAATACGATTTTAGATATTAGTGGTTTTAATTTAAATGATATCTTAAACATAGATCCAGAATTTATGGCCGCGGAGGATTCTGTGCATGATCACGATCACACACATGCGCACCATAATCACACCGCACACCAAGACAGTGTCAGTGCGTTTGTATTTAAATCACATCGCCCTTTTGACCCAGAGCTCTTAGAAGAATTTTTAGGGGGTGTAGCTCAAGTCTTTGGACCTGATTTACTACGCTATAAAGGGGTGATATATATTGATGGCGCCAATAGAAGAATGTTGTTTCAGGGCGTGCACATGATGATGGGCGCCGAGCCTGGGAAACCTTGGCTAGCTAAGGAGACACCTGAAACTAAATTGGTTTTTATAGGAAACAACCTTCCTAAAACCGTGTTTATGCAGGGACTAGAACAGTGCCTAGTTTAAATGATAAAAAGGAACTATTATGGCAAGCAATTCAGACAAACAGTTAACAGTAGACGAACTCTTGGCCATGCCTGAAGCCGATTACATGAATGAGGCTCAACTGGCATTTTTTCAACACCGTTTGCGTGAGCTAGAAAAGGAAATTCTTGCCAATGCTGGCGTCACCACTGAGAATCTACGTGAGACGCAGTTTGCTCCAGACCCTGCAGACCGCGCTACTATAGAAGAAGAACACGCTCTAGAATTACGTACCCGTGATCGCGAGCGTAAGCTTCTAAAAAAGGTCCAACAATCCCTACACCTGATTGAGTCAGGTGAGTACGGTTGGTGTGAAGAAACCGGTGAAGCTATTGGCCTCAAGCGTTTACTCGCACGCCCTACTGCCAATTTATCTTTAGAGGCACAAGAGCGTAGAGAAAAACGCCAAAAGCTATACGGTGATTAAAACCGCTTGCTTTGCCATTTTGAAAGCCACTCGATGTTTGAGTGGCTTTCTTTGTGCTGCTTACACTAGTCTTGAAATTTTACGCTCTCATCCCCATCTACTAAAGCATATAAAGTAAAGGATCATAATGGAACAATATCACGCCACTACTATCATCGCCGTGCGACGCGGTGACGAAGTCGCCATCGGTGGTGACGGTCAAGTCACTTTAGGAAATATCGTTGTAAAGGGCACGGCATGTAAAATTCGTCGCCTTTATAAAAATCGGGTATTAGCCGGTTTTGCAGGTGCTACCGCCGATGCGTTTACCTTACAAGAACGCTTTGAAGAAAAACTCGAAAAATATTCAGGCCATCTTATGCGTGCAGCCGTAGAGCTAACGCGTGATTGGCGTACTGATCGCGTCTTGCGCAGATTAGAAGCGATGTTGATCGTTGCCGATAAAGAACACACCTTAATTTTAACGGGCAACGGAGACGTATTAGAGCCAGAAAACGGTATTGCCGCTATTGGTTCCGGTGGCTCCTATGCTCAGTCTGCAGGTCTGGCCTTATTAGCGCACACGGATTTACCCCCTGCAGAAATTGTCAAGAAATCCCTAGAGATCGCTGGTGATTTGTGTATATATACAAACCAAAACCACGTTCTAGAAACCTTATAACTCTTAGCTTCAGGTTTATACTATGTCAGCATCAACCATGACCCCCGCCGAAATCGTTTCTGAATTAGACAAAAACATTGTGGGTCAAAATAACGCCAAGCGTTCCGTTGCAGTTGCTCTACGCAACCGCTGGCGTCGCCAGCAAGTGGCCGACCCCTTACGCAACGAAATCGTTCCCAAAAACATTTTAATGATAGGCCCTACTGGAGTAGGTAAAACAGAAATTGCACGTCGCTTAGCCAAATTGGCAAATGCGCCCTTCATTAAAATTGAAGCCACAAAATTCACCGAAGTGGGTTACGTGGGCCGAGACGTAGAAACTATCATTCGCGATTTAGTGGACTCTTCAGTCAAACAAACACGTGAATTAGAAATGCGCCGCTTACGCACCCAAGCGGAAGATGCCGCCGAAGATCGAATTTTAGATGTGCTCATCCCGCCCGCACGGAATGCTTCAGGTGAGCCGGAGCGCAACCAAGACTCCAGCGCCCGCCAAACCTTCCGTAAGCGCTTGCGTGAAGGCACTATGGATGATACCGAGATCGAAATCGAGCTGGCACAAGCCATGCCACAGATGGAAATCATGGCGCCTCCCGGCATGGAAGAAATGACTGAGCAACTACGCGGTATGTTTGCTGGCTTAGGACGTGAGAAAACTAAACCCCGTAAAATTAAAATCAAAGAAGCGTTTAAACTGTTAGTAGAAGAAGAAGCGTCTAAGCGTATTAACGAAGAAGATTTACGTGCTGCGGCTGTCAAAAACGCCGAACAAAACGGCATTGTTTTCTTAGATGAAATCGATAAAATTACGGCCCGTGAAGGCAACACCAGTGGTGAGGTTTCACGCCAAGGGGTACAGCGCGATTTATTACCTTTAGTGGAAGGGACTACCGTCACTACCAAGTACGGTGTGGTGCGTACCGATCATATTTTATTTATTGCTTCGGGCGCTTTCCACTTATCCAGACCTTCAGATCTGATCCCTGAACTACAAGGGCGCTTCCCTATACGAGTGGAACTAGACTCTTTAACGGCTGAAGACTTCGTGCAGATTTTATCTACTACAGACTCCTCTCTCACCAAGCAATACACTGCCCTCATGGCCACCGAAGACGTCACCTTAGACTTCTTAGATGAAGGCATACTACGCCTAGCTGAGCTCGCATTTGAGGTCAATGAGCGCACTGAAAACATCGGTGCCCGTCGCTTATATACCGTTATGGAAAAGCTACTCGAAGACTTGTCTTACGAGGCCGGCTCTAAAGGTAAGCAGCACGTCACCATTGATACCGCCTATGTGAATGATAAGCTAGCAGAAACAGCAAGTAGCGAGGACTTATCGCGCTATGTGCTGTAATTATCTTTTATTAATCTTAATCACCACATAATCACCCGCACGACGCTCGGCGGTAAATTTCACCATATCGCCGGGCGCAATTCCTACTAGCAAATTCTCATCAATTAAATACACTAAGGTCATGGCGGGCAGTTCTAGCTCGTCAATTTTGCCATGCTTAATGGTGATTTTCTTAGCTGCATTATCAATACGACGCACCTCACCACTAGCAGTACCTTGCTGCGCCATAACAGGACTAGCGGCCACCGTAATAGCACCTAAAGCAAAAACAGCAGCGGCAGTGTGACGAGTAAAAAATAAAGACATACAATTCCTTGTGAGCATTTTGATATACATATATACGTGTATTCCATTCTACAACGAGGATCTTGTATGAGCGAAGTTTTTGGCGATTATGTGTTACGCCCCGCTACCCCTAGTGACATACCACAAATTATAGAGTTAATGCGTGATATGGCAGAGTTTGAAAAGTTGCTTGATCAGTTCGACGCCACCGAAAGTGCAATTTTTAACAATCTCTTTGGAGCAGAGCCTGCTGCTAAAGCTCTAGTAATTACCCCTCAACATCAGCCCAATCAGCTAGTGGCGTATATTTTCTGGTTTCATAATTACTCCACCTTTAAAGCCAAACGGGGTTTGTATTTGGAAGACATTTATATTTCTCCTGCCCATCGTAATCAAGGTTTAGGAGGCTTTGCTTTGAAGTATTTGGCGAAAAAAGCCCTTGAACTAGATTGTGGGCGTTTTGAATGGGTGGTTTTGGATTGGAACCAAAATGCCATTGATTTTTACGAACATCACGGCGCCACCGTATTGCCCGAATGGCGTATTGTTCGTGTAGAAGGTACAGCTTTAAGGAATTTAGGCACATTATGAACAATCGTTTATCTATTATCACTACCCGCGCAGGCGATGACGGCAACACCTCTTTAGGCGATGGCCAGCGCGTGTCTAAAACGCACTTACGTATACAAGCGTTAGGCGAAGTGGATGAGCTCAATAGTCACATAGGGGTGTTACGTTGCGAAGCCTTAACCGCCGAAATTGATGCCTGCTGGGCCCGTATTCAACATGATTTATTTGATATGGGTGCTGAGTTAGCGGTGCCAGGCTATGAGGTACTCACCACTGATCATGTATTGTTCTTGGAAGAACAAACTCACCATTACAATAGTAATTTGACGCCACTTAAAGAGTTTATTTTACCCGGTGGCAGTCGTGCGGCGGCGTTAGCGCATGTGGTGCGTACTGTGGCGCGTAGAGCCGAGCGTGCCGTGATTGCACTTAATCAATCAGATGAAGGCTTAAGTGCACATAGCACTCATTACTTAAACCGTTTATCAGATCTCAGTTTTGTGCTTGCGCGTACCCTTAATCAAATCAATAATAGCCCTGATATCTTATGGCAGCGAGATTGATCATTTCCAATAGGCACCGGTTTGATGCAATTGATTTTCAGCAGACTGTAAACCACTAAGCGCTTTGCGGCCGGTGCGGGCTAAAATTTGCTCAATTAACCCCTCTACTAAAGCTGTGGCGGCCGTGCTGGAAGGAAAGAAAGACGGCACCTCAGTACCAAAAATCAAATTGCACTCAGACTCTAATGCAATAGGCGCTACCTTACTATCGCAAAGCGCAATGACTTTGCAGCCACTTTCTATGGCAGCCTCATAAACTCGTACTATTTCCTGTGAGTACGGCGCAAAAGCGGTGAGTACCACCACATCATTGGGCTCTAAAGTGCGTAATTCCATCTCTAAGGTGCCCGCCTCGGTGCGCAACATGGAAACCGTTGGCCTAAACAATCTATATAAATAATAAAAAGTAAATGCCGGTGCGTACGAAGCCCTAAAACCCGCCACATAAACCCGTTTGGCTTTAACAATAATATCTGCGGCTACGGGCATAGTCTCCGCATTAAGTGCTTCAAGCTTAGCCACATTTGCCGCCTGAGCATCCACCACATTGGTAAACATCCCCTTGGGATTGCGATTACGCACCACTGCCTTCGCCTGCTCTGTATAAGCAGAGGGAAGTTGGCGTAAAGATTGCACAAACACATCCTTAAGACCCGCCCAGCCGGTATAACCCAATGACTGCGCTAAGCGCACCAAAGTAGCAGGCTGCACACCAGCCTGCGCGGCAATGGTGCGCATAGAAGCGATGGGGACATCACCTGGGTGATCAATTAAATAACGGGCGCTAATTTGAAACTGTGGTGGCATCTCAGCGTAATGCGCTTGTAGATGCTGAATTAGCGCATCCAAGTTTTTAGGAGCTCGTGGTTTTTTATTCATAATTCTATTATATCTCAGTTAATGCTGCGTTTAGACAACACATTTATGATTCATTTTGTTTCATCAAAGGCTTTAATTGATTTATTTGTTGCATGAGCTATGCTAGAACCTAATAAGAAACATTTGTTGCATATCTTGATAAACATCAACAACTGATACGCCACCAGCTCATATTACTTAAATAGGTCGCCGCCATGACACATGTATTTCACCGCAACCCCCATACCAGCTTGCCTACCGCCGTTAAAGGTGAAGGCATTGAACTCATCGATCAAAACGGTAAACGCTATATAGACGCCTCGGGTGGGGCGGCGGTATCGTGTTTAGGGCATAGCCATGCTGATGTGATTGATGCCATTCACAAACAAATAGATGCAGTGGCGTATGCTCACACCTCTTTTTTTACTAATGATGCGGCGGAAAATTTAGCCACTTTTTTGGCAGAACGTGCTCCAGGTGATTTAAACCACGTGTATTTTGGCTCAGGGGGCTCAGAGGCAGTAGAAGCGGCGTTAAAATTGGCACGTCAATACTTTGTAGAGCTAAATCAGCCCAGCCGCCGTTTATTTATTGCGCGCAGACAAAGCTATCATGGCAATACCTTAGGTGCTCTAGCCATTGGTGGTAATGCGTGGCGCCGCGCCCCCTTTCTGCCCTTATTAACCGAAGCCCATCATGTGTCACCTTGTTATGCTTACCGTGATCAGGCAGAGAATGAAACCGAATTACAATACGCTCAGCGCTTAGCCGATGAGCTAGAGCAAAAAATTCTTGATTTAGGTCCAGATAATGTAGCGGCTTTTGTGGCAGAAACGGTAGTGGGTGCTACCGCGGGGGTATTGGCACCGGTAGAAGGTTACTTCCAAGCCATACGTGCAGTATGTGATAAATACGGTGTATTACTTATATTAGATGAAGTAATGTGTGGCATGGGCCGCACTGGGCATTTGTTTGCCTGCGCTGAAGATGGCATTGCCCCAGACATTTTAACTATAGCTAAAGGCTTGGGAGCGGGTTATCAGCCTATAGGTGCCATGATTGCGAGTTCCAAGATTTATAACACTCTCATTGAGGGATCTGGCTTCTTTCAGCATGGCCATACCTATATGGGTCACGCCACCGCTTGTGCCGCTGCCTTGGCTGTGCAGCAAGTGATAGAGCGCGATAATCTTTTAGAAAATGTTCAAGAGCGAGGCCTACAACTCCGTAATGAACTGCACGCCGCCTTAGACCATCATCCAAATGTAGGTAATATACGTGGCCGTGGCCTCATGGTGGGCATTGAGTTAGTGGCAGACAAAAACAGCAAAACTCCCTTAGACCATACGGCTAAAACACACGCTAAACTGCGTAAGGTTGCCATGGAAAAGGGCTTGTTACTCTACCCAATGGGTGGCACGGTAGATGGTATACATGGCGATCACATCCTATTAGCGCCTCCCTTTATTTGCACATCTACTGAGATTTCGCGTATTGTAGAATTAGTTAGCGCCACTATTTTTGAGGTGCTACCTTCTACAATGGAATCTGTAGCGCTTAGCGCCTAATTATTGGATGTGATTTATATGGCCCGTTTGCCTTATGCTGATTTAACCCAGCCTGAAATTAGCAATCTCGTAACACAAATAGAAGCCGAACGCGGTAGTGTGATTGAGCTTTACCAAATGCTTTTACACAGCCCTGCGGTTGCCCAAGGCTGGTTAAACCATTTAACTGGAATACGTTTAAAAAGCCAGCTCCCAGGTAACTTGCGCGAACTTATTATTATGCGTATTGCCATCTTAAATAGAGCGCCTTATGAGGCAGATCAGCATGCTCCTATCGCTTTAAAAGAAGGCCTAAGCCAAGAGCAGCTTGATGCCCTCGATGATTGGCGTGATGCCGGTGATCTGTTTACTGAAGCACAACGTGCGGTATTAGCTTATACCGACGACATGACGCTTAACGTTCAGGTACCTAAAAAAGTCTATGACGAGGTGGAGCATTTATTTAATGAGCAATTAATTGTAGAAATTACTGCTACTATTGCCACCTATAATATGGTGTCACGTTTTTTAGAAGCTTTAGAAATTCATACCTCACCCGATGTGGCTCAGCCTACAGAAAGTTAACAAACGCCACAATAAAAAACCCCATCAACTCAAATTAGGTTGATGGGGTTTTTTACGCTTAGCTACTTGCTATGCCTTACAGCATATCGCGCCCTTCGCGTTTAGCAGTACGAATATCTACAAATAATGCGCCGAGTAACAATATTAAAATACCAGCAGAAATAACTGGCCAAACTAAAATATAGGTAGTTAATAAACTTATACTCATTATTTTTCCCCTTTGTTATTTAAGATTTGCTTGCTCTAGGATGGCGTCATCTTCCTCTTGGAAAGCTATGACACGCTCCGCCAGTAGAGAGAAATCAAAATTCTCTTTACTTCTCCAGCTCATTGCCACACACACCACGGTACTCACCCCATAAGAGGTTAACGAGCCAAGCAATACTACGTAATCACGTAAGAAGCCAACGAAGTATGGCACGAGTACAATTGCAGCAATTATCCCTACTGCTATACCCAAACGGCGCGGGAAAAAAGCAAAGGTCATTAAACCAATCACCACCCCACCACCTATAGCGGCAGCAACTTCAAAAAATACACCTATAGCGCCAGTCAAAGGGAGCAATTCAAAACGCACTATAGTGAATAGAATCACGGCGCAGAATACTGCCGTAGTAAAAGCACGGTTAGTGATTTTCCCCCAATAAAAACTCGCAATTACCGGGAAAACAATAGCACCCCATAAAGCGCCCACAAACACCAACATGACGAGAATGTCTAAGCGTAAACTAGCAAAAATCACACCTATCATGGTGGCAATAATCATGGTCATACGCCCCCAAAGCAACATACGTTTTGGGTCAGGCTTGCCTTTGGCAATGTTTTTACCGTAAATATCCGTCATGACTAAAGCAGATAATGCACTGAGGTCTGAGTCTGCCGTAGATGACAATGAACCAATCACCAAAATAAAGAACAACGCAATACCAGCAGGAGGCAAATACATAGAAGCCATCTGCGGAATAATGTTGTTCATATCGCCATCAACTGGCACTAAACCTGCAAAAATTGCAAGCAAACCAAGCATACCTAAACCAATCACTACACCGGCATAACCTATAGTGGCGGTTATAAAGGTGGAACGTATTAAATCTTCCCGTACCGCAAATAAACGCTGTGCAATGGTTTGATTACCAATGGCATAGGCCAGTACTGCGATAAAGAAAGGCGCCCCTTGTTCTAAAATAGCTTTAGTAGAAAAGAAGTTAGCTTGCTCTGCATCTAAACGCCAATAGTTTTCTGCTAAAAATGTGGTGCCTCCCGCATTATAGAAAATGAGTGGAATTATCACCACCGCAGCTAAAATCATAGCAATCAGCTGTGCAAAGTCTGTCATCACCGAAGCGCGAAAACCAGACCATAAGGTATATAACAATACCCCTAATCCGGCAATCAATACCCCTTGAATAAAGCTTAAGGGACTTAATACCGATACCAGTGCCCCTGCTGCGGTAAAGTTCACCATCAAACTAATACAGCTACCTACGATATTGGAACCCGCCATAATAAGTTGACTGGATTTCCCATGCCGTGCGTGCATCACCTCAGCTAAGGTATGGGCATCCGGGGCTAACTTACGGAAACGGCGACCAAAGGGATAGATAAATAAAATCATCAAAGCCCCCCAGAAACCATAATGCATGGGCCCAGATAAACCGTATTGGAAGCCAGATGTAGCACTGGCATAAAAAGAAGCCGCCCAAATCCAGGTGGCAATCATACTTGCCGCAGACAAACCAAAGCCTACAGCACTGGTTGATACCATGTACTCATCTACGTTTTCATTTTTACGGCTAATCATCAGCGTAAGTAAAAATGTCCCTAGATAAAACCCTATTAATAAAAGTAAGGCGGTTGACGTACTGAGTTGGAAAAACTCATTGTTTTGCATATTATTATTGACCTTCATTATGTGTGTCTGTGTCAGTGTCTATTTATATTTATAGTTCTATGTTTAGACACACCACACCCTGCCGTTTCCGCATAGCTACGATGGGCGGCACATACCCCATGAAGGTGAATAAGAGATGGAGCTAATCCATTTATTATTCACCTGAATTAATTGAAATACCAATAAAAGTGCTTAATTATTAAGTAGTTAGCACAAAAGTTGTGCTAACTATTGTATATGTCTTAGCCCCTATAGTCTAGTTCATACCTATCTAGTGCAGCTACTGCTACTATATGAACTGATAGTGAAAAGCGGTTACTATCAACAATTAAAATTACTTAAGTAGGTTTATTATGTTGCCATTATTACACGCTAACCCATCAATAAAAGCTCTTATTACCACTATTGGAGCGCTATTCCTCTCTACCACTGTAACACTAGCAGCAGACACAGAAACGGAGGCGCTTAACAATCAAAACACCGCCGTTGATTTAGACGCCTTCCCCGCTCCTGAAGCCAACTACGAGCGTCATATTATCCGTCTGCCCGTTGGCAACTATGAAAACAACCTGAAAATAGAACTTTTGCCCGGGAAAGTGCAAGAGATAGACTGTAATCCCACGCATTATACGGGCCAACTCACTGAAAAAACCTTAGAAGGCTGGGGTTATAATTATTACGAGCTTAGCGAGCTAAGCGGCCCGGTCAGTACTAAAATGGCATGTCCCGATGAAGAAAAATCTTTTAAGTTTATTCCGGTAATCACCACAGGTTCTCTGTTGGAATACAATAGCCGTTTACCAGTGGTGGTTTACTTACCTGAAGGTTTAGAACTACGTTGGCGCACATGGGTGGCTACTCCTTACAATACCGCCACTATTAATTAGTTTTATGTAGTTGTTATGTAATTTTTTAACATGCCTATTATTATTGCTTTTAGCACATTGCTAGTGTTTCAGTTGTTAGGCGAGGTAGTTGTACACCTCTTAGCCTTGTCTTTGCCTGGGCCTTTAGCAGGTATGTTATTACTGTTTTCGGCTTTGGTTATTTATAAAAAAGTGCCTCGAGCCCTAGAGCAAAGTGCCACCCTACTCATACAACACTTTATGCTGCTTTTTATTCCTGCGGTCACAGGCGTTATGCTGTATTTTGATCTCCTAAAAGAAGAATGGCTTCCTTTTGTGATGGCTGGCATTTTTGGCACGCTTATCACCATGGCTGTTACCGCTTATTGTTTATCTTGGCTCTTAAAAATAAAAAATAAAAAGCAAAAATAATGACTAAAGAAATGCTCTTGCCTATTTGGCTTTTTTTGATCGATAGCCCAGTTCTTTGGCTCACCGTCACTTTATGCGTCTATCTCTTATCTCTTTTCTTATATAGGCGCGTTAATCTAAACCCTCTGGCCTTACCTGTATTAACCTCCGTTTGCGCCATTGTAGGGATTTTAATGATCACAAAAACCCCTTACGAAAGTTACTTCGAAGGGGCACAGTTTCTTCACTTTTTAATCGGACCGGCCACCGTAGGTCTAGCTATACCGCTTTATAAACAATTACCTCGCCTAAAACAGCTTTGGTTTTCCTTAAGCGTCAGTATTACTGTGGGCTCTTTGGTGGGTTTAATCAGCGCTGCTTTAATTAGCCAATGGTCTGGTGCTAGCCCTGAAACCATTATCTCCCTCATGCCTAAATCTGCCACGATGCCCATCGCCATGCCCGTGGCGGATTATTTTGGTGGGCAGCCTTCCCTAACCGCTGTTTCTGTGGCTTTTACTGGGATTGTAGGTAGTATTATGGCCTGGCCGTTGTTTCATTTATTACGCATTAACGACCCCATCGTACGTGGGGTCGCTACCGGAGTATCCACGCATGCCATTGGTACGGCGCGTTTAATTCAAATCAGCGAAACCATGGGTGCTTTTTCAGCATTGGCTATGAGCCTGACTGGAATTCTAACCGCCGTATTTATGCCTTTTGTGGTGCAGTGGCTAATTTGACATCCTCCTCGCCCTAAAGGACAAGGATTCCTACAGCGTTCAAGCGACCATCGCCTGACTCGCTTCGGTGGGTTCTTGGCCCGACGCCCCTAACTGCGGGCGAAGTGTCTGCACAAGCTAACTGGGCGTGTCCCGCCCTTAACACATTGATCGCGCCGACTAAATCGGCGTTTTCCTCGAAATCACAGCTCACACACTGGAACCGCGCTTGGCTGCGCCGATTTTCTTTGGCGATATGACCGCAACAAGGGCAGGTTCGACTGGTGTTTCTGGGGGGTACGGCAAGGAGTTCCCCGCCCAACCAAGCCAGTTTGTAGTCTAGCTGACGCCGAAACTCGAACCATCCTTGATCAAGGATGGCTTTGTTTAGGCCCGATTTGGCTTTCACGTTTCGCCCTGGTCTTTCCGTTGTGCCTGATGCGGACTTGGACATATTCCGAACCGGCAAATCCTCGATACACACCATCGCGTGGTTTTGGCTAATGGTGGTCGTGGCTTTGTGCAGGTAGTCGCGTCGGGCATTGGCGATACGGGCATGGATTTTCTGGACGGTGGCCTTCGCCTTTTTCCAGTTGTTGCTAAATTTCCGTTTTCGGCTCAGCGCTCGTTGCGCCTTTGCCAAGGCTTTCTCTTGGCGTCTAAAGCGATTGAGCGGAGCGACATACGAGCCATCGCTCAGGGTGGCAAAACGGGCAATTCCCATATCGATACCCACGATG